>SUWE01000073.1 GCA_015061615.1 Lentisphaerota bacterium
ACTATGCGACTTCGGTGTTCTTGGATTAACATAAATCCGTTTTTATCAAGAGGCAAACCACTTTTGTTTTTTTTGCAAAAAAAATGAGAGACCTCTTGTGTCTCTCATAATATCTGGGAATACTGGGAATACTGGGGGTGGGCTTGTGTGGGGCTGCAAACGCCCCGCTCAGACTGCTTTTTGCGCCGCACCAAATAAAAAAACAGTATTCATAGTATTCTTAGTATTCACAGTAGCGGCGCACCCTAAAGCCAGCACGCCGCAGACGGTATACCGACCCCATGTAGCCCGCAAGCCGCTTGGGGTTGTTTTTTTTTGCGCTTCGCGCTTTATTATGGGGGCGCTTTTTGTAAAAAGCTCCCCCATACCCCCGCAAAAACTTTTCACGCTTGCTTCGCAAGCTGCTCTTGAGCGCTTCGCGCAGGTAAGTGCTGCGCACGGCTTTGCGCTCCGCGCTTGTTCAGTGCTGCGCACGGCTGAGCGCTTCGCGCATACTCTGCACCGCCTCAATAAGTTCCGGCGTCAGACGGCACCACTTGTTTTCGTCAAGAACAACGATACGCTTGTTCTTCACCGCATCAACAGCTTGAAATACTTTGCCTGAAAAATGTTTGCGGACAACCTTTTCCGGAATCCCCGCCGTGAAGATGATCTCCGGATTTATCCGGAACAACTCTTCCGGTGTGAGATAAAAATAGCTTTTTCCATTCTGCGCCGCAGGGGTATCCACGCCCGCAAGCGCCAGCGCTCCGGTGATGAAACTCTCTTTTCCGCAGCTTATCAACGGCGCAACGCTGAAAAGGATCACCGCTTTTTTGCGGACTTCCGGAGCATTTTTCCGCAAATCATTGATTTTTCCGGCGACCCGCTGTGCCTCTTTTTCCGCCTGCGGCAAATTCAATACCTTGCCGATACGCCGCAGATTTTCCGGCAGATCGTCCAGTTTTTTTCCGGAAAGCACTTCGATTTTCACTCCGCAATTTTTCAGCAGTTCCCACTGACCTTGCGGATGCTCCGCATCGGTCACTATCACCGTCGCTTTCAAGCTCAACACCTTTTCCGCAAACGGCTTTCCGAAATCTCCGGCAATGGGGATCTCTTTCACTGCCGGAGCATCACAGGCACTGCTTCTGCCGCAGATAAGCTCCTTTCCACCTGCTGACAGGATAAGTTCCGTCACCGTGGGCGAAAGAGATACCGCGCGCTCTCTTGCAAAGAGAACGCACGGCAGCAGAAATATCAGAAATAATTTTTTCATGCTCAGAAATTGAGCAGTGAGGGGAACTCACCGATCTTCTCCGGCAGAGTTCCGGAATCGCACGCCGCCATAAATGCCGGATTCAACGGCAGCTGGGCTATCAGCGGCAGATTGTAGGATTTGGCAAGCGATTTTCCACCGTCAGTGGAGAACAACGGATGGGCTTTCCCGCAATCCGGACAGACGAAACTGCTCATGTTTTCCACGATTCCGGCAACTTTCAGTTCCAGTTTATTGCAGAAATCAAGGCACTTGCGGCAGTCGGCAAGCGAAACCTCCTGCGGAGTGGTGACGACGATCGCGTTTTTCTCACCCGGAATAAGCTGGCAGGCGGAAAGTATCTCGTCTCCGGTTCCGGGAGGGAAGTCCAGCACAAGGTCATCCAGTTCGCCCCAGCAGGTGTCTTCCAAAAGCTGTTTGATAACTCCCATCTTCGCCGGTCCGCGCCAGACGATCGCCTGATCGGGGTCGTCAAGCAGAAGTCCGACGGAAAGAAAACGCAGATTGCCCATCGGCAGCGGCATGATGCCGTTTTCTTCGGAGTAATCCAGTTTTTTGTGCGTAACTCCCAGTATCGTCGGCAGACTCGGACCGTGGAAGTCGCAATCCAGCAGACCTACTTTTCTGCCGGATGCCGCCAGCTGGAGCGCCAGTGTCGCGGCAACGGAGCTTTTGCCGACTCCGCCTTTGCCTGAGAGTACCAGTATTTTACGGGAGATAACTCCCATCTTTTTTGCCATTTTGTCTTCACCGCCGCAAGAACCGCGCGATGAACAGCTCCCGCAGGAGCCGCTGCAACCTTCAGCCATGATATTTTTTCCTTTGATATGATTTATTTTCTGAGCAGTTCAACTGCTCCTTTGATGATCGTTTCACCGACGCTCCTGTCTGCCAGATCCCGCGAAGGACTGGTCTCATAACCGCCGTTGCCGTAGTGGTGCGGCAAACCCACATAACCTATTTCACCCATGCCCAGAGCCGCAAGCACGGTCATCGGGAACGGTGAAGCTTCGCGTATGGCATATCCCAGTTCGACAAACGGTTCAGCAGGCAGTGACACCACCGCTATTTCTTTGCCGAATGAGATCATTATCTGCCGTTCGATACGCTTTTCTTTGATCGGATTTTCGCGGCAGCCGATAGCCATTTCTGCAAAAAACTTCTTCACAAACGGCACTCCCCGGGCGATATCTTCGCTGGTGAAGTCTCTGCCTTCAGCCATGAACGCATCTTTATTTTCCTCATACGTCTTTTTCGCTTCGGCGTACTCCTCATCCGTAAGCTGCAAATAGGGAGCTTCAAATTCAGAAGTTCTGATATCGAGTGAACACTCATCGACCTTTTTCAGCTGATAAAGTGAAGAAAGAATAACTGCCGCATACGCTTTGCCGATCCTGCACGCTTCTGCGTAACCGCTCTGCGGGTCGGGAGTATTGACGTTGAAGTGGTTGATATTCCCCTGCGGTGCGATGATGGTCATCACCGGCAGGTCATAGCCGACAGATTGCTGAATGGCTTTTTCCATTCTGCCGGGCCAGTCGGCGGAAACGATATCGCCGCCGATGGTATCGGTGTGATTGGATATATTGGCTATCAACAGCACCGGACGTTCATCCTGACGGATCTCCATCAGAATGATCTGGGGATCTATGCCGCCTTCAGCGTGGTCGATTTCCGGATTGAGCTTGCCGGGATTGGTCAATGTTCTGCCGTTTTTCATAACGAAACGGCGGTGGAATGCCAGAGTGCTGCACTCCGTTTCCGCAGCATAAAGTTCCGCCGGAGCAAGGGAGGCAAACGCCTGTTCAAGAACATGCAGGGTTTTGCACTCAAGTTCAGCCATATACTCCGCATCCGGATAGGCATCAAAGAGCATGCTTGTGTAAGGCCCTGTGTGCGTATGTGTTGCACAATAGAGGGTGTTGTATGCCAACGGGGACCCTTTTTCCGCAAGTTTTCTGTCGATCTCACGGAGGAATGCAGGGTTGAGCAGACAGACATCATAAGAGACTATTGCCGCAACTTTTTCACCGGTACGGAATACCGCCGCCTTGACCGCCAGACGGTCAAACGCTCCCTTGTTCGGACGGGGATTGAAGTACCCCGCCAGCGGTATTCCGCGTACCGGGGTTATATCCGCCTGAGCGTAACCGAATTCAAAAGAACTCATTTTTCCATGCTCCAGGAAATTACAGCTCAGTTGTCAACTCTTTTGCCATGCGTTCAACTTTGGCAAGCGCATTCTCAACGGTGGTGTCTCTGGCAAGCAGCACACCCAGACGGCGGTGTCCGCGCAATTCTCCTTTGCCGAAGATACGCATCGAGGTATCCGGTTCTGCCAGAACTTTGGTGAGGTTGCCGAAGCTGACCGCGTCGGAGTTGCCCGCAACTTTGATCGCTTTGCTGGCGCTGGGACCGTGGAAGGCGATGTTGGGAATGGGCAGACCGAGGATGGCGCGCGCATGGAGATCAAATTCAGAAAGATCCTGCGAGATCATCGTCACCATTCCGGTATCGTGCGGGCGGGGACTGACTTCGCTGAAGATAACTTCGTCACCGCAGACGAAAAGTTCCACGCCGAAGATGCCTCTGCCGCCGAGGGCATCGGTGATTTTTTTGGCTATATCCTGAGCTTTGGCGATGGCGGCGGCACTCATTCTCTGCGGCTGCCATGACTCCTGATAGTCGCCGTCGACCTGATGGTGACCGACCGGTTCGAGGAAACTGGTTCCGCCGGCGTGACGGACGGTGAGCAGGGTGATTTCAAAATCAAATTTTACGAAACCTTCGACGATGACTTTACCGGCTCCGGCTCTGCCGCCTTTCTGGGATTCTTCCCACGCGGCGTCGATCTGGTCGGCACTCCTGACAGTACTCTGACCGTGACCGGAGCTGCTCATGATCGGTTTGACCACGCAGGGCAGACCGATCTCTTTGACCGCCGCATCAAATTCCTCTCTGGTGGCGGCAAATTTGTATTTGGATGTCGGCAGACCCAGTTCCTCCGCTGCAAGACGGCGGATACCTTCGCGGTTCATCGTCAGCTGGGCGGCTTTGGCAGTCGGAATGACGGTGAAGCCTTCGCTTTCAAGTTTGACCAGTTCAGATGTGGCGATAGCTTCCACTTCCGGAACGATATAATCGGGTTTTTCCTTTTCGATGACTTCGCGCAGAGCGGCGCCGTCAAGCATGTTCACGGTGTAGGCGCGGTGTGCAACCTGCATCGCCGGAGCGTTATCATAACGGTCGACTGCGACAACTTCCACTCCGAGTCTCTGCATGGCGATGGCGACCTCTTTGCCGAGTTCACCTGAACCGCAAAGCAGAATCTTTGTTGCGCTTTTGGTCAAAGCTGTTCCGAGTTTACTCATTTTCTTTTTTCCTTTCTGTATCTGTGTTTTAATATCAGTTAAGTTTCACTGAGCCGCTTTTGCCGTATTTGTGGCACTCTTTGAGATATGCAACGGCTTCTTCTGCGGTATCGACCACCTCTATCAGCTCCATATCCTCCGGAGAGATCATCTTTTCTGCGAGCATGGTGTTTTTGAACCACTTTATCAATCCGCTCCAGAATTTGCGGTTGACGAAGATTATGGGGATGAGGTTGATTTTTCCGGTCTGCACCATGGTCAATACTTCCGAAAGTTCATCGAGGGTCCCGAAGCCGCCGGGATAGACGATGATCGCCGTGGAGTATTTGAGAAACGATACCTTGCGGACAAAAAAGTAGTTGAACGATATCGAATGGGTCTGATAGGGATTGGGATGCTGTTCCATCGGCAGTTCGATATTCAAGCCGACAGATATGCCGTTTTTCTCATAAGCTCCCCTTGAGGCGGCTTCCATGACCCCCGGACCGCCGCCGGTGATGACACCGTAACCGGCTTCGGCGAGCTTGCCGCCGAGTTCTCTGGCTGAAGCATAAACAGGATCATCTTCCGGAGTGCGCGCGGAACCGAATACCGAAACGAGGGCTTTGGGTTTATGGCGCATTTTTTCAAATGAATCGACAAACTCCGCCATTATGCGCATGACCCGCCAGGAGTCCATGGGCATAAAATCCACCAGATTTTCGTTGTAGTTTCTCATTTTTCTCCTTATTTACAGCTTTTGCCGTTTTCTTTCGCGCGGCTCTACCGCATGAACTGCTGACAGTTGTGGATCATCCACCGTTTCAGCACCGGTTTGAGGATGAACTCCTCAAGTTGATTGCCTTCCGGAAAAAGATGATTGCAGTACGGGCAGCGCGGAAACATTTCGATATCGGCAGGCACGATCTGTTCCCCGCAGTTGGGGCAGAAGCGCCCGTCGATCAGAAAGAGTTTTTCATTTTCGTATTTATTTTCCATTATTACCAACCTTGTACTCCTTGCAAAAAGCGCAAGAAGGCATTATTTTATGTATCTGATATAAAATAATACATATTGACACTAAAATCAAATCCCGCCGGTGAGTGACCGGCAGAAAAAAGCATGAAAAAGTTCTGGATAATGGCCGGAGAATCCTCCGGCGACATTTACGGCGCCGCTCTGGCGCGGGAGTTGCGGCAGCTTGCCGCCGCCAACGGTGAGGAAATCGAATTTTCCGGTATGGGCGGAGCGGAGATGATAAAAGCAGGAGTGAAGGTCAAAGTCGACTCCACCGAACTGGGAGTTATCGGAATCTTTGAAGCGTTGAAAAACATCTTTACTTTCATCGGGATTTTTTTCAAACTCCTCAAAGCCGCGAAAGCCGAGCGCCCGGATGCGGTGATAATGATCGACTATCCCGGATTCAATCTCCGCTTTGCCAAAAAAATGTACAAACTGGGGATCCCCGTTTACTGGTATGTGAGTCCGCAGGTGTGGGTGTGGGGTAAAAAACGTCTGCCGGTACTGGCAAAAATCTGCACCAAAATGCTGGTGATATTCCCCTTTGAGGAGGAAGTTTATGCGGCAACTCCGCTGAAGGCGAAGTTTGTCGGTCATCCGCTGGTCGAGGTGATAGCCGCCCGGCGCGACCCTGAAATCAAACGCGATATGAACAGCTTTCTCCTGCTGCCGGGGAGCCGTAAAAATGAGATCGACCGTCTGCTTGTGCCGATGCTTGATGTGGCAAACACTCTGCATAAAAAGTATCCTGAACTGAAGTTCACCCTTGCCGCGCCCCGGCAGAAAATCGCGGATTCCTGTACTGAAAAAATCGCTGATTACCGTAAAGAACACCCGGAACTGCCGGAAATAGATATATCTGTCGGTTCAACAGGCAAACTTCAGCAATCCGCCGGAACCGGACTTGCGGCAAGCGGAACGGTCACTGTGGAGTGTGCTTTATCCGGACTGCCGCTGGTGGTCGGTTATAAACTCAACTTCATGTCGCTGGTGCTGGCGAAGATACTGGTGACACTCTACCGCGGATTTTTCACGATGGTCAATATCATTGCGGATAAGGAAGTTTATCAGGAGTTCCTGCAATGGCACTTCTGCGAAAAAGAGGTGCTGCCTGCGGTCGAAGCGATCCTGCCCGGCGGCAGCCGCCGTCAGGAGGTCGAAGCGGGGATGAAAGAGGTCGCTGTACTGCTTGGTTCCGGTTCGGATACCCCCGCTATCCGCCGCGCGGCAATGGAAATGTACAAGGGGTGAATCATGGAAAATGAAAAACTTATGACCTGGGATCTTGAGGCGCTTTACTCTGATACCGCTGTGTGGGAAAAAGATTTTGCAGAACTGCAAACGCTCGCGGAAAAATTTTACTCATTCAAAGGACATCTGGCGGATTCTCCGGAACAGCTCAAAGCCGCCATCGAAGCCGGTGATGAACTGGAACGTCTGGCGGAAAAACTTTACACTTACGCCCATTTGCGCTCCGATGAAGATACTTCTATCGGCAAAAACCGCGCCAGAGTGGACAGAATAAGCGCCCGACTGGCGGCGCTTTCCGAATACGACAGCTGGTTCGATCCGGAAATAATGGCGATCCCTGATGCGCGTATGGCGGAATTGCTCAATGCTCCGGAACTGGCGTTTTACCGCCGCAGTCTGGAAGAACTCCTCCGGGAAAAACCACACACTTTGAGCGAGGCGGAAGAACGGCTTATCGGAACTTTGAGCGACGTGCTGGGGTCATCCGATGAGGTGTTTTCCACTTTGAATGATACTGATATGGAGTTCGGCAGGGTGAGAAACTCCGAAGGCAGACTTGTTCCGCTTACCCACGGCAGCTGGCACACGTTTATGGAAGAAAAGTCCCGTGAGGTGCGCAGGAAGGCGTTCCATCAGCTTTACCGCCAGTACCGCAAACACCGCAACACCCTTGCCGCGACCCTTGACGGAACGGTGAAACGTCATGTGGCGATGGCGAAGATCCGCAAATATCCGTCGGCATTGCAGGCGTCGCTTGCGGGAGAAAATATTCCGCAGGATATTTACGATAACCTGATAGCGGCGGTGAGGAAGAATCTTCCGGCATTGAGCGAATATTTCAGCTTGAGAAAGCAGATACTCAAGGTCGATGATCTGGATATGTACGACCTTTACGCTCCGTTGGCGGCAGATTGCGAAAGCAAATGCAGCTTCGATGAGGCAAAGGGATTGCTGGAAAAGGCGTTTGAACCGCTGGGCGGAGAGTACCTTGACCTGATGCAGAATGCCTGGAGTCAGCGCTGGGTGGATGCTCCCTGCCGCAAAGGGAAACGCTCCGGAGCGTATTCCGGCGGATGTTACGACAGTTATCCTTATATTCTGCTGAGCTACAACAACACATTGAGTGATGCGTTTACGCTGGCGCATGAGATGGGACACTCCATGCACAGTGCGTTTTCAAGGGCGAATCAGCACTATCACTATGCCGGATATGAGATATTTGTTGCGGAAGTGGCAAGCACCTGCAATGAATTGCTGCTGGCGGATCATCTTTTGAAACAGCATAAGGATGACCGGTTGTTCCGGGCATCGCTGTGTGCCAGACTGGCAGATGATATAAGAGCGACAGTCTACCGTCAGACGATGTTTGCGGAGTTTGAAAAAATCATCCATGAAGACAGTGCAGAAGGGATGCCACTTACAGCAGACCACCTGTGTGAAAGATATTATCAGCTCAATGCTGATTACCACGGAGGAGTAAAGGCGGATAAGGATATAGAACTTGAGTGGGCGAGAATACCGCACTTTTACTACAATTTCTATGTTTACAAATATGCCACAGGAATGGCGGCGGCATTGAAGCTGTCAAGAGGGTTGCTGAAAGGTGAGAACGGGGCGCAGGAAAGGTATCTGGCATTTCTGAAAGCCGGAGGGTCGAAAGATGTACTGGATATACTGCGCGATGCAGGAGTGGATCTTGCCACGCCGCAGCCGGTGGATGATGCACTGAAGTTCTTCAAAGAGACCGTAGACGAATTGCGGATGCTTCTGCATGAGTGAGATTCTTCCGGATTCCGGTGCATAAGTGCCTGATTTTTGACAGATAAAGCAAAAAAAATGAAAAAAAATTGAAAATTTTCAAAAAAACACTTGACTATTTGCATATTTTTGAGTATACTTATTAACAGTCAGTTAAAAATGACACACTAAGCATTGGAAAAAACAGGAGGAAAGCCCAATGAAACACAAATTTTATGATGTCAAGACCAAGAGCCATGTCGAAACTGAAGTTCTGGAATGCGTTACTTTCGACAACGGCACCCGTACCAGCTATGCTTTCAAGGGCAAAACCGCTGATGGCCGCAGTCTGACCGCTTTCGTCAGCAAAGCTGTCTGGGAAAAAGCGAATAAGTAATATTTGATTTCCCGTAAAAAGCCGTTCTCCTGAAAGGGGGGCGGTTTTTTGTTTTGGGTTGAAAGCGGGGAGGAAAGCGTCAAAAGCTGAAAAAAAACGAAAAAAAAAGCATCTTTGGCTTGACAAAACATGAAATGCGGGTTATATTAGGTGATACAATCAATTAAGTTTGATTGTGGCTGTTCAGATGCCGACGTGGCGGAATTGGCAGACGCGCACGGTTCAGGTCCGTGTGCCGCAAGGCTTAAGGGTTCGACTCCCTTCGTCGGTACCATAAAATATGTTGCGGGTATGGCATAACGGCTGTGCACCAGCCTTCCAAGCTGGTTATAGGGGTTCGACCCCCCTTACCCGCTCCACTTTACTCTTGGTGGGATTGCCGAGCGGTCAAAGGCGGCAGACTGTAAATCTGCTCTCTCCGAGTTCGATGGTTCGAATCCATCTCCCACCACCATTTTTGATTATAACCGACTGAAAG
>SUWE01000010.1 GCA_015061615.1 Lentisphaerota bacterium
CTCCTGTCGCCAGAAAAGGCGGCAGAGGGTGAAACTTTGCGACACATGAGTCGAACCACCACCACACACGCATACCACTTGCCAGTACAAAATCCCGCACGCGCGGGCGCCAGGGGTGCAGGGGGCGGCGTTAGCACCCCTGCAAAAAAACACAGGTTTTGCGCTCAGCCCCTTTTGCAATTACCTAAAAAAAATAATGATTCAATAGCCTCTTGATTTCAGCTCTTTGACAACTTTCGGCAAAGTATTATCCATAAAGTCCATGATTTCGGCCGCATCCAACAAGAGATTAACTCCCTCTTGAAACCTTACGGCGTCCCGGAACTTTCTTGCTTCTTCTTCCTGCCGATATTGCTGCCGTCTGTATTCTCTTTCGGCTTCTGCCAATGCTCTGTTTTTACGATCTTCTTCTTCCTTTCTTTTCTTTTCAAAATAATCTTTATAAAGATAATTTCTGAAATAATAAAGTTTTATCTCGGCTTTTTTATGCCCTTTGGATGCGGCGATTTCCAAATATTTACATCTCTCTTCAACAGTCAATTTTGACTCATACATTTGTACCAGTTCAAAAGCGGCATTTCCGTTTGCATCATCTTCTGCGCTATAAGAAGAAGCTTTTTCCTTCAGCCATTTGAAACGGGCATTTTCTTTTTGTTCTCTTGCCGAGCGTATTTGTCTGTAACGCGCATAAGTTTTCTCATACTCCTCAACCGCCCCTCTTGCTTTGAAACAATAAGCTAAATTGTATAAAATCGACTCCATATTTTCGGGATATGCTTTTTTCAATAAGGCACTGTAATATTTTTCTGCGGATAAATAATTTTTCTCAAACCCGTTTTCTCCGCGATAATAGTTTGTGCCAAGTTCTTCCATTGCCGCTTTGCTCCCCTGATCGGCAGAATCGACGAGATATTTCATATACTCCTGATTATTTTTATTCCGTTGATGATATTTCCCGATTTGATAAAGTGCATCTGCACTCAATTTATCGGCTTTCTGATAGTAAGCTAAAGCTGTTTCAAAATTTTTCGCAGTCCCGATGCCTTTTTCATAACAGTATCCAAGTTTCTCATAAGCCTTTTTGCAGCCGTTTTCAACTGCCATTTGCAGATACTTGAAAGCATCGGCGGCAGAATCATGTCTGTAACTGTATGAATAATTTTTTAATTTGCTGATTCCCAAACGGTACATTGCTTCCACATGACCTTTATCGGCGGCCTGTTTGAAATATTTATCTGCCGCAGTCTGACTGTACTCCTTGACGCCCCAGCAATTTTCATAACATAAGCCAACTTGGAATAACGCCTTGATATTGCCCGATTTTGCTGATTCCATGTAGATATCAAAAGCCTTTTTCATATTTTGCGGAGTTCCAACTCCTTTTTGATAACACTCCGCAAGAACCAATTTCGCTTCGGGATACTTATCGGCAACTGATGCAATATAACTGAAGCCTTTTTGGGGATCCGCTTTAACTCCGAGTCCCCCTAAATAGCAGGTCGCCAGAATCAATTTGGCTTGATATTGACCTTTTTTATCAAGAATCGAAGCATATTTGAAAACTTCTGCATAATTTACAGGCATGTTTATTCCGTTAAGATTGTAATTCACAAGCATCCAGAGGGCATTTATGCTGTTCTTGTCTGCGGCTTTTTTCAAATATTGAACTCCTTTGGCAAACTCCTGCTGATTTTTGACATCGCGGCAAAAATATACTCCGAACTCAAGCATGAGTTTTGCATAATCCGCATCTTTTTGAAATTTGCGTTTTTTCTCTAAGGGGAGCAGATATTTTTCCGCTTCGATATAATTTTTATCAAAAAGTGTACCGTCAGTATAAAGTTGAACTAATTTATATTGAGCTTTGGTATAATTTTTATCAGCTGATTTTTTCAAATATTCAAGGACTTTATTTTTGTATTTTTCGCCGCCATTTTCCAAATAGAAGATTGCCGATTTATATTGAGATGCGGCATTGTTTTCGGAAAATCCCTTATATAATTGCTTGAATTTACTGATTCCCGATTTCATATCCCAGAAATCACGGAAAAACAAAAGGATTTTTGCATCTTCACTCCCTGATTCCGCGGCTTTTTTCAAATACTTTTCAGCGAGGGAAAAATCCTGTTTTCCCATAGCTCCGGAACGGTAACTTTCGCCCAGTTGAAATTGAGCTTCGAGGCAATTATTATCAGCGGCAAGTTTTATCAATTTCCATGCCTTGACGTGATCTTTCCGTCCCCCGTCTCCCCGCAAATAACAGTTTCCTAAAAAGTATTGTGCCTGCGGATGATTTTTTTCAACAGCTTTTTCCAAATGGTAAACAGCCTTCTGCCAATCTTTTTCTATGCCATAGCCGTAGTAACAGCAGATCGCAAATTTGTATTGAGAATCAGCATCATCAAGTTTTTTCAAAAAATGTTTTGCATCCAACCGGGCAGTTGAAAAAACCGGGAAAGAGTAAATTAATGAAAAGATGACAAGAACTGTTCGATATTTTTTCATGATTGCCTGTCTTACTCAAAAATTGTTATTGCACCAACTTTTGTGATATTATCAAATTTCAGCATTGTGAAAAACTTTCAGCCGTTCTGCCGTACTTCGGCAATATCTTTGAAAATCTGCTCTTTCAGTGCGTCAGGGGAGTCGAATTTGCGTTCACTCCGGATGAAGCGGCGCACTTTCACGGTGATATTTCTGCCGTAGAGAGAACCTTCAAAATCCAGCAGATGTATCTCCACGCGCCGCAAACCGTTGCCGAAGGTCGGCGCCACACCGATATTCAAAATGGCGGTATAAGTTTTCCCGTCAAGGGGAACTTTGCCGCTGTAAACTCCGAAAGGCAGAGGCAGAAGAGAACCGCTTTTCAAATTGGCTGTAGGTGCGGCAAGTTTGCTTCCGGCGATTTGAAAACCGTGTTCGACCACGCCGGACATTTCCACTTCACGCCCCCAGAGACGCGCCGCATAAGCGATATCTCCCGCCGCCAGCGCCTGACGGATGGCGGTGGAACTGATGGTGACTCCGTCAAGTTCAAGCTCTTTTACCGCATCGAAACTCCAGTTGTTTTCCCGGCAGAATCTGTCCAGCACACCTTTATTGCCGCTGCCCTTTGCTCCGAAACGCCACTTTTCACCGACGCAGATGCCGGAAACTTCAAAAACTCCGTTGTCACGCAATCCGGCAAGGAACTCATCCGGAGTCAATGCGGCAGTTTCTGCGGAAAAGTCAATAAATCCGCAGCTGTCCGCTCCGGCATCAAGCAGCATCTTCACCCGTTCATCCACACTTACCAGCAGTTCGGGTGAGGATTCTTTTGCCAGCAGTTGACGCGGGTGCGGAACAAACGTCAGCGCCATTACGAGCGCCCCGGAAAGTGCGGCACGGCGGCGCGCGGCGGAAATTATCGCCTGATGTCCCGGATGGACTCCGTCAAAAACTCCGGCGGCGATGATCCACTTTTCCCCTGCCGGCAGGGGGATATTTTCAAAAATTTTAATAAAATTGCTCATATTCTCAGCTTATTCAGTCAAAAAAGACTCTCCGGTAATTGCAAAAACGTTTAACAATGATATATTATACACCGGAAGTTCCGAAAAGTCAAAAAGGATTGTTATGAAAACCGTATTATACCCCGGATCGTTTGATCCATTTACCAATGGACACCTGGATTTGGTGGAAAGAGCCGGTCACCTCTTTGACCGGGTGATCGTGGCAGTCGCGGTCAACGCGGCGAAGTCCCCGATCTTCACAATGGAAGAACGCTGCGCCCTCATCAGGGAAAGCTGTTCACAACTTCAGCATGTCGAAGTCGTATCCATCGACGGTCTTCTGGTGGACTCCCTTGAATATTACGGTGCCGATGCGATTTTGCGCGGTCTGCGCGCCTTTTCCGACTTTGAATATGAACTTCAGATGGCACTGCTCAACCGCAATCTCAAACGGCAGTGCGAAACGATCTTCATGATGCCGACACTGAAAAACTCTTTTGTATCTTCCACTTTAGTCAAAGAGGTCGCCAGACTGGGGGGAAATTTTGAAGAATACGTTCCGGAACCGGTAGCAAATGCGCTCAAAATCAAACTGGGCATTGAAAGATGAAAAGTTCACTCATGTTCAAAGCCGCTTCGATACTTGAAGCGATCTGTGCCTCAAAGCACCCGGTGGCAATCAAGGAGCTGACCGGCATTCTGGATCTGCCGCTGCCCACTGTCAGCCGGCTCTGCGCCGATCTGATCGAGATCGGACTGCTGGAAAAGACCGATTACCACCACCTTGTCCCCGGAATATCGCTGATGCGTCTGGGGTATCAGGCGAAGTTCCTTTCGCCGCTGTTGGAAATACTCAAAGCAACAGTTGACGATCACAGCCGCTTATCCGGATTGAATGCGGCAGTGTTCGGTTATCAGCACGGAGCATTCTTTGAAATTTACAACTTTCATCAGAATAATCCGCTGCAGGATCCCCTGCGCCTGACCGGAGCATATCTGGTTCTGCTTGCAGCATCCGGCACCAAAGCCGAAACTGCGCAGGAGATCGTCCGCAAAAAATATCCGGATATGCCGGTGACCGAACAGATAATCTGCGACCGGGAGTTCAGCGTTCTGCAAACGCAAAAGACCCTTACACGGGTCGCGCCGCACCGCAAATGGGCGATCACCATGCCCTTTATTTACGACGGTATCGTCTGCACGCTCTCTTTTTATGGAACCGGAAAAGAGGAACGGAATGTGGAAGCGGAAGTTTTTGAAGTTTCCAAAGTTCTTTCACGCATCCGTACCGCCGTCGACCGCGCCGGGAAAGGAGAGGAGTAAGCTGAAATGGAAGAGTTCGCCGCCTTTATCAGAAAACACCTTGATGCAACCGCCGCAATACTGATTTTTCTGGTGACTCTCTGTTTTTTTCTGCCGTCGCTGAACTTTGCCCCGGTACCGATGGATAACACGCCTTACTCCGGAATGGCGTATTTGCTGACCTTCACCTGGCAGAATTTCATATACCATCTGAAAACCCCGGTACTTGACCTCTATTCACCGCTGGTGATGCACTCGCTGATGCTGGATAATCTGATTTGGGGCAATGAGCTGCTGCAAGCCGGCGGCAGACTGCACAATATTATTCTGCACAGTTCAAGCACGGTGATATTCTATTTTCTGCTGCGCGAACTGAAACTTGTCCGTTTGAATAAGGAGCATCCCTTTACGTTGTCGATTCCTTCGGCGGTTTTCGGAGCGCTCTGTTTCGCCCTGCACCCACAGCGTATCGAATCGGTGATCTGGCTTGCTGAACGCAAAGATGTTCAGGCGGTATTCCTCGGATTTCTCAGCACGCTTTTGTTTATCCGGAGTTTCAGAAAAAACCGTCTGCCCATACTCGGCGCGCTCTGCTATTTTCTCTCTTTCGGAGCAAAACCGACGATCATCACCCTGCCCGGAGTCCTGCTGCTGGGCATATGGGTCTGCACCGCGAAGTTCGATTGGAAAAAAGCCCTGAAAATGCTCTCGCCCTATATCGCTGCCGCCGTGGTCTATATACTGCTGAATATGGTACAGCTTGCCGCTTTTGCGGGGGGCGCGGCAAGCGGCGCATTCACTGCCGACCGTCTGGAAATCGTGGTATTGAATTACACAAATTACTTTTTCAAAACGCTCTTTCCGCTGAATATCCAGCCTCTCTATCCGCTGTTCCGCCTGGATGCGGCAATGCTGGCGGAACTCCTCATCTTCTGGGGCGGAGCGCTTATCCTTGCAATAACAGCACTGGTCAGGATAAAAAAACATAACTGTTTTTCCGACTTCATCTTTCCGCTTTTTCTGGCATTTGCCGGAACCCTTCTGCCGATGGCAGGATTCAAGGTGATCGGCAATGCGGAGTTTGCCGACCGTTACAGCTACTATCCGTCGATTTTCATCTGGATCGGTCTGGCGGCGGCAGTGGAGTATTACTCCTGCCGGCAGTTCATTCTGAAATTCACCTTCTGGGCATACGCTTCGCTCATTGCAGTTCTTGGACTCTGTTATCTTTACACCTGGCAGAGTGAAGACTCTTTCATCAACGCCGCGCTCGGCGACGGTGTAAACGCCAATCCGGCAGTCTTGCGGATGGCATCATGGTCAAGTTTTGAAAAACAGGAGTATGCCGCCGCGCTGAACTTCGCTTATCAGGCGGCGAACAACAGTATCCATAAAGATGTCGACCCGCTCTTCATCCGCGCACTGGAAGGGATGATCGAACTTGCTCAGGGCAACGGAGCAGGTCTGGAAAAAATCGACTCCGCCATCACCGATCCGAAGTGGGGATATATGCGGCGGATAGACCGGAACTTTTCTGAAAATGCCCTGCTTGTTTCAGCCAATACCCATCTGGCAAGAAAAACGCCCGCAGATGAAAAATTTGCCATCGGCATCTTCCACGTTCTCGGCTGTATCACCGAAGGCAGTGACCCGGCAAAAGAGCTGAATTACCGGGCAATCGCCGCATATCTGGCAAAAGATTACGCTCTGGCGGAAGATTTGATGCTTCAGGCGCTGCGTTACGCGCCGGGGGACAAAAATATGCGTGCCAATCTGGAAAATTTCCGCGCTCTTAAAAACCGGGCTGCAAAAGCAGCATCGACTGAATAAACTCTCTGTCCTTTTCCCTGCCGCGCGTCTGCGGCAGGCGGGAAATATCAAGCTGATAACGGTAATACCATTGGCGGAAGTTCCACAAATTTTCCGGAGTCGGTGCCTTTATATACGCTTTCTGCGCCGCTTCAAGCTGATTCTGCACCAGATAAAGCACATACGTTGCCGCCGCACTCTGCATTTCAAGCAGAATCCCGTCAAGCGGCATATCCGGCGTGGACAACTGCTGACGGCGTATTTCCTCCGGCATAAGATAGAAAACTCCAGCCGCCTGCAACGCTTCAGCCGGATCCTGACTGACCGGCAGAGCCAGCGGCAGCGGCGTCCGTTCCCACACTTGCGGCGACACAAGAGGAACAGAAGCAAGAACTTCATCGTCTGCACTTCCGGCAAGCTGTAATATTTCGATGTACAACTCCTTTTCGCGGGATTGCTGTTCTGCGGTTTTCCAGATGACACTCTGCAAAAACTCCCGTTCCGACAAGAGCAGCATCAGCCGGCAGCGCAATTCTCCGGCGTTCCATTTACGGATAAACGTCTCCGGTTCAGGAATAAACTGCACGGTACAGAACACCACACTTTCCCAGAGAATTTCACGGGAAATGATATCTTTTCTGCTGCCGGTGTCACTGCGGACAAATGCCGCCATATCCGGCAGTTTGCTCCACCGTGTCGCCTGACGGCTGCGGCGGGCAAAATGTTGCAGAGCGGAGGCGGTTTCACCTTCAAGATGACGGTCAAGAACGCTTTTCAGCAAACACTCCTGAGTGACAGCCGCAGGTTTTTCCCGCAAAAAACAGCCGCAGAGAAAGATGAGCAGAAGCGGCAGAACTCTCATTTGAATGAATGTTCTTCTGTCGGGAAAGTGCCGTTTCTAACCTCATCAGCATAGGATTTGAGCGCGGCGGAAATAATTTCAGCACCCTCAAGATAACGTTTGGCATGTTTGGGTTTGAACTCCTGCAATCCCAGCAGGTCGGCGATCACCTGAACCTGACCGGAGCAGTATTTACCCGAACCGATACCGATGGTGGGAATATTCAGTTTGTTGGTAACTGCGGCGGCGACATCTTCGGTGACACACTCAAGGACAACGGCAAATGCCCCTGCCTCCTGAAGTGCCAGCGCATCGCGCATCACCTGTTCCGCGCCCGCATCATCTCTGCCGACGATTTTGTATCCGCCGGAAACCTGAACCCGCTGGGGCATCAATCCGACATGGCCCATCACCGGGATACCGGCACCGGTAAGTTTGCGGACAAGCTCCGCGTATTCGGCGCCGCCTTCGAGTTTCACGGCATCGGCACCGGTGGTTTTCATCGCAACTCCGGCATTGTGCATCGCCTGGGAGAGACTTTCCTGATAACTCATAAACGGCATATCGAAAACGACAAACGCTTCCGGAGC
Organism: Lentisphaerota bacterium; assembly: GCA_015061615.1. Classification (GTDB taxonomy): domain Bacteria; phylum Verrucomicrobiota; class Lentisphaeria; order Victivallales; family Victivallaceae; genus UBA1784. The sequence continues at coordinate 8,034 of SUWE01000010.1, forward strand.
GCCCCGGCGGACAGCTGCGGTGTGACTGAGCATATCCTCCATCGTCACCGGCAGGGTGTTTGCATAGCCGAGATGGGTCATGCCGACAGAATCGCCGACAAGAATAAAGTCGATGCCGCCGGCGGCGCAGAGGCGCGATTCGATCGCATCGTATGCGGTGGACATGACCAGCTTTTCCTGTGCGGAGTAACGCTTCATCAAGGTTGACACGGTAACTTTTTTCATTTTATCCTTCTCCGGTGCAATAACGTAATGTGTTCATCATATAAAATAACGCATAAGAAAGATTTTTTCAATGTATTTTATCATTACGGACTTGATTTTTCAGCTGGAACAGAGTATTTTTAACTGGAACAGCATTTTACATGGAGGAAAAAATATATGCTGCACAAAAACGATTTCAACATTTCAACTCTTGGTGAATGTACCATTCCTTCACCGATCACCGATATGACCTTCATCAGCGATGATGAAAGCGTAAGCTACTACAACGACACCAACGATATCCTCAGCTTTGTCAACCGCGGTGAAGAGATCCCCGCTTTTGAAAAAGCCGGCCCCCGTGCAAAAATCTTCCACACCCCCGCATGGAGCCGCGCCGCCATCCTCACCGCAGGCGGTCTCTGCCCCGGTCTGAACGACGTCATCAAGTTCCTGACGCTTTCACTGACGCGTGATTACGGTATCCACGATATTTTCGGTATCCGCTACGGCTATCGCGGATTGAATCCGGCATACAACCTCACTCCGGTGCGGCTTACTCCGGATATGGTCGATGATATCCACGACAAAGGCGGCTCCATTCTCGGTTCCAGCCGCGGCAGTGAAGATGTGCCGATGATGGTAGACTCCCTCAAACAGCTTGGTATCAACCTTCTTTTCTGCATCGGCGGCGACGGCACCAGCCGTTGTGCGCACGATATTGCAATGGAAGCCAAAAAACGTCAGCTGCCTATCAGTGTCGTTGCCATTCCCAAAACCATCGACAACGATATCAGCTTCATCGACCGCACCTTCGGTTTCAGTACCGCGGTGCGTACCGCAGGGGAGTTCGTCAGCGGCGCCCACAATGAAGCGCAGGGGGCATACAACGGTCTTGCCCTTATCAAAGTCATGGGACGCGACAGCGGATTCATCGCCGCATATACCACGCTTGCCAATCCGTATATCAACTACTGCCTTATTCCGGAAGAACCGTTTTCACTCGACGGCAGCGACGGAACAAAGGCGCTGCTGCCCAATTTGATGGAACGTATGAACAAAAAACACCACGCGGTGATGATCGTCGCCGAAGGTGCCGGACAGAATCTTTTTGAATCACAGGAGCGGCAGAAGGATGCTTCCGGAAATATTTTGCATAAAGATATCGGTATCCTGCTCAAAGATGAGATCAAACGCTACTTCAAGGAAAACAACGTCGAACTCAATCTGAAATACTTTGATCTCGGCTACACCATCCGCAGTGTCCGCGCCGAAGGCGAAGATGCCGTATTCTGCGCCACCCTCGCCCAAAGCGCCGCCCACGCCGCAATGGCGGGAAAAACCGACGTCATGGTCGGTCACTGGGCAGGAGCATTCACCCATGTTCCGATCGCACTGGCAACCTGCGAACGGAAAAAACTCGACCTGCATACGCCGCTTTGGAACTGTGTGGAATCCCTCACCTGTTTCTGACAAAACACTGAAAAAAAACGGAGGGGTTGTTGCAAAACTTGTGTGTTTTTGCAACAACCCCAGCTCATTTTTGTATTATCAGAGGGTTCAGCCTTCGTAAACTTCATCCAGACTCCACGGCCCGGGACAGCAATCGGATTCTTCGATCCACTTGCCGTCGGTAAAGTCGGGGAATGCCACCGGAGCGCTGCCCATGGCGATAGATTCTTCGCTGAGACAGGTGATCGCCATCCATGCGGCGCAATCGTAAACGTCGATGGGTGTTGGAACATGGCGGCGCACGCAGTCGGTGAACGCTTTAAGCACAAGGGTGTCGATACCGCCGTGACCGCCGGTGACGTTTTCGCGAAAACCTTTCCAGACGGGGTGATCGTACTCTTCATAAAGATCGGCAAGCGGAGTCCAATCGTGAACGACATAGGGATTTCCGGCGACGTCGATCTCCTCACGGGTCGGACTGATGCCTTCGATATGGGCGGCTTTGGTATCTTCCATAAGGATACCTTTGGTTCCCTGCACTTTGAAGTCGCGGGAATAGGGGCGCGGCAGAGAAATGCAGTGGGTCATCGTGATCGTTTCACCGTTGGCACAGCGGATAACAGTGGTAACGACGTCGCCCTGATTATAGACGATCCTGCCGCATCCGCTGCGTTCAGCTTCGCGGGCGAAACCGCGTGATTTGCTGGCGGTCGAAGTCAGAGTAAGAAAACGGTTTCCGCGATTGATACGCAGGATTTTCGCCACAGGACCGATACCGTGGGTGGGATAAAGTTCACCGTTGCGGCGGCGGTTGTGCATTTCGCGGATGCCGTGATTCTTTTCCGGACGGCACATTTCAGAAATATCATGCTCATATCCGCAGGAACAGTGGATCAATTCACCGAAGAGACCTTTGCGGGCAAGGTTGAGCGCAAGCAGTTCGTTTCTGCCGTAACAGCAGTTTTCCAGCATCATACAGGATACACCGGTGGATTCCGCCGCGCGGACAAGTCGCCACAACTCATCCAGAGAAGATGCGCCGCCGACTTCGATACCGGCATATTTTCCGTGGCTCATCGCTTCTTCCGCGATCTTCAGATGGCTGTTCCATGAAGTCGGGATAAGCACCGCATCGACCTCATCATGGGCGACAAGTTCCCGGTAATCGTGAAACACCATCGGTTTGGGATAGTTGTGTTCTTCCATGATCTTGAGGATACGGTCGATCTTTTCCTGATTGATATCGCAGATCGCTGTTACCAGCACCTCCTCACGTGGGAACTCATAAAGGGTTGCAAGCAACGTTTCGCCGCGGGGACCGAGGCCGATCATGCCGAGTTTGACAAGTTTTTTCATAGTTATTTCTCCATTAAAAAGTTTTCCGGATAAACTTCCGGTGAACATCCTTATCTGCATACCGGTCTTCCGCACCCTCTGCCAGTTCATCAGCGGCATAATTGGAACGGATCTCCAGAACTTTCACCTTTTTTGCCGCACGGTCAGCGGTAAAAATTATCTGCCATGTCCGGCAGCCCAGCGCCCAAAATCCGTCATCAAGCTGCCGCACCCGCTTGCGTTTGGCATCCAGCGGCTCATTGCCGAGCTGGACTTTCACCAGATTGACAAGATCAAGCGAGTTGAGCGAAAAAATAAATTCCGCCTGCTTTTCAAATAATTCAGAAAATTCAATATTCCACATCAGCTCATCCGCCGCCGGAACAACCGACCGCCAGCCGACCGCTGAACCGGGAAAAGAATCCGCTTCAGGAATGTACGGTTTTATATCCAGAACCGGGGTACCGTCAAGCATGTCGATATGGCGCACAAGCAGCCGTCTGCCGGAAATTCCGGCAAGTTCAACACAGCTCATACCTATCGGATTGACCCGGTGCGGTGAGCGGGTCGCAAAAACGCTCCGGCACTGCCCGTTTGCGGGATACGGAGGGCGGACTTTCGCTTTCCACTCTTTTTTGCAGTTCAAATGAAAACAGAATATCACCCATATCCGTTCAAATCCTGCCAAATCTGCGATCGCATCGCCGGCATAAGGAGCAAAAATCTCGATTTCGCCGCTGCCGGAAGAAAATATTCCCTGCCGCGGCGCCTCAAACCGGTACTGGTGCGTGCAATGCACAACACCGATGGGACGGAATTCAAAACTGCTTTGCATATAACAGAACCCCGGCAATCGCCTGCCGGGGAACTTTCAACTGTCAAATGTTGCGCGGGAACTTGGGCAAGCCGCGTTCACCTGTGGTATTTTTCGGAGCGCCGCTGGACTTTCTGCGGGCGGCGGAACCGTCAGGACCGATGATCTTGCAGGTCATAAAGACCAGAAGATTGTTCTTTTTGCTGACCGTGTAACGGGACTGGAAGAGTCTGCCGATCAGCGGAATATCTGCCAGAATCGGAATCCGGTCATGCAGAGACGTGGTCAAATCCTGGGAAATACTGCCGATAAGAACAGTCGCACCGTCTTTCAGCACCACGTCAGTGGTGATCGCACGGGTATTGATGACCGCTTTTTTCTGATATTCACCGTCATCATCTTCATTTGCGAGGTTACGGCTGTCAACGATCAGCCATGAGTCGAACTGTTTGATATCGAATTTGACCGCCGCACGGATAAGGTCACCCGGCTGGATCTCCGGCTTGATGGTGAACTTGATACCGAGGTCGCGTTCATCATCCAGTGTCGGCTGGGGATTGGTAACGTAAACGCGGACATTTTCAGTGCTTTCACTGTCGATATCTTCATACTCACCGGGGAAGTACCGTTTTTCGGTCATATCCACACGCGCGGTGGTATTGTTCATCGTGGTGACACGCGGTGAATAGAGGATATCGGATGAGTCCGCCCAGTCCAGAGCATAAACGCTGGCGGCAAGGGCATTTTTGCGGTCGTTCCAGACGAAACCGTAGGTTGAATCCGGGTCACCGCGGTTTTCCATTCTTTCAGCATTGAGATCGACGTTGCTGGAAACCGGCGCACCGCCGAAACGGTCATTGGCATCATCGTTTGCATAGTGACGGAGCAGTGAGTTGCTGCCCAGATCGAATGATCCGTTGTTGCCGCGTCTGCTGTACGCCCAGCTGAAACCGAGTTCATCAAGGTCGTTCTGTGCAACTTCAAGGAACTTGAACATGATCTGAACCATTTCCTGACTGCTCTGGGTTCCGCGTGAAGCGGTCCAGTTTTCAATACGCTCCTGATTGGTCGGAGTGTTTTTGGAAACGATCTCATTCCGCAGCGGAATAAGTTCGATATCGGCTCCGGGACCGAATTTCACCTGGGCACCGGCAATCAACGCATTTTTCAGTTTCTCCTTGGTCAGAGTCGGGTCGATGGGGAAAGAGAATGTACGGACAGTCATTTTTTCCAACGGTACGCCTTTGGCAGCGACGATGACTGCGCCGGGATCGATTTTGAAAGTCAGATCACCGCGATCCTGCAAGGTGTTGAGGATATCAAGCAGGGAAACTTTACGCGGCACACTGTAACCGGCAAATTTGGGAGCGCTCTTCGCAGAAGTATGTTTGGCATCGCGGACGACAAAGTTGACACCGACTTTTTTGGGGTCATTTTCTTTTGCCAGTGACTTGAGTTCTTCCATCACGTCGATAAAGGTGTAATAATCTTTGGGTATCTCGTATTTCGGCAGAACGATCTCCGCCAAACGCACATACATCGGATTGGCGGGGGATTTTTTGATCGCCTTGCCGCCACTTTGTTCAGAATCTCCGGCACCTTCGACCTGAAAATCACGGGCGATGGGGATCGCACCGCTCCACTCGACTTCACCGACCAGATGGCGGGCTGTCGCATTGGCACGGAGTTTGGCATCTTTGCGCAAACGGGAATTGACACCCAGCAGGTTCTGGATCGCAGTCTCATTGTAGGGATCAAGCAGCAGAACTTCTTCAAATTTTTTGCGCGCCGCCATAACCTCGTCGCGCTTGAGCAGAACGATACCCTGCTCAATAAGCAGCTGGATATTGTACTCATTCTGATGATATTCAGGGTGGAGCTTGCTCATGCTGTTATCGTCACGGGCAACGGCAGCTTCACGGCGTTTCTGATAAAACGCGATCTTGCGCTGAAGGTCATCTTTGAGTTCGGGGCAGTACTGTATCGCTTCCTGACAAAGTTTGATCGCATCATCAAACGCGCTGACACTGACCAGATCATCGGCACGATCCATCGCATCTTCAGCTTTTTTGTAGTAGCACTGTTCGATACGCTTGGCGCAGAACTCGATTTTTTCTTTGAAACGGCTGCCGCCGGCAAAGGGTTCAAGCTCTTTCTTCGCCTGACGGAAAAGTTTGATCGCTTCGTCATACTTGCCGTCGGACATAAGATTGTTCGCTTTGCGCACCAACTCGGAAATATCGAAAAACTTCTTCTGACGGCCGACATTTTCCAACGTCTCAGCTCCCGGCACACGGGGTGCCGCAGGAGCCGGATCACCGGCGGCCATCACCAACGCTCCAAGAACCACACCCGGAGCAAGCAGCATAATCTTTTTACTTATCATCGTATATATCCTCCGAACTTAAATCAACGCATCAGAGCCGGGATACCGCCGTTACCGACCTTACTTGCGACCGGGAGGGATATTCCGTTGTTATCAACCAACCGTGCCGTAACAAAAATCAGCATGTTGCGGCGGATGGAAACTTCAGACTGATTCTGGAACAGACGGCCGATGACCGGAATATCGGCAAGAATCGGAATCTTATCCAGACGTTTCTGGGACTGGCTGTCGGAAAGTCCGCCGATAACCAGTGTTTCACCGTGATTGACGTTGACCGTCACAGATACTTCGCGGGTCGCGATGATCGGACGCCACACGATAAAGCGCATTTCGTCTTTATCCCAACTATCCCCGTTACGGGTTTCAACAACAAGCACGACTTCGTACTCATCTTTACCGGTGTACGCGGTAACTTTCGGATTCAGCTGAAGACGTATAACCTCTTTATCAATGATCGTCGGGGTAACGGTAAACTGCGTACCGATATGGGATTCGGTTTCAGCAAATGTCGGCGACGGATAAGTGATATCCAAACGCAGATCACCCTGATCGCCGATCTCCTCGGTTTCAACTTCAAGTTCTTCCCACTCTTCGGGGAAGAAGTACGCTTTGGTCATCTTCACCACGGCGGTGACACCGTTGCGGACCAGCACGCGCGGAGCAGAGATCTGCTCGGTACGGTCACTGCGGTCAAGCGCATTGATCGTAAGTGAGAGGTTGAAGTTGACATCACTGCCGAAGGGCTTGAATGAACCGAACACATCGGGGAAGATATTCAGATTGCTGACAAGGCGTGAATCAATACCGCTCAACAGACCGTTGAGCATTGAAAGTGATCCGCCGGGAGAGGTATTTTCACCTTTGCCGAACATCCACTGTTTGCTGTTGCCATTTTCACCGAAACCGCCCAGCGCCCAGTTGAAACCGAGTTCTTCCATATCTTTTTCAGAAAGCTCAATGGATTTGACCTCAACTTCGATCAACGGGTCATTGATATTGATCCGGTCAAGCAGATCGACCATCAAACGGTGATTCGCCGCAGTATTGTTCATTGAAATGCGGTTGTTCAAATAGCTTATTGAACTGCCTTTGGGGAACTCGATTCCGTACAGGGTAAAGAATTTCTGAAGCGCTTCCGGAGAAAGTTCATCATCGGAAACAGTATCCATTGCCGCACCGGCACCGTCATCGAAACCGGGGTCGCCTTCAACAGCTTCTTCGCCGCCGCCTTCGCCTTCGCCGCCTTCACCGCCGCCTTCGCCGCCGCCTTCGCCGCCCTCATCAACCGGGGCCTCCGCAGCAGCAGGAGCAGCAGGAGCAGGTTTTCTGCCGACGATCAAAAACTTGACCGTATCGACGATTTCATAATCTTCCGTTTTCATCTGGGCATCAGGGGCACCGAATTCGATTCCGCTCGGAGTTGTGTGCCAGGAGTAATCCGTCAAAAAGCTGATATAGTCAAGCAGCTGGCGCAGGGTGATATTTTTAAGTGTCAAAGTCACCAGGGTTTCATCGGCTCCGGATTTGGCGGAACCGGTTCCGGTACCTTCCTCACCTTCTTCACCTTCCTCGCCTTCTTCACCTTCTTCGCCTTCTTCTTCACCTTCACTGCCTTCTTCGCTTTCGCCAGGCGCACCTTCGGGTTTTTCGCCGTCTCTGGCAGCTTTTTTCTCCTCATTCTTCTGGATCAGTGCGACTGAAACGCCGCCGTTGCGGACAGCGCGGATACCGTTAATCTGCTCGATTGCAGCTTCGACAGTCGCCCCATTAACTTCAAAGTCAGAAATGAGGATCTCATCAAGTTTCTTCTGCATTTCAGCATCGCTGTCTTCATTTGCCATAGCTTTTTCTTCGCCGCTGCCCGGATCTTCAGGAACAGGGAAAGTCGGTTCGACCCACTGCCATGCCTCATACGCAAACTGAGCCTGCACATCAGCTTTGCGGCGCTGATGACCGATTTCATAAAAGCGTTTATAAATTTGAGTGGCAAGATACGCCGCCTCATCATTATACGGGTTGATCGCGTAAACTTCTTCTATCTTTTCCATCGCTTTGTCATACTGACCTTTGCGGAAAAGCAAACGGGCGGCGGCAAGTGCCAGACGCAGCTCTTTTTCACGATCTTCAAGTTTGGGATCAGTGTATTTGGTGGAAACCTTGTTCGCATATTCCGCCGCCATTCTGCGGCGGTTGGCAAGGTCAACAAGACGTTTGGATTTTTTCGCCAGCAGCGGAGTGATATCTGCGGCGCGGTTGGCAAACGCTATTGCATCAGCATATTTTCCCTCAACGATCGCCTTTTCCGCAGCATCAAGCTGTTTGCCGCCATGTGCCAGCTGAAGCTCACGCAGCTCTTTGGAGTATTCAGCAAGACGTTTACGAGCTTTCCAGGCATCGACATCAGCCGCTTCAAGTTCCAGCATGCTGACAACATCTTCTTTCAGGATCGCGATCGCTTCGTCGTATTTGCCTTCTGCGGCAAGACGGCGGCTTTTTTCCGCGGCTTTATCCTGTCTGGCATACTCTTTTTCGCTCGCAGCGGCGTGCTTTTCCGCCACGGTCCGTGCCGCAAGCGGCTGAAGAGTACAGACTCCGAACACCGCTGCGAAACAAATCAGAAGCGGACTTGAAATGATTTTTTCACTCTTTTTCATTCGTTTCTTTTCCTTCCGAATATGTTAATTTTTCTTTCTTTTTCTCGGCGCTTTTCTGATCGCACGTTTTGTTTCATCCCCTTCAGGAGACTCTTCATTGGTACGTTCAACTTTTTTGATCGGAGTCAGGTTGGACGGAACTTTACGTTCGGCCATCGAGATCACGATAAGTTCTTCATCTTCTTCTTTTTCTTTGGAATCTTTTTTCTTTTTGCCGACAGATTCAAGAGTGATCGCATTCTTTTCGTCGTCAACAGATTTCAAACGGTAGGTGGCAACAGTACGGTTGCCTCTGCGCTTACTGCCGGTTTCACCGTTATTATTTTCTACGGCAAACTGATAAAGTCTGATGGTATCGCCGATTTTCAACACGGAATCGCGGCGGTTGTCGCGGATATCTCCGGAGTCATACAGCACCGGACGCTTGTCGTTGGAAAACGCCGGTTCGTTGGCAACCATGACCAGCGGTTTGGGATCGGCATTTTCACCGATTTCCTGCAAAAATACTCTGGAAGCATCCTTGAAACCTTTTTTGGCGGTTTCAGAACTGTTCTCATCAACACGCGCATCTTTGATCGGAATCAGAATACGTTTTGCATCCGCGATTTTGTATTTTCTGCCGTCAACAGTGACCGTATCACCAACACGGAAAAATCTTGTTTCAATACGGATATTGCCTTTTTTGTCGCGGCGGTTCAAACGGTCAGGCAGGTTGAACTGAAGCTGCCATTCGCTTTTATCATTGGGCAGACCGTTGTCGCTGAGGAGCATGAAACGCTCTTTAAGCTCGATTTTTTCAATTTTACGGATCTGAAGTCTCCACCAGTACGGCGGATGGCTCGTTGGATCATTCGGAAGGAACTCATGATCAATCTCGAATTTGTTGGAAAAACCGTCACCGTCAAGGTCATAACGGGCATCGTTCGGATCATCGGAACTCATTCCATACTGCGATTCGATCTCGTCAAGGATACCGTCATTATCTTTATCGGACTCTTTTTCCGCAACTTCTTCAAGTTCTGAAAGAGAAATTTCCGGTGCGGCTTTAAGCTCTTTTCCACACTGCGGGCATTTGCCGACGGCATTTCCGCCGCGTGCAGGGAAGGATTTTGCCGGAATAAGCACAGTGAATCCTTCGATTTTGCCTTCCTGACAATGAGGACAGGACGCCATCTCAAACGGAGTCACAAAGTCCGCCCAGACCGCCGCATCAGGATTCACATCTTTTTCGTTATCCTGACCTTTACGCTCACCCCATACCAGACGGGTCGCTTCACGGATCTTCGCAGTGTCAAACTGCGGATCAGTCACATCTGCATTGACATGATCAGCTGTACGTTTGGGCAGTTTCAAATCTTTTTCAGTGATCGAACGGGTCGAACTGATGATCGACTGCACCAGAAACATCAAACCAACGAAAAGCACAAAAAGTCCAAGCAGGATGACTTTTTCGTAATGCCGTTTAATAAAATCCACTCTTCAGCCCTCCGGGAATATCATTCACTCTGTTGTTCCAAGACTACATAATCTATATCAAGATAGACCAGACAATCATCTTTTCTTTCACCGCCGACAAGAACTTTGCCGTAACCGAAACGCTCGTGCGCCGGCAGACTCTTGGCAAATTCAGCGAAGAACTCATCTTTTTCCTCTTTGCTGTGCGAACCGGCATCGGAGTTGGGACGCACCTGAAGATACTCGTTGAGGCGTTCATCGACTTCAGCATGTTTATCATCGCCGGCTTCTTCAGCCGCTTTGAGCTTGCGTTTGATCAACACACGATAGTGACCTTCACGCAACGCATCTTCAGTAAGTTCAACTTTAGGCTGATCTTCCGGATTTCCGGATGCTGCTGCCGGAGCTTCTTCCGCCTGACGGCGGCGGCGGCGGCGCGGACGCTCAGTAGTCTCACGGGTCACATTGTTATTCTGATTTTCACGGCTTTCCAGCGTTTTCTGTTTCATGATATCCGCAGCAGCGTTTTCTCCGGCGTAAAGCGCGACACCGCGCACCAGATACATGCGGTTTTCCATCCATGCAGTATCAAACGCGCGCATGACTTTGCGAACCGCCTGCATATTGCCGCGGAATACGATCGTGTAGTGATAAAGACGGTAGCTGCCATCCTGTTCAAACGATGCTTCAAGGTTGAGACCGCCTGTCTGTGAAGAACCGCCGCCCATTCCGTCGCCGCCTTCTTCAGCGGCCTGGGTACGCAAAATCACCTGACGCAGTGCAGTCGCACCGCCTTTGCCCAGACGGTTGATGATATCACCGAAAACATCCCAGTGGAAAAACGCCACCGGATAATCTTTGACAGCCACACCTTTGGTTTCTGATGAACCGCCGATGAATTTGAGTGCGCCTTCTTCAAGCTCAAGTTTGCTTGCTTCCGCCATCGGAATGATCTTGCGTTCAATGATCTCATCCACCTGACGGGCAAGGTGTTCCGGGTTGGCGGCGATCCGGCGCGGCATTCCGAAACCGACCAGCAGCAGCGGCAGCGGATCAGCTTCGTTCACGGTTTCGTAAGTCAGGGGTTTGACCGCCTGCACAAAGGCATCCAAAGCGCGTTTCCAGCTTCCGGCAGGGAAAAGGTTGACGCACTCGGAGCGGAAAAGACTCAACGTCGTCAGAGAAAAACGGTCTTTATCTTCGCTGTAATTGCGATCCTGACAGAATTTTTCAAAACGCTCATTGAAAAACTTGCGGAAATCATCGTAACTCAGCTTGCGGATGGCAAGCGGAACCGCTTTGGTTTCCTCATCACCTTCGATTCCGGTGCCGGGTTTCTTGTAATACTCTTTTTCCTCGTCAGAAAGCTCCTTGATCTCCGGCGGCGGCAGAACTTCCAGAAATTTGTCAACTGCCGGACGGAGCGGTGATTTGAATGAGTTCACCATGCTCTTACTTTTTTCTTCATAGAACGCGATATCTTTCTTGATACGCTCCTCGTTCTCTCTGCCGGGAGCAGGAGTTCTTTTGACCAATCCCTGCACTTCGTTATACGCTGTCTGAGTACGGTCGCGGAACTCGCTCCACTCAAACACCAGTATCAGCAGGTACACCACCAAACCGAGCGCTGCCAATCCTGCGGCGGAAAGCGACGCGATCATAACCAGATTTTTCTGAATCTTCTTATTCACAGTCATTGCCCCCCGTTACTTTTTCAGCGCTTCTTTAAGCGTCAGAATGACCTCAAAATAGGTCAGGTTATTGTTGTTACCGTCGGTAAATTCTTCTTCGATTTTCACATCTTCAAACATTTTCTCGACTTCGGCACCTTCCTCAGCGGGTTTGGCATCCGCCTTGAGCGGGATCAAACGCACACTTTCGGTAAATTCATGCAGCAAGTTGTGGTCACCGTCGGAATTAATACGCATGATGTAGCCTGCCAGACGGAGTTTCTTCACTTCCGGCATTTTATTGAAATCTTCAGGTTTCATCCGGCGGTTGGGATCTTTGGCGCTCACACCATCCGGTGTCGGAGCGGCGATTTCCATACCCATTTCATCGGTGGCAACCGCTTCTTCCGCCTCTTTGACCGGCTCAAAAGCGATAAACCATGTACGCTGCGGGACATGTTCCTGCAATATATTCAGTATTTTTGCCATATTGTTACGGGCATTCCAGAATTTCGTGGAGTGCTCGTAAGTTTCTTTAAGAGAATTGAGCTGATTGTTGAGTTTCTGCACATCGTCAAACTCTTTCTTTGCCCGCTGCACATCTTCTTCGACCTCGACGACACGGAGCTTTTCAAAGTTCAGCTGGCTGCTGATACCGACCACAGTGATAAGCAGACAGCTGATGAGCGCGACCGCCGAAGCGTAGAAGTAAGGTTTGCGTGCATCCAGTTCATACTGCTTTTTGATCGCACGGGGAATCAGTGAGATATCCACCGGACAGCTGCCCAGACTGTGCAGAGCCATACCGATCATCGCCTGCGACATTGACGCTGCCGCCTGAAGCGCATTGCGGTCAACTGACGGATCAATGGCAATCAGGCTGAATGTGTTGAGGTATTCAACCGGCAGATGGAGTTTTTCAACGAAAAATTCGGTTGTATACTGCATCGTCGAACCGCCGCCGGCAAGCAGTACGCGCACCGGAGCGTTGCCGTTGTGCTGAGCGCGCCAGACGTTGATAGAACGGCTGATCTCACCATGCAGACGGGTCATAACGTTACGGGAGATTTTGGAGATCGTCGCGGCAAGTTCGGATTCCGGTTCATCGTATGCACCGCCCAGAGCAATGAATCCGTGGCGGCGCTTGAGGTCTTCTGCTTCACTGTCACCCACACCGAATTCGCGGGCGATCTGGGCATTGATACTGTCACCGCCGATGGGGATGTTACGCATGAAAATACGGCGGTTGTCAGCAAGCATCAAACAGGTTCCTTTGGCACCGATCTCAAGGACCATCGTGCATTCATTTTCTTTGACCTGCGATACAACAGCGGCGTTAAAGATATTCAGTGATGCCAACTCAACGGAAAGCAGTTTTTTACCTGAACGCTCGATCGCATCAGTATAGCATGTAACTTCATCAGTTTTAAGCGCAACAAAGAGAGCTTCGTACTCCTCGTTTTTTACTTCGACCTGAGTAACGTTGCCCTCTTCATCAATTTCTTCTACGGTATCATCCCACACATGGTGAAGGAGCTGATAGCCCCATTCGATCTCGTGCATCGCATAAGGAACCGCCTGAGCGGCCTCGAACTCGATGATCTGGGAAACACTCTTGGAACTGCCCAGCGTTGGCGGCAGCTTGCTCAAACGCTGGAACGACGTTGCAGACGGCAGAGCCAGACGGACACTTTCAGCGGTAAATCCGCCTTCGACAAGCATATCGTTATAATTGTAATCAAACCACTCTCTGATGGTCTCTTCTTCACCAAGCTCGATCCGCCGGCTGAGGAATTTCGTCAAAGAAATTCCGCCTTCCTGAAAGAGGAATTCAGCCATTCTCAGACTGCGGCTGCCGATGTCAATCGTCAGAACACTGTTTTCTTTTCCCATCTCTCTACCAATTTTTCACGTTTACTGCCGCATCTCCGGATCAATCCGGCTGCGCCTCTGCCGGAACTGTGTTTTCCACAATTCCATCCATCCGGGGGAGCGGCTCTTTTTCCAAATCAAAGCCGTCAAAATCCGCCCACGCCCACGGGGTGCGTGAACGGGGGAACACCCCGCCGACAATTTTCAAATTTTCAGGGACTTCACGAAGCATCTCTTCAAAGTCCCGTATTCCCTTTACATTCCGGTAACCGCGTGCGATCACCGTTCCGGAGCGGCTCATCACCGCTTCCACCGCGAAATCGTTCTTCGACAATCTTTTCACGTTTCCGTCACTGCTCACCGCGTAACGGTCGATCAGTTTCGCCGGTATAAACATTACCGCAAGATGCTTTTTACCATCGCACCGTATCGAATAAAACTCCGTACTGCCGGTGAAAAGCACGCGGACTGTCCGCTGATTCCGTTTAACCGGAGTATCCATCAAAACCCGGATACTCAGAACGATGTCATCAACACTGCCGCCGAAAAAAACTCTTCCGCGTTTTCCTGCCTCCATAACAGGGACGGAAAAACCTTTTTTTGTCTCAAATTCCACCCGGATGACAAGCCACTTGTTATCCGGCTCGTTCCGCGGTGTAAAAGAGACACTTTTTTTGTAATCAACCTGCGGAGCATCACTTTCCTGAAGCTCCACATCAAGACGGTCATTTATAAATCTGACCTCTTTTGCCATAACAGCAGAAATCATCAGCATCACACTGACTGCCGCTGTCATGACACGGAAAAACATACCATCGACCTGTATTATTTTACAGGTTTTTCTGCAACAGCCGCCGCTTCAGCCTTTTCCGCCTTTTCAAGCACGCTTGAAGCACTGCCGCCGCGATGACCGATAACTGCCGCAAGCGCCAGCGCGATCACGAAAAATACAGTCGTCAGGATCACGGTGCTTTTGGTCAGGTGACTGCCGGCTTTTCCGCCGAAAACAGATTCACCGATCCCGCCGAAAGCGGCGCCCATGCCGCCGGATTTTGAAGGCTGGATCATGATCAGCGCGATCAAAAGCAGCGCAACGATGAAAATCATCACATAAAGAAATACGGTCAGGATCATCTTCGCCTCTCAATTCATCTTGTTATTGGGTTAATCCGGCATTTCTGCCGGAACAGAACACTTCTTATGCCAACGGGCAAAATTACTTGCCCAGCGCCTCTTTGATCAGATCGAGGAAATCAGCAGCTTTCAGAGCCGCACCGCCGATCAGACCGCCGTCGATATCTTTCTGAGCAACCAGTTCGCGGGCGTTGGAAGCCTTCATGCTGCCGCCGTACTGGATGCGGACTTTTTCCGCAACTTCTTCACCGAAGAGAGCCGCGATCTCTTTACGGATATGTTTGTGAGCCGCCTGAGCGATATCCGGAGTGGCAGTTTTGCCGGTTCCGATCGCCCAGACCGGTTCGTAAGCAACGATGGTCTTTGCCATATCTTCAGCGGAAATATCAGCAAAACCGCCTTTGATCTGACGGGTCAGGACTTCCTCAGTCTTGCCGCTTTCACGTTCATCGAGCAGTTCACCGACGCAGACGATCGGAATAAGATCATATTTCAGAGCCGCTTTCAAACGGGCATTGACGGTGGCATCGGTTTCGCCGAAATACTGGCGGCGTTCACTGTGACCGATGATAACATATTCGACACCGGCATTTTTGAGCATGTCACCGGAAATTTCACCGGTGAAGGCGCCGTTATCAGCCCAGTGGATATTCTGCGCACCGACTTTGATCGCAGTACCTTTGACCGCTTCAACGACCGCACCGATGGTGGTGAAGGGCGGGCAGACGACGACGTCCGCTTCGCAGCAGCAGCATTTTCCGCAGGCAGCCTTGAGATCTTCGATCAGAGCTTTGCCTTCTGCGGCATTTTTGTTCATTTTCCAGTTACCGGCAATAATAACTTTACGCGCCATTTTTCATTTCCTTTACGTTGTTATATATATTGAAAAACACAAAAACAGACAAACTATCCGCACAAAAATATGTGCAGACAGGAAAATATAGCATATTAAATGCTTTTTTCAAGTCATTTAGTCAATTCTGTTTCAGTTTTTTTTCCATACGGCACATTTTTTACCGCAACTCCGCGTGCCTGCATGGTTCTGCGCCAGATTATCCAGAGAGTGAATGCTCCGGATGATGAGGAGCTTATTTCCACATCTTCGATACGGTCGGCGCCCCATTTATCCAGATTCAGTTCGAGCATCCGGCGCATCTGTCCGCGGGTCAGAGTGTGCTGTCCCAGAAGGTAATCGTGACGGTTGGGACGCGAAGGGTAGCCGGACCAGATCGGAATGAGGTTGAAAAGATACATCCCCCGGTTGACGGCATATACATTCCACACCACCGGATTGCCTTCGGCACTGCGCTGACCGGGAGCGGGTTTTGTCCACTCAAGTGTTGACGTATGCGCACATCCGCAGGCGATAAGCAGCAGCACTGCACCGCAAATAAAGTTCTTCATTTTTCACCTCCGGCGGCTTTACGTTTCAAAATGACGATCTGTTTCAACTGCCCGACCATTGTTTTTCTCATTCTCTGATTTTCTTCCTGAAGTTTGCGGAACTCCTTTTCAAGTGCAGCGTATTCCGCAGCCGGAACCATATCACCGGCAAGTTTCCGGATAGCGCGTTCCTGCAATCCGGCAAGTATCGCCCGCACTGTTTCCCGCTCCGGATGCTCCGGACCCAGCACCTTCAGATACATATTGTACGCGTGTATCGCCTCAAGCGGTTCATTGAGATCCTCATCGCAAAGCTGGGCAAGGGCAAGATACGCCGCCGGATTATCCGGATTCTGCGCCACCGCGCGCAGATAAAAATTCTTTGCTCCCTGAAGGTCGTTGCTCTGGCGCAGATTGTTTCCTTTTGCCACCAGCGGATTTCCTCCCCGGTCGCATCCGGCGGTAAAGAGCAATGCGATGAACATTACCGCAATAAGCGGCAGCATCCGCAATGCGGTCAGGGCGCTTATCGCCGCCGTTTCAAGGCGGAGGATATAAGGTCCGAAATTCAGTGGTACAGCGTTAAATTTTTCCATCAATTTGAGCTCCTCCGGGGCAAATCCCCCCTCCGGTCCGATAAGGATGGCTTTTTCAGCCGCCCCTGCACCGCTGTTTTCTGCCGGTGCGACGGAACCATAAAAAATTCTCACATTCTCAGCCGCAAGTTTTTCCAGAACTTCCGGCAATTTTCTTTCTTCTTCAACAACAGGCAGGAACGGATTGCCCGACTGCTTGCATGCTTCACGCAAAAGCAGATCCCAGCGTTCACGGGGACCGCCTTCAACAACCGAGCGCATACAGCGTACCGGACGGATGCTCCACGCACCCAGTTCCGCCGCCTGCTTGAGCATCTGATCGAGTTTCTGTTTGCGCGGCAATGCACAGCAGAGGTGGAGTTTTTCTGCCGGTTCCGGAACCGCCTCTTTACTGCATATCATCACACTGCGGTCACTGCCGACAACGCCGCGCGCTCTTGTGCCGCGGCCGTCAAGCAGCTCCACTTCATCACCCTGCCGGGCGCGGAACACCTTGAAAAGATGCTCCTTTTCGCGCGGCTCAAGCTCCGCACATCCCCCGGCTTCGGGAATATCTGTACAAAAAACCCTGTGCATAACTCAATAAAAAAACCTTTTTTATAAAATACATGAAATAAAAGAGAAAATCAAGTTTCCTGACAGCTCTGACTCTTAAAATTTGAATATTGCTCCGATTTTTCTGCCCATCAATATTCCTGCCGAAGCAAGTGTGACCGCCAGAAACGCCATTGCCCACACCCCGAATGCCGATGCGGAAGCAGGTCCGGAACCGAGTATCTGCGACAACTCCAGCAATGCTTTGGTGATGGGGAAGAATATACTCTTTTGCGCCAGTATCAGCGAATCTGAAACTTCAAGCATCGAAAAACTGAAGGCGAACAATCCACCGACCAGCAAGTTGGCACCGATAAGCGGGAAGGTTATCTTCGTCAGCGTCCTCACCGGACCGGCACCGAAGTTTCTTGCGGCGAACTCCAACTCCTCCGGAGTCTGTTCCAAACCTGCCATCACCGCCCGCACAACGTAAGGGATGCGGCGCACCGCATACGCTGTCGCCAGAAGCCACAACGGATTTTCTACCGGATTGAACATCGCACGCGCCCAGGCATAATGGCTGGTCATTCCCAGAAATCCGAAGGCGATGACCAAGCCGGGGATCGCCAGCGGAAGCATCGACATAAGGTCGATAAGCCATGCGCCTTTGAGTTTCCAGCGCGCCGACATCAGCGCCGCCAGAGTTCCGCAGGCAACAGCGATCACCATCGCCAGAACTGAGTAACGCAGACTGTTCACGATCGAAGGCAGCACCAGAGGATTGGATAATGCATTGTCAAAATGTTCCAGTGTAAAAACTTGCGGCAGCACCGAATCATACCATTTCAATGAGAATGCCGTTCCGGCCAGCGCCAGATGGGGCAGAACCGTCAACAGTGCCGCTCCGGCAAAAAGAAGTGTCGGCAAAAAGCGTTTGCCGCCGGTGAGCCGGACAGCTCTCGAACCCATGGAGCCTTTCACCGCCGCCGTTCCTGCGGGAGTTGACAGAAGTTTGCGCATAACGATATAGATCAATGCGGATATGACCAGCATCACCACCACCAGCGCGTAAGGCAGAGGATTATTTTCCAGTTCCGTCAAGCCGTTGAACACCTGTACCGGAGTCACGCGGTTGAATCCGAACATCAGCGGCGTACCCAGTTCCGTAAAGCTCCACACCATGACAATGCTGCCGCCGGCGAGAAATCCGCTTTTGAGCAGCGGCAGTTTGATGCGGAAAAAGCGCTGAAGCGGAGTCGCTCCGAGATTTGCCGCCGCATCGGATAACGCCGGGTCGATATTGCCCAGAGCAGTTATAAGATTGAGATAAAATACCGGATAAAGGTGGAGCGCCTCAATGATGCACACCGACCAGAACTTGCCTTCACCGCCTAAAAAGTCGATACGGTCAAGTCCGCAATTTACCAGTATGGTATTCACAACTCCGTAGTAACCGAGTATCTGCTGAAATCCGATCGCTCCGACAAAAGGCGGCAGGATCATCGGCAGAAGCATCAGCATCGAACAATACTCCTTGCCCGCAAAATCATACCGGTCATAAACCAGTGCCAATACAAGCGAAATCACGGCGACGATGCCCGTTG
This sequence comes from Lentisphaerota bacterium, assembly GCA_015061615.1. Classification (GTDB taxonomy): domain Bacteria; phylum Verrucomicrobiota; class Lentisphaeria; order Victivallales; family Victivallaceae; genus UBA1784. The sequence goes on from SUWE01000010.1 coordinate 27,124, forward strand.
TCACCAGCGAAATCGCCAGACTGTTCAGCAATCCTTCGCAATATACCTGTGAGCGGAAAATTTCCGCGATCAATCCCCACTGGCACCCCTCTTCCACAACGGTGAAAACCGGCAGTACCAGAAACAGCACCAGAAAAACTGCCAGAAGCAGCATCAGAAAATATTGAGTTATCCTGCGGAATATCATTTACTTACCCTCCTTCGCCAGTTCTTCTGCCCGCAAATAGCAGTTACGGGCATCTTCGCTCCACCGGCGCAGGACTGATGCCACCTGCGATGCACTGTTTTCTTTGCTTATCTGCAATGATGCGGCGGCTTTGGCGGCATCAGCATAAACAAACGGTATCTTATTGAACTCTGCCATTGCCTGCGGAACTTTTTCCGGTCCTCCGGCGGCGATGATCGCGCTCCACGCTCTCTGAAGTTCCACATGCGGGTCGAGCATCAGCGCCTTGATCACCTGACGCAAAAGCGTGTAGTATCTGCCTGTCCACTGCGGACGGTAGTGAAAGTCCGCCCCGGATTCATAGGGACGGTAATCGGATTTGAAGAGATTTTTCTGATGCGGCGGCAAATAGAGTTCCTGCCGCACAGGCGCGCGGTGCAGGGTGGTCTTTTCCGGTCCTCCGGGAGTTCCGGCGCGGAAGGCGTGGAGTTTCTGACCTTCCATCGACAGCAGAAAATCGACAAACGCTTCAGCTGTTTTGCGGTTGGGCGCGCCGCGCAATATCTGCACCGGATCGGCACCTACCGCAGTTCCCCCTTTGGGCATTACATACGCGGAACGGGCATCACCGAAACGGTGGGCGCTCCACAGCTCCTCGGTAAATCCGTAAGTGTCGATGGCGGTTCCCGCCGCCGCATTGCCGCTGCCGATATCGCCGACGACTTTCGATGCCGAATCGGTAATGGTTCTGGCGTTGGCAAAAATCTTTTTGAGCATGTTCAAGCCGTCGCGCCAGCCGTCTGCGGGATTGCCCGCCTGCGCCATGCACTGCTGAACGATTATTTCATAACATTTGTTTGCCGAACCGGATTTGGTCGGGTCGGCAACGACGAGCGTATTGAAAAATCTCCCTTCGCTCAGGTCGCTCCATCTTTCCGGAGGACGCGGATCGCTCAACTCCGCCACGCGGTCTTTATTGTAAAATATTCCGAAAGTCGAAAGCACCACACCGTAATAATAACCGTTTTTGTCATATATCCGGTCGCCGCCGAACTCTGCGGGTATCGCACCTTCTGCAAAATACTCCGGATGACGTTCGGCAACTTTGCCGTCAACAGCATACCCTTTCTGCGCCATACGGCTGTGTTCAAAGGTTCCGCCGCCGGCGAAAACGTCGATACCGATACCGATGTCGGAATTGAGGAACTTCTTCCTTATCCAGTGATCTTTCTGCCGCCGGTCGCTGAAAATATCGCCGTACTCAGCTTTCCACGGAATATTTTCCTTTTCCAGAAAATAACGGAACTCCGCATGAAAACGGTCGTCGATATACCGGGTGATATCCGAAGTTCCACCGGGAGTGCGGAAGTCGATGCGCACATCTCTGCCGTATTTTTCTTTGTACCACTTGCCGAAAGCCTGTTCGTATTCATCGCGGATGGTTTTGTTATGCGCACAGATGACGACGACGGTATCGACATCATCGGAAAAGATCTTTTCGACCACCTCTTCCTGAAAATAAAACGGCACTGCAAGGAGTGTTCCCAAAAGCACCAGACAGATAAGCAATCTCCGCCACATATTCAAATCCTCACTTCAGCGCCTGCAGTGAGCCGCTGTCAAAGGCAAGGAAAATTTTATCCCCCGCTTTGCGGTCGGCACTGGCAAACTCTTTGACGGACAGTTCACAATCCCCCGCACGGCAGAGCCACTGGGCGCTTTCACCCATATATGTTCCGGATATGATCTCTGCGGGGAACGCTCCGTCACAGCCGGAGCTGACAACTTTGATACGCTCCGGACGGACTGCTCCGCAGGAGGCATTTTCCGTATTCCCCGAAAGCGGAAATTCTCCGAATGAGGTGTGCAGGGTTCCGGCGGCGATACTCCCTTCGATAAAGTTGATATCTCCGAGGAAAGTCGCGGCGAAACGGTTTGCCGGATGTTCATAAAGTTCCCGCGGAGAGCCGCACTGACTGATCGTACCGTCTTTCAGCACCGCCATGCGGTCAGCCATACTCAGCGCCTCCTGCCGGTCGTGGGTCACATAGAGCGCAGTCTGCTGACGCTCACGGCAGATACGGGCGATCTCACTGCGCATCGCATCGCGCAAACGGGCATCGAGGTTGGATAACGGTTCATCCAGAAGCAGTACCGCCGGTTTAACCGCCAGCGCACGGGCAAGCGCCACGCGCTGCTGCTGACCGCCGGAAAGCGAAGGTACGCGCCGGTCGGCGCAATCAGCAAGCTGAACCGCCTCAAGTGCGGACATGACTTCATTTTTGAGTTCTTTACCTTTGACACCAAGTATCCGCAAACCGAAGGCGATATTTTCAAACACCGGCAGATGCGGCCACAACGCGTAATTCTGGAACATCATCGCCGCCTGCCGTTTTTCCGGCGGCAGGGAGCTGATCTCAACGCCGTCAAAGAGGATTTTTCCGGAATCCTGCTTTTCCAATCCGGCAAGGATGCGCAGCAGGGTCGATTTTCCGCATCCGGAAGGGCCCAGCAGAAAAAAGAGTTCCCCCGGTTTCACCTCCAGCGAAAAATCATTCAGCACCGGTTTGCCCGGAACAAAACTTTTACATATTTTTTCAAGAATCACAGAAGCCATCAGTTAAAATCCTCCGGGGTGGATGCATCCGTCAATATATTTGAGTTTTTCCGGCGAACGCAAAGTTGCAAGTATCTTTATTTCAAGCTGACGGACACGCTCTCTTGTCAGGTGCAGCCGCCTGCTGATCTCATCCAAAGGCTGGACTTTGTTGCCGAAAAGACCGAAACGCATGATGATGATCTGCTGTTCGCGCTCCGGCAATGTGGCAAGCATCTCGCGGAAACGGTCGTACAAAATCCGCCGGGCAAGTTCCCTTGCCGGTTCATAAACATTTTCATCGGCAACAAGTTCTTCCAGAACAGTACCGTCTTCATCGTTGCCGACAAGGGTTTGCAGACTTATAGTCTGCATCGCCATTTTTCTCACGGCACTGATACGCGCTTCGGGCAGTTCCATAATTTTGGCAAGTTCGTGATTTTCCGGTTCCCGCCCGTGTATCTGCAAAAAGTTCTGTTCGCTTTTGCGGATATCCTGAATCAGCTTTATCATGTGCATCGGCAGACGGATAACGCGGGATTGTTCAGCAATGATACGGAAAATATTGTGACGTATCCACCAGCTTGCATAGGTGGAAAATTTGTAACCGAGCTTGAAGTCGAAACGCTCCAGCGCGCGCATCAGCCCCAGATTGCCCTCCTGAATAAGATCGTTGAAGGCGACTCCTTTGTTGCGGTATTTCTGGGCGATGCTGACCACAAGGCGTAAGTTTGCTTCGACCATGCGGTTGCGGTATTCGGAGTGGAGCTTTGCCGCCTGACAGACAACTTTCACTTCACAGGCAAGTTCTTCCGGGCGCATAAGGAGTTTGCCGGAAACAAGCTGCAATTCATCGGGATTGAACTCTTTTTCCCGGATATCCGGCAGAGATGCCGCCCAGTCGAAATCCGGATAAAGCATACGGATATAGCCGCAGATGATATTCAAAAACTCCTCAGCCACTCCGGTCTGGATGCCGTATCTTTGCAGAAGTTCCGCAAGTTCACCGCGCAAAACTGTACAATCGCTGCCGGCGTCGAACGCATTTTCAAGCTGAGCAAGTTTTGCGGCGATCTGCTCTTTCCACTCTGAAAAAAATCCCGGCAGGGGTACTTTGCCGTTTTCAAATGACGAAGGTAAAAACAGTTCGCTCAAATCCCCTTCACCTGCGGCGGCTTTGTCTATGTGGAAAATGATCTCGCGCGCGGAAAAACCGAAACGGCAGACCGCCTGACGCAATCCGCCGGAAACTTCCTCGTATTTGCGGCAGAGTTCCGCCTGTTCAAGCGTGGTAGGCACATCAATAGCCCCCAGCTGACGCAGATAACTGTTCAGGGCATCGGAATCGCCTTCTCTGACGGAGTAAGCACTTTTTTTACTCATTCCCCCCTCCTGCAAGCATCATGCGCAGTTTCTCAAGGTCTCCGGGTGAAGTAAGTTTCATATTCCACTGGCCGGAATCGACCAGTTCAACCGGAAATCCTGACAACCGCATTATTTCCGCATCATCAGTCGGAACAACTCCATTGAGCGCCCGGCATGCGGCACGGTACTTTTCAAGATCGAAAATCTGCGGAGTTTCCGCATGAAAGACCCTGTCACGGGAAACCGGAGCAGCTATCATGCCGTTTTCATCAGCAAGTTTCAAGCTGTCGGCAACCGGATTTGCAGCGATCGCTCCGCCGCTCATCCTCGCACGTTCAAGGACTTTTTTCAGCAGCGCGGCACTTGCCAGCGGACGCGCGGCATCATGTATGGCGACAAACCCTTTCGGCAAAGCAAGCGCATTAAGCGCATTTGTCACCGATTTGACGCGGTCACTGCCGCCGGCGACCCAGACGACGGATGCCTGCGGCAGAAATTTTTCCGCAATGCTGCGGTACATTGCCAATGCTCCGGAACGTACCGCAACGATCAGATTCCCGGGGGCGGTCAACGGCAGAAAATTACGGATACTGTGGAGAAACACCGGCAGACCGGCAAGTTCCTCCAGCAGTTTATCCTTCTCACCGTAACGCTGCGAACTGCCGCCCGCAGCGATGATCACCCCCAAGTCAGGAATCATAACAGATATTCAGTTTCAAACAGCTTACTTGACCGCAGGACGGGCAATGACACCCAACGGATCGAAGTCATCAGGGCAGAAACCGTTCGGGTTGTGTCTGACCCAGCCTTCAGCGTATTCGCAGAATCCGCAGAGGTCACCCATTGCTTTGGCGCGGGCAGCCATATCTTCGAGATAGGCATCCATGCCCTGACTTTCATCCAGCCACTGTTTCTGGGTCTGGTGACAGTTGAGCATCTGGCGCTTGAGCGGAATGGTGGATGTGACATCGACGAAGATATCCGGAGTGACAGGACGGTTGAGCTGATCTTTCAGCGACAGCGGCAGAGAGTGATAGACTGCCACATCGGTGCTTACCGGAGCAACATCTTCCACACCGCGGAAGTTGCCCATGCCGCGGCAGAACGCGGCGGAAACCGCCAGACGTCCGGCGTTGATATGATCTTCCATATAGTCGAAAGGACCGTGGGTAAGCACGATTTCCGGATCGACTTCACGCACGACACGCACAACTTTGGTCAGCTGTTCGGTGTTATAGAAAACTTCGAGGTCGTGGGTGATGGATTCGTGATAGACAGCTCCCGCCATTTTGGCAGCCGCCATCGCCTCTTCGCGGCGGCGGGCGGCAAGAGCGCTGTGGTTGAGCATATTGCCGCCGAGCGCACCGTCGGCAATATTCATGTAATGGATCTCATATCCGAGTTCTTTGAGACGGATGAGAGTTCCCGCCATCATAAATTCGATATCGTCAGGATGACTGGCGATCGCTATTGCTCTTTTAGCCATGATCAATGCATCTCCACATCACAAACGCCGAAACCGGGGCGGTAGAAGTTGAACACAACATCGTCGTGGTCGCTCAAAAGTGACATCGGAACGCTGCTGTCGGCGATCTTCTGAGAGATCATGAAGGTGGTCAGGCGCATACCGAAGGGGTTGTCATGGTGTCCGGGATGCCAGATGGAAACGCGGTCGCTCTTCCAGGTCTGGACAGGACCGACGGTGAAGGCACGGCTGGGAACATTCTGAACGGTACCGCCGCCGGAAGTACGGGCATTCTGGATCAGGGTGATCGGGTGCAGTTCGACCAGACGGGTACCGAGCTTGCGGTATTCTTCCGGAGTCGGCGGATTGTCTTTGTAAGCGCCTTCGCGGCGGACGGGATCGTTGAACGCCCAGTGTTTGGTCTCGCCCTGACCGCCCTGCATCAGCATGCAGCGGACTTCGTCATAGGATTTTTCATAGGCGGCAAGGTCGCCGTTGGGGAAGTGGAGGTTTTCTTCGGGCATACGCAGTTCCGGACGGATGCGGCTGAAGCAGAGATCCCAGTCAGCTTTGGCAAAGCCGAGGGGGAAATCCAGACCGGCGGGAACGTCGCCGTCAAGCGCCCACTCATCCATGCCCCAGAAGTGGGCATTCTTCAGGCTCAGACCGGTTTCGTTGACGATCTGGGCAACGAGGGGGAGCTGTTCGGTCGGACCGATGGGACCGCAGATACCGCAGGGGTTGTCAGCGGTGGCTTTTTTCCAGACGTTGATGTATTCCAGCGCTTCGGCGCAGTAAAACTCCTGATAGGTGTCAAAGAGGTTGATTTTGAATCCGGGACGTTCAAAACTCTTCAGGTTTTCGATCGTGATCCGTGATGCGGCATCAAGGATTTCGCGGTCGAGTGTCGTGTAATCCCACCAATCGGCGGAGATTTTTGAATAAGCTCTCATTTTCATTCTCCTTTTTAGGTTTGTTTATGGTTTTTGAGAGTAAAATTTATTCATAACTGCATGCGGTCAGATAAGCAAATCACATGCCACCAGTCAAACTATATCACCAAAGATGCTTTTTTGCAAGTTTTTCAGCAAAATTCTTCGTCTTTTTTTGCAGAAAAAAGTGCAATCGGGCGTTCCGGCAGGGCTGTACAGTGTCCGGAGTGGCGGACAGCGGGCAGCCACAATACTTTCCGCATGAACTCCCGCACCACCGGAACCGCCGGATATGCCGGTATCTGCCGCTTGATGCGCAATTCTTTGACTTTCACTTCTCTGTCTCTGCCGAAGGGGAGCATTTTTTCCCCTTCTTCCGGAGCGCCGATCTCCAGAACTTCCGGAAGAGTTTCCATATCGAATGCCGCCTGAAAAAGTGTGATATTTTCCGGCAGACGGTCAACTTTTTCCACCGTAAACAGCCACTTGCCCCAGCGCACCTGCGGGGTATCGCGCCAATGCCACAGGATACTTTCAGGGGCATCTTCATAAGGGAAGATCTTTCCGCCGGAAAAACAGAGTCTGCGTTTTTCATCCAGCACGCAGATACCGCTTTTCTGTTCATTGACCATTTCTGCAAAACGGTCGACAGCCGCCATGCTCAACGGCGCATCATTGCCGTACAATTCTTTGCACAACAGTCTCAACATGCGGCAGACCAACGCCGGCTCCCGGTGCAGATACCAGAAGTCAACGCTGAATCTTTCCGGAGCATTTTCATAGATATTCTTTGCCGTTCCGTCGATGAATGAAGCATCATCACGCAGATTGCGTATCGTGGCGGCGACCGCTTTTTTTCCGCCGGGAAAAAGTTTGTAAAACTCCGGCAATATTTTGTTGCGCAAAACATTACGGCAGAAATCCCCGTTGATGTTGCTGGAGTCGACCGCCCACTTTGTTATGCCGTTTTCTTTCAAAAAATCTTCGATCTCACTGCGGGTGTATACCAGAAGCGGACGGAAAAATTTTACTCCTTCCACTTCGGAATACAACTGCATTCCGGTCAATCCCGAAGCGTTGCTGCCCCTGCCGGTGCGGATGAAAAAATTTTCGATAAGGTCATCCTTGTGATGTCCGAGCAGAACGACCGGATCGGAGTAATTTCTGCACAGCTCTTTCCACTTTTCCAAACGCGCCTGACGGGCGCGCGACTCAAGGTTGCCGCCGGGGGGGATATGGAGGTCGATTTTGAGAAATTTCGCCTTGAGTTTGCGGGCGAACTCCTCCGCATCCAGCGCCTCTTTATCCGACTCCGCGCCGCGCAGATGGTGGTTGAAATGGACGGCAAGAAGTTCACAACCGGATTTTTCCGCACCGCGTGCGGCAAGCATCAGCAAAGCGGTACTGTCGGCTCCGCCGGAGAATCCGACCAGAATTTGACCGTGAAAATCTGAAAAAATTGAATTAAACATTTGCATTTATCCTCATTATGCTTTATAATATAACATTGCCGTGCCGTTATGCAATACTCCACGGTACACAATGTGAAGAAATTTTGAAATTTATGGAGAATCACAGTTATGTCATTCATAGTCGCCGCCACCGGAAATCAGCACAAACTTGCTGAATACGCCAAACTTCTTGCCGATCAGGATGTGGAAATAAAATCACTCAACGACTTCCCCGGTTACACCGAGCCCGAAGAAAACGGTTCGACTTTTGAGGAAAATGCCGGAATCAAAGCCGCATCCGCCAGTATCTACTGTTCCGCCCCCGCCTTTGCCGATGATTCGGGGCTGGAAGTTGAGGCGCTCGACGGCAGACCGGGCATCCACTCATCCCGCTACGCAGCGACCGATGCTGAACGCATTGCCAGACTGCTCGGTGAACTTGAGGGCAAAGAGAACCGCCGCGCCCGCTTTGTCTGTGTCATATCCATCGCCTTCAACGGTGAAGTGCTTGCCTCGTTTGAGGGTGAAGTCAAAGGAACGATCCTCACTGAACCACGCGGCGGAAACGGCTTCGGCTACGACCCGATCTTCCAGCCCGACGGTTTTGACAAAAGTTTTGCCGAACTTTCACAGGATGAAAAAAACCGCATCAGCCACCGCGCCAGAGCTTACGCCAAAGCACTCGAATTTGTGGAAGATGAACTTTCTGTTTTCACCGATCAGTTTTAAGGATTTTCATGGATCTATCGCAAAGAGTCATCCGCAGTTCGATCGACTGGAGCGGCGCCGGTATCACCCTTGCCGACTACCTTGCCGGACGATTCACCTACCGTTCAAAAGATGAGTGGTGCAAACGCATCGGATCCGGTGAGATCACGCTCAATGACAAAATCGTTGCACCGGAAACAGTTCTTGCCCTGCACGATAAATTGGAGTACCGTCCGGCGGATATAACCGAACCGCCTGCCGACCTTGATTACAGCATTGTCTATGAAGATGATACAACGCTTGTGATCGATAAACCCGGCAATCTCTGCATGCACCCTGCCGGACCGTTTTTCAAACACACATTATGGCATTTGCTCTGCACCCGTTTCGGGAGTATCCATTTTGTCAACCGCCTCGACCGGGAAACCAGCGGACTTCTGCTTGCCGCGAAAAATGCGGCGGCGGCAAAGAAACTGAGCAAAAGCATTCTGAAGAAGAAATATCTCGTTCTGGCACACGGGGAGTTCCCGCAGGAACTTGAAGCAAACGGTTTTCTGCTTTCAGCGAACTCCGTTGTCCGCAAAAAGCGACGTTTCCAGTATGAGCTGCCGGATACTCCTCCCTTTGAAAGCGCGAAGACACTGTTCCGTAAAATTTCTTATAGCAACAACTTATCCCTTATCGAAGCGGAACTTTTCACCGGCAGGATGCACCAGATAAGAGCAACTCTCTTTTCCCTCGGCTATCCGGTGGCGGGGGATAAACTTTACGGGTTGGATGAGAATTTTTATCTCAAACAGCGTGCAGATGAGCTGACGGAAAGCGACAGAAAAAAACTGCTTCTGCCCCGTCAGGCGCTCCACTCGGCTTATCTGGAGTTTACAAACGTTTCAGGGGAAAAACTCTCTTTTACTTCACAACTGCCCGATGATATGAAATTTTTCACAATGGAGAATTGATACAATGGAAGAAAAAAACACCAATCTCACCGAAGAATTGCAGTCCAAACTGGATGAAGTGGAAATAAACGCGGAAATCGAGGAGAAAAAACTCCCCCGTTTCGATATGCAGAAAGCGACCCTTGTCGGTGCCTGCTGTCTGGGCTTGAGCTTCACCTTCGCCATTGCCATGAGAATGCCGGTCACCACTGCCGGAGCATTCGGCGTACTCGTCGGTCTGGCAGGTTTTGTCACCGCCGGCTGCCAGCGCCCGAAAAAACGCTGATGACAACTCTTGAGTTTCAAGCCGGGACCCTGACCCTTTCAGGGATAAATCAACTGCCGCCGGGACTGGAAAAATATTTTTCCTTCGACCCCCGCTGCTCATTTTTCCGCGGACGTGCCTGCGATTACGCCCCCGCAGTGATGGCGCTTTTGCGCAACAGAATACCCTTTGAGGATAAGGCAAGGGATTATGAAAAACTTTCCACCTTTGCCGTCAGGGAAAAGATAACTCCCCGTCCGCACCAGAAAACTGCGCTTGACAAGTGGATCGCCGCCGACTGCCGGGGAGTGGTCTCTCTGCCTACGGGCGCGGGCAAGACGATTCTTGCGATGATGGCAATAGAGTATCTGCGCCGTCCGGCACTGATACTGGTTCCGACGATAGATCTGCTCACCCAGTGGTGCAGTGTCATTGAAAAATTTTTCGACACTCCCTGCGGAATGCTCGGCGGCGGCAGCCGGGAAATCCTCCCGGTAACCGTCAGCACTTACGACTCCGCACTGCTCAACATGGAGTTCATCGGCAATAAATTTGCATTTCTCATTGCCGATGAGTGCCACCATCTGCCTTCACCGGAAAACCGTCTCTGCGCCGCCATGTGCATCGCCCCCTTCCGCCTCGGTTTATCCGCAACACTTGATACCGAAGGCGAATATGTCAGTGTAATGAATGACCTTATGGGCGAAGTCTGCTGCAATATCGCCATAACGGAGCTTGCCGGAAATATTTTGAGCAATTATCAGGTGAAACGGCTTGAGGTGGAACTATCCGGAGAAGAAGCCGCCGCCTATCATCACCACCGTGGAGTGTACACCGGTTTTGTCCGTCAGTGCGGCATAGATTTTTCCCGTCCGGACGGCTGGGCGCAGTTTCTCATCGCCTGTGCCAGAAGGCCCGGCGGCAAGGAGGCGCTGCACTCGTTCATGCTTCAGCGCCACATTGCCCGCGCCGGAAAGGCGAAACTTGACCTTATTGAAAAAATCCTGCGCCGTCATGCCGGGGAACAGACGATAATCTTCACCGCTGACAACGACGCCGCCTACACCATCGGCAGACGTTTCACGCTCCCGGTGCTGACCCACCACACGAAAGCGGCGGAACGGAAAGATTTTCTCGACCGTTTCCGCTCCGGAGATTACCCGGTGCTGGTGACGAGCAAAGTTCTCAATGAAGGAGTCGATGTCCCGCAGGCGTCAGTGGGGATAATCGTTTCCGGCAGCGGCAGTGTCCGCGAACATGTGCAGAGATTGGGCAGAATCCTGCGCAACGCCCCTGATAAGGAACAGGCGGTACTTTACGAACTTGTCAGCGCCAACACGTCGGAAGTGGCGATAAGTGAGCGCCGCCGGGAACACTCCGCCTACAAAAGAAGGTGAATCATGCTGAGAAAAGAACACCTGCTTTACCGTATCAACGGGGAAAATATCAAGCCGCGTTTCATCGACCCGCAGTCGCCGTTTCTGCTGGAATGTGCTTCGGAACTCATCGGCATCTGCTCCGCCGCTCTGGAAAGCGGCATGTCCAGACAGGAGCTTGAAGAAATAAGTTCATCCATCATCCGCGGCAGTGCCGATGTGAAGATCGCTTCGGGCTTGAACAAACTGCTGCTTGACCGCTGTGAGTTCGCCCTCAGTGCAGAAGCGGACTATCCGCTGCTGCGCAAAAACTGTTTTCTCCAAGCGGCAAAAATGCTCAAACGCGGAACTTTCACCGGGGAGGAACTGCAAAAAATCTCCTCCGCCCGGACGGCAGATATTTACGGTGATCTGCCGGATTTTGAAAAACTTGTTTCCTTCGCCCCCGTCACCCCGACGGCGCTGCTCGACCGTTACAATCTTGCCCAGGCGCAGGGATTGCTCATCTATGCGCGCAAAGTGGTACTCAAACTCTCAGAACCGGAACAGAGCGAACTGCGCAAATTCCTGAAAGCGGTAAAATTTTTCCGTCTGCTTGCCCATATCCGCCGGGAAGGGAAAAAGGGGTTGACCATTGAACTTTCCGGACCGTATTCGATAATCGACTCAAGCACAAAATACGCCTTGCAGCTGGCAAACCTGCTCCCGGCGGCGGTCAATCTTTCCCGGTGGGAACTTGTTGCGGAACTGAAGATAAAAGAGCGTGAAGCAGTTATGAAACTTTCGCACAAAAGCAAACTTGTGTCGCATTACAAACAGCTTTCGGGGTATATTCCGGAAGAAATACGGATATTCCACCGGACGTTCAACGATAAGCAGTCCGACTGGCAGATAACCGGGGAAACTCCGTTTATCGACGGCGGCAGTCAGGAGTTGATCTTCCCCGATCTCTCATTTGTTTCCACGTCAAGCGGAAAAGTTCTGCATCTGGAACTTTTCCACCGCTGGCACGCAGGCGGCATCGCCCGCAGGATAGAATTGTTGAAAAATAATCCGCAACTGCCGCTCACTCTGGGAATCGACCGCGCTCTGGTGAAAAGTGAGGAGGAGTTTGAAAAACTTTTTGCCGATGCTCCGCAAATAAGAAAACGCTGCTGGCTCTTCCGCGATTTTCCCGGTGTGACCACCTGTGTAAATGCGCTCAACCGTGCGGAAAAAGAGCTGACAAATTCACATTGAGCCGAAGGAGTAAAGGGCGATCGCCCCGATCATCATCAATGCGGCGATTATCCGCCTGACCCATAAACGCATGGGGATGTTTGAGTCGAGCGCCGCCATACCCATGTAAGGCAGAAGCAGACCGGCAAGGACGGAAAATATTCCCCGTGTCGCCAGAATGACATTGCCGAAAACCGGTTTCAGATTGAGGAAACAGACAAACAGCAGAACTTGCGAAGCCAGCCACAATATTGCATACGGCGCGCCCTCAAGCATCTGTCTGCCATCAGGTTTCAAAATGAACAATGCCGGCAGAGTCAGAACTCCGAGAATGGTATAAACCATCGTCACCACGGCAAACGAGCAGAACAACGGCGTGCCGCCGCCGTAACTTGTCAGTTTGGCAACGAGATCGGTTTCCACGATATCCACAAGGGAGTAACAGACCAGCGTGGTGAATATCAGCACCCAGCCGCGCCATGATGCGGAACTGCTGCCCGCTTTATTGAAGATGAATCCTGCCGCCGCCGCAACGGCAACTGCCGCTGTCTGCATCCAGTTCAGCGTTCCTCCGGCGACGATAAAAATCACAGAAAGGACGACGATCTTCAACCCGAGGAGCGAAGATATGCGGCTGGCTTCAAAGTAACGCATCGCCGCAAAAAAGCAGAATTGTCCTGTAAGAAAGAGCGTACTGGTCAAAACGCCCTGCAACACAAATTTCCACCAGCACGGCAAAATTGCAAAGGGGAAAAATATCAGCAGAAGGGGCAGACAGATGAGCATCATCAGAAATGTCGCCACTGTCAGCAGACGCACCGGACTTTTGAAAAGCAGTAAAAATCTTGCGTTGCAGAGATATCCTGCGGAGTTTATTATCGCGGCACCGAAACCGCAAAGCATCGGCAGAAACATTTTCACAAAGACCCCTGCTTATCCATAAAGCGTTTGATACGCTTCAATGCTTCGCGCAGTTCATCGGCACTTGTGGCATAGCAGCAGCGTACAAAACCTTTTCCGCCGGGACCGAATGCCTCACCCGGAACCACGGCAACATGTTCGGCACAAAGCAGTTTTTCGGCAAATTCAGCTGAATCCATACCGCTGTTTTTCACCGAGGCAAATGCGTAAAATGCGCCGTGCGGCATCAGGCACTCCAAACCGGCATCGTTGAGACCTTTGACGAAAAAATCCCGGCGGCTGCGGTAACTTTCGCGCATTTCCACCATTGCATTGCCGCCATTCTGGACAGCTTCCAGCGCCGCTTCCTGAGCAACAGTCGGCGCACACATGATCGCATACTGGTGGATACGCATCATTGCCGAAATCATCGCGGCAGGGGCGCAGACATAGCCCACGCGCCAACCGGTCATGGCAAAGGCTTTGGAAAATCCGTGAAGAAAGATCGTCCGCTCCTTCATCCCCGGCAAAGAGGCAATGGAAAGATGATTTCCATCATAATTCAATTCCGAATATATCTCATCGGTCAACACCGCAAGGTCGTATTTTTTGGCGATTTCAGCGACTGCCCGCAACTTTTCCGGCGGCATCACGGCTCCGGTGGGATTGCAGGGGAAGTTCAGCAAAATCGCTTTGGTGCGGGGAGTTACCGCCCTTTCAATATCCTCCGGTTCAACGGCAAACTCATTCTCATAACGGGTGGTAACCGGAACCGGAACTCCGTGAGCCATAGCGATCTCTGCCGGATATGAAACATAACACGGCTCCGTGTAGATCACCTCATCCCCCGGAGAAAGCAGCATCCGGAAAGCCAGATCAAGCGCCTCACTGACTCCGATGGTCACCAGACACTCATTGCGGTAATCGTAGGAAACGGAGTAATTTTTTTCCACATAATCACAAATCGCCCGCCGCAAACGGGGCATACCGAGATTGGATGTGTAACCGGTATGACCGTGTTCAAGAGAGTATATGCCGCTTTCACGGATAGTCCACGGGGTGACGAAATCCGGTTCACCGACACCCAGCGAGATGACATCATCCATCGCATTGACCAGATCGAAAAACTTTCTTATTCCGCTGGCGGGCAGAGAGGCGATATGCGGAGCGATAAACTTTTCAGAAACAGATTTTGAGCCGCTCATATTCTTCATCACTTTGCATTACCATACCGGATTCTTTATACTTTTTCAACTGGAACGAAGTCGCGGTCGAAATCACCCCTTCTATCGTTGCCAGCTTATCGGAAACAAAATTTGCCACCTGCTGCAATGAAGCCCCTTCAACGGTCAGCAGCAGATCGTAACTGCCGGAAAGCAAACTCAAATCGGTCACTTCCGGAAATTTGGCTATTCTGCGGGCGACACGGTCAAAACCGCCGTCGCGGCTGGGGGTGACCTTCACTTCGATCAACGCCTTGACGCGGCTTTCACTGCCCGGAGCATCATCTGTAACAATGGCGGTGTAACCGCGGATGACTCCGGCATTTTCCATTTCATTGACTGCCGAAACGACTTCGGCGGTTTCAACTGACAATATTTCCGCGATCTCTTGAGCCGTCAACCGGGCATTGGTGCGGAGCAGGGAAATTATTTTTTCTTTCATACCCAGATAATATCCTTCAAAAAGTAAAGCGGAAAGAAGAGCAATCCGTTGTAGATAAAGCTGTCAAGCACGTCAAAAGCTCCGCCCATGCCGGGGACGAAGGAGCCGGAATCCTTGATATCGCAGAAACGTTTTACGGCGGATTCGGTCAAGTCCCCGAAGAAACTGCCGAATGAAAGTACCACAGCGGCAAGAATATACCAATTTCTGCCCGCTTCAGGGGCAACAGTGTAAAACGTCAGACTCACGGCAACGGAAAGTATCAATCCGCCGAGCAGACCCTCATAGGATTTTTTCGGACTCACTTTCGGGGCGATCTTGTGATTGCCGCCGGGGAGTTTGGAGGTCAGCGTTCCGACAATGTATCCGCCGGTATCAGTCGCTTTGGTGACAAGGCAGAGGAAAATCAGCCACACCCCCTGCTGTCCGCACCTTGCAGGCAGAAAATAACTGCACAAAAGCAGGATAAGCGACGGCGCAAAGAGCAGTACCGCCCCGGCGGAGTTGAATATCTTGCGCATGATATCTTCATTCATCGAAAGAAGTGCCGCGCAGCAGGAAAGTATCACCAGCGCACCGAGCATCAGCACCGCAAGTCTTGCCGCAGGGAAAATGAATCCCATCGTGCATCCGACCGCCGCCAGCCAGACGACCAGTGCCGTCGGCGTGACAAGTGCAGGCTTGCCGGATTTGTTGAGCATGGAACAGCACTCACCGACAGCGGCACCGACCATCGCGGGCGCGGCGGCGATAAAGAGCCACACACCGCCGGATTCCCAGAAGAATATGCCGCCTAAAAGCGCCATCAAAAGTGCAAAACCGATAATACGGAACTTGAACATGTTTTTTCTCCCCTTTTTTGAAATCAATCCATCATCTTGAAAAAGTGCGCTTCGACCGCCAGACAAAGCGTGTGATAAAGCGGCAGATGAAGTTCCTGGATCTTATAAGTTTCCTTTTCCGGAACGGCGATGACCACATCGGCGAACTCACGGCAGCTGCCGTTTTTACTGCCGGTCAGCAGAATGGTGCGGATTTTCTTTGCCCGTGCGGCGATAAACATTTTGCGGATATTTTCCGCACTGCCGCCGGTGGATATGCCGATCACTGCATCGCCCGCTTTACCGAGCGCCCAGAGCTGCTGGGCAAAGGCGAGGAAAGGATCGACATCGTTGCCGAAGGCACTGGTCAATGCGGGGTGTGAAAGCAGTGAAACCGCCGGAAGCCCGTATTGCAGATTTTTTCCGAGTTCATTTCCGGTTTCGCCGCCGACCTCCGCAAGGAGTGCTTTATCTGCGGCGGAAAGTTCTCTTTTGGACTTGAACCCTTTAAGCAGTTCACCGCAAATATGTTCGGCATCAGCGGCACTGCCGCCGTTGCCGGCAAGAAAAAGAGTCCTGCCGCTTTCAAAAAGTTCAATCAGCTCCTTTGCCAATGCCTCCGCCGCCGGAGCGGTCTCTGCCAGAAGCGGATAGCGCCGCACCATTTCATCAAAATATTTTTTCACTTTATCACCTTAACTTACATTAAAAGAACCAATAATATCCTGAATTTTGCAAAACTCAAACGTGAAATTGCAAACAAAGATTTCTTAACACATAAAACATATCACACGAATCATGATTTGTCAACCCGGCAAACACGCCCTTTGCTCCATCCGGTGGATGCAGTGTGCGGCAATGTCGTGTTTTGTGACGAGTACGGTGCAGGAGTGTACGACTGTACTCGACTGCACCGGCACAGGAGCAAGGCGCGAGATTGACCACAATGCGCCACCGCCGGTTGGATTTTTCACTTTATCACCTTAACTTACATTAAAAAAATTTCTCTTTGATACCTGCGAACCATATAAGCAGAATAACAACCGGAATAACAAAACGGATATAATTTTTTGTCCACTTCGGGAACTTCCACCCTTTGCCCGTATTAAGTTCAGCAAAAAGAGCATCCGTTCCCCAGCCGGATTTGTTCAGACAGAAGATGATAAGGTAGACTGCGCCGAGCGGCAGAAGATTGTAACTGACGATAAAATCTTCCAGATCAAGGATATTGCTCCCTTTACCGAGCGGCTGGAAATTTTTCCACAGATTGAATCCGAAAATACACGGCAGAGAAAGCAGTGTCAATACAATGAAGAATATCGAACACGATTTTTTCCGTGTCCACTTGAACTCATCCATGCCGAATGCCGCAAGATTTTCAAAGACCGCGATAAGCGTGGAAAGCGCCGCGACAAAGAGGAAAACGAAGAACAATCCGCCCCACAAAAACGGCAGCTGCATATTCTGGAAAACTTTGGTCAGCGTCACAAAAATAAGCTGTGGCCCCGCACCGGGACTGACATTGAACGCAGCACAGCAGGGGAAAATTATCAAGCCGGAAGATACCGCGACGACAGTATCCAGCAGGATTATCCAGAAACTTTCCTGAAAAAGTGAACGTCTTTTATCCATATAACTGCCGCAGACCGCGATACTGCCGATACCGATACTCAGGGTGAAAAACGCCTGTGACAATGCGGCATTGAGCGTGGCAAAAATATTGTTGCCGCCGAAATTCTGAAAATCGGGCATCAGGAAAAATTTCACTCCGTTGACGGCATTGGGCAGAGTCAAAGCGTAGATCACCAGTGCGGCAAGAAGCAGAAATAATCCCGCCATCATCACTTTGATGCTCTTTTCGATCATTTTCTGCACTCCGCCGGCGCAGATAAGCACGGTAACAATGACACTTGCAAGCATATAAATGATTTGAGTTCCGGGAGATGCGAGCAAAGTACCGAATAAATCCTCATCCCACACCACCGGGTCACAGGTGATGAATTTCACCATGTAAAACAGCAGCCATCCGGTGACGACCGTGTAGAACATCAGCAAAAACAGATTTCCGGAAAGCAGAACATACGCCGGAACGTGCCACTTGAAACGGCTTTGAGGATTCTGCAATTTGGCAAACGCTCCGGGGAAGGTGCTTTGTCCGGCACGCCCCAGAGCCAGCTCCAGAAGCATCGCCGGCAAGCCGAAGAAAATCAGACAGCCGATATAGCACAATACGAAAAGTGCGCCGCCGTACTCACCGGCGACATAGGGAAATCTCCACACATTCCCCAAACCGATGGCACAACCGGCAGCCATCAGAATAAACCCCAGACGGGTGGCAAATTGTTCGCGTTGTCCGCTCATAAAAAAATCTCCGGAAACTAAATGTGTAACACCGCTATAAGATAGCACCGGTGTACGATTTTGTCAATACTCACTTGCATTTTTTGACAATATCATGTATTTTATACATGACAAAAGTTAGAAAGGATATAAATTATGGATTTTTCAGAACTGGCATCTTCACGGCGTACCATCCGCCGTTTCAAACAGATCCCTGTACCCGATACGGAACTGCGGCATATTGTCGATATGGCGCGCTATTCATCCTGCGCATCGAATAAACAACCCATACGCTATGCGGTCATCAGGGATGGAGAACTCGTCAAAGCGGTCTTTGAAACAACCCGCTGGGCAGGTCTGGTCGCTCCGCGCCGCACTCCGCAGTGGGGAGTCAATGCGCCATTGGCATTTATTGCATTGACGATACCCGCCGATGCCGGACAATTCATCCACGCCGATGCCGGTGCGGCGATACAGAGCATGGAGTTTGCCGCATGGGAGCGCGGTTTGGGCTGCTGCTGGTTCGCCTCGTTTTCCCCTGAAAAAGTTCAGGAGTTGATAAAACTTGACGATTCACGGAAAGTTCTCTACCTTGTCGCGGTCGGTTTTCCCGATGAAACTCCGGCAACTGAAGATGCAATCGACGGTAATGTTGCCTATTATCTGGATGATGCCGACACGCTCCATATCCCCAAACTGCCTGCCGATGAGATAATTTCATGGCTGTAAAGAAATTCCTCCGCTGTCTTCCGGCGCTTATGCTGCTGATCGCGCCTTTTTTTGCCATGCCGCTGGCTTTTTTGCGGCTGACCGGCAAAGCTGTACCGCTTTACGGTCTGGTGAAGCTGGCGGATTTTCCGGTGCTGGTACTGCTTGCGTTGGCGGTGATACTCTTTTTTCCGCAGAGACTGAGAGAGTTTTTCCGTCAGAAAGATCTGTATTATCTCTTTGGAGCGGCGGGATTATTTCTGCTCAATTCGGCGATTTCACTTTTTACAAAAAACTCCACGCTTGAAGAGTTCTGCACACCGCTGTTTTGGATACTCTATCCGATTGCCGTAATGACACTTGCGCCGGAAATACGGAAAATCCTCCCCTGTTTTGCCGGAGTCACCGCACTGATACTCATTTACAGCGGAACCGTTTCAGAAAATTTTACAGGCCTGGCAGGCAACTGGAACTGGCTTCAGGGATTCATCACCGCACTGCTCCCCGCTATCGCACTGTGGGGCGCAAACGAAATAACCGTTGCTCCGGGCTGTGTTCTGACCGCACCTGCCCGCTGCCGCCGCAACCGGGCGATCATTCTGCTTGCACTGTTTTTTACCGGAGTCGGAATATTTTTCCCTGAAGGTCTTTCCAGAGGAGCGCTTGCCGCCGCCGCCGGAGCCGGATTATTCCTCTATTTCCAGAGGAAAATGCCGCGGGAAAAATTTTTCAAACTCTGCTGTGCGGCGCTCGGAGTTCTGCTTGCCGGATTCATCGTTTTACTGCTTGCCGGAACCTTCAGCGACACCCGTTTTCTCATCTGGCAGGGGGCGCTCGATGCGGCACTGGATGCACCGTTTTCCGGTCAGGGATGCGGAAAATTCAGCGAAGTCATCCGGGCATTTCTCAGTGAAAGTTACTTTCTTTCCCCCTTCCCTGCGCCGCATATCGACCACGCGCACAACGATTTTATCCATCTTTTTGTTGAAAACGGCTTTGCCGGAGTGATTTTTTACCTCACCGCACTTTTCACACTGCTGCGCCGCCGTGACAACGCATTCATCCGGTGGATTTTTCTTGTCCTTATCATCTGCGGCTGGTTCGATCAGCACAACTTCACCGTATTGGGCGCCGGATTGCTCGCCGTTGCCGCCGGATTGCTTATTTCTCCGCACAAAAAAGCGGAAGTTGCTGAAAATAAACTCCTTATTCCCCTGAGGATCGCCGGAGCAGTCACCATTTTTGCCGCCATCCACTTTGCCATTGTGGATTATCAGACCACCGGCTTCATCCGTCAGGGGGATTTGCACCTTATCAGAGGTGATATAAAAACCGCGTTCAGCAGATATCTGGACTCCGTCCGGCAGAAACGCACCACCCACGCCCTTTATCAGCTTGCGGAACTTTCCCTTGTGCGGGGTATCCCGGATACGGCGCAGAAATTCCTTTTGCAGCTGGAAGATGAACTGGGTAAAACCGGATACCGTCACACCCGCCGCCTGCGGGCTGTTGCCGCATTGCAGCTGGGGGATATGACCGGCGCCGCACAGAATATGGCACATGAAATGGATAATGCTCCTTTCAGCGTGATAAACGCCCGTTTCAACCGGATAATCATACGCAACATACACGTCCCCGGTGAGATGATCGCTCAGGCGGACAACGAATTTCTCAAGCTCTGCAAAATGCGGAATATCACGCCGGAAGAAGCAGAAACATTTTCTGTACAGAAAGATGACTCCCCATTCCCGCAGAAAAGTACCGCCTCCGATGCTCCGCTGACAGATAAAGCGATTCTGTTCAACATGATAAAAACGGTATCGGCGGCAATCATTCTGATGCTTGCCGTTTACGGTTCCGGAACACTTCTGCTCAATGCCTGCGGCGTATCCCCTCTGCCCGCACCTGGTGCCGGAGTCATCATCTTTGCCGCCGCCGTATTGCTCCTGCCGCTTGCCGCAGTCAAGTATGCGATGTTCATTTTTGCCCTTGCCGGAGCTTATATCTTCTGGAAAAATGAGCGCAGGGAGTGGAAAACCATACTGATTTGCGCAATAATCTTCACTCTGATGCTTCCGGCACTGCTTCTGCCGCCTGCGGCATGGGATGAACAGGTCTATCAGATATCTCTGCTGAAAAAATATCTTGCACTGGACTCAGTCATGCCTCAAACGGACAACCCCTATTCCGCATATCCGTCACTGGGACAGTTGTGGCTGCTGCCGGGATTTGCCGCAGGCGGCATGAATGTTCCGCTGGTGATTTCAGGGATGTTGACCGTGATAACGGGGGCGGTCCTGTTCCGTTTTGCCCGGAAGATTTCGGGAACAGCCGGAGCGGTGACTGCCGCCGTGATGATCTTCGCATCCCCCCTGACATGGGTGCTTACGCGCTCACTTTATATGGAAATATTCATTACGCTTTTCACCCTTGCCGGAGCGTGGCTGATCCTGAAAGAGTCCGCCACGCCCAAACGGCATATTTTCATTGCCGGAGCAATGGCGGGGGCGGCATGTGCAGTCAAACTCACCGGTTCCGGAGCAGCCCTTGCACTTCTGATACTGCTGATGTTCCGCAGGGAAACAAGAAAATATCTGCTCTTTTTCCTCGCCGGAGCGGCAGTCGCGGCGCTCCCCTTCTTCCTGAGGGTGTGGACAGCTTGCGGAAATCCGTTTTATCCCTACTTTTCCACAATCTTCAGCACTTCGGAAAGTGCGGCGATGGTGGAAAATTTCCACCGCGCACTTGGCGGCAATTACGGAATAAACCCGGTACTTGGAACGGTTTTCAACGTTATTCTTTGCGCGTATGACGGAATAAATTACGATGGACTTGTCTGCGGATTTCAATACACCCTTGCCGTAATCATCCTGATTGCAGGGGTGATCGTCTGCCGCCGAAGCAACTCCCGTTTCACCGCAATTTTCACCGCCCTTGCCGGAGCGTGGATATTCTGGAACTTCACCGCCCAGCAGAGCCGTTTTCTCTATCCGCTTTTGTGGGGATGTGCGCTGTGTACGGTATACGCGCTCACGCTTCTGCCGGTACGCTGGAAAAATCTGCTTTGCGCCGCACTGATGCTCGCGGCACTCCCGATGGCGGTGTTGAACTTCCCCTCGCTGAAACACTATTTTCTGGCATGGAAAAATGCCGTTGAATCTCAGAAAAATCCTGTCCACTTCACGTCATGGCAGAATAATGAACCGGCTTACGCCGAAGTTGCGTTTCAGCTGAAAGCACTTGAAAAATACTCCGTTGCCTCACTCTGGGAAAGGCGCACGCTCTATTTCCCCGGCAATGTCACGATCATAATGCCCCGTTTTCAGGAAAAACTCACCCCCGTTCCGGCAAACAGCGCCGAACTGTTCGCCGTGCTGAAAGAGTTCGACTTCATCATCGTCCGCCCGCCGCAGAAAGATGTGGATAAGGGCATCGAATTTGTTCCGGAGGCGGTGAAGATAAACGATATGCTTATGGCACTGCTCCAAAACGGCAGATTGCAGATACACAGCACGACAAGCGACGGTCAGATAAGTATTTTGCGTATCGTACCGGAAACAGCGCCGATTTCCACCCGCTGAAGCAGCTGAGCAAGTCCGATGTATGTACTGAGCATTGAGGCTTCAGCACGGAATGAGGAAGCAAATCCCCTGCCTTTAAGGTAATCGTGAACGATTTTACGCGCCTGACGCATGGCGGAATCCTCTCCGTAAAGGGCGATCATTTCCCGCACATGATACGCGACAAGCTCCTTCCACTGTTCAAGAGTCGGCGGCGCTTTGCCTTCGGCAAGTTCCCCGAACAGCCACGGATTGCCCATTATTCCCTGAGCGAGCATCACTCTTGAGCATCCGGTTTCACGGCGCATTTCGTCGTAAGAATCTCTGGAGTTGACTCCGCCGTTGGCGATCACCGGAATATCCGGAAACGCCTCGCGTACCGCACGGATAATGGAAAATTTCACCGTTCCGGTATAAAAATGCTCCTTCGTCCTGCCGTGTACTGTCAGCGCCTTTGCTCCGCGCTCAACCAGTCCGGCACAGAGATCGAGTGTCGGCGCCGGATCATTTTCATCAAGTATGCGCAGTTTGGCAGTCAACGTATATTTGCTGTTTTCTGCGATCGCGGCAAAGCACTTATGCGCAAGTTCAATATTTTTCCCCAATGCCGCACCGGCACCTTTTTTGACCACTTTGGGAACCGGACAGCCGAGGTTGAAGTCGAGCAGGGAAAAATCGTAAGCGTTGAGCTTGTCACAGGCACGTTTGAGCAGTTCCGGTTCGGAACCGACGAGCTGAGTCGCCAGAAAATCCTCCTCCTCCCCGCGTTTGAGAAGAACTTCACCGTGGCCGTTGGCATAGGCAAGGCTTGCGGCATCGACCATTTCGGTAAAGGCGTAACGACAGCCGCCCCTGCGCGCGGCACGGCGGTAGGCCAGGTCGGTAAAACCGGATAAGGGCGCCATTATCAGCGCATTCTCAGGATAGAGCATTTTTCGTCATGTCTCATTTTTTTGTGAAAAATCTAATCTGCGGCGGCGCATTGCGGGCAATCTCGCGCCTTGCTCCTGGTTGGTTTTCACAAAATTTGGAACATCATCCATTTTTCAGAAAAGTTCGGCACGCTGACGGCGGGCTTCGACAACAGCTTTGGCAGTCAGTTCAGCAAGCATATCATTCTGAACTTCTTTGCTCATGGCAAGAAAGTTGCCCATAAGCTCGTTTTCGATGTGCGACAGACTTTCAAACTCCGTCGGCTTCGCCGGAGCATCCAATACTGAAGCAAATTTTTTGATGATCTGCCGCTTTTCGCGGTCGGAAAAGATTGCAAACTCATCCAGCAGAACCTTCTGTTCACTGAGCATATCCACCAGTTCCGGGTGACGGCGGTAAGCGGCACCGAGGCGCGGCGGGGGTTCTTTGATCGGCTCCGGACCTTCAAGGTAGGGGCGCAGCAGCGGATAGATCTTATCCCATGTCTCAGTACGGATATTTTTTGCCTGACGGTCAATGTAACGCCGGAGCAGTTCCAGACGGATACCGTTCAAACGGGAAATATCTTCAAAAGAGAGATTATCCGAACACTTTTCCACCGCATCAAGCAGCTCTTTATTGAAACTCTTTTCACTTTTGTATCTCATTTCACTTCCCCTGTTTCCGGTCGAGTTCACCTGCCAGAGTGACAAGCTCACGGAAAACTTTTTCGTCAAATTTATAAACCGTATGCAAAAAACCGGCTATCCGCCGGAAACTGTCCGGCTTGACCAGCTGATATCTGCTGACTTTTCCATCAAGACCGCAGGCACAGAAACCCTCTTTGTGCGCCGGAGCGATCAGTATCGGCAGTGACCGGGACGGAGTTTTGCTCTTAAAAAGCACCACTTCAAATCCCGCCGCCTCTACCGGAATCATTTTCCCTTCTTCAATGCGGTAAAATCCGCCTTCCAATTCCGGTTGATCTTTCACTGCTTTCGCCGCCTGAGCCAGAAGTGCCGCACAGGAACAGCGCTGCTGCGACAGCCGGACTTTTTTCACCGTTTTCGATGGTGACAACTGATTTTTATCCGGCAGACAATCTTTGAACAGCGGCAGAATGATATCGTTGAAAAGTTCAATATCCGTACTCAGTATACCGCCGCCGCCATTGGCAGATATGAGATATCCATATTCTTCTGCAAGATGTGAAACGGCAACTACCGCCGTTTCTTCCATTCCGGCAACTGCGGCAAAAGAGAGCCTGCCCAGTGAGATATTTTTCAAATCATCGTTTATTTTGCGGGGATCGGCGAAGGCAAAAAATGCCGCCTTTTCCGGCATTTGCGCCATGATTCTGTCATCAAAAGTGAGTTTATCTTTTTCCGCCGCTTTGAAAATTTCTTCCGAAGGAGCGCCGAGATAAAGCGTCAAACGCCCATCCTGCCGGATAAATGTACCGAAACCGGGCAGAGAAAGCCGCGTTCTGCCTGACGGGGCGCGCGCCGCCATGCTGAACATGTTGAATATAAGCGACTCTTTGTCCGGAACAGAAATTTTTATAACGGTATGTGTTTTATCTGCCTGAAGCAGAGTAAGCTGCCATACGCCGTCCATCGCCGAAACAAATTCAGCCACCGGGATCCCCGCGGGGATCTTCGCGGCAAGTATCTCAGAAAATCCGCCGCACTCTCCGAGCGTTTTCCAAAGCTCAGTAACCCGGATATCGGCGGCGAAAAACGCCGCTGTCTGCGCCGGAATATCCCCGTACAACGCTTTGATATCAAGAGTATCCTGCGGGTTGAAAAAATCTTTGAGCAATCCTTTTGACTCCGGAGTCAAAAGGAGGACTCCTTTTTCATAAACTCTCTTATCATCAACAGCATAAGCAGCATGCCCCATACCGCTGACCGATTCCGGCGGGCAGAGGGCAGTGAAAAGTTTGAAAAGCGAAAGCACCGCCGCAAAATGACGGCGCTCAGCTGGATTTGAGGCACTTTCAATTTTGCGCTCAAGGGAAAGTTCCACCTGACGTGACTTCCATTTGAGCGCACTTTGTCCGGTAACGGACAATCGTTCCGCCGCCGGCTCATCGAGCAGGGAATAAAGCTGCAAACGGTTCTGCTGTTCCGCACTTGGTGCAGAACAGCCGTTCACAAACAGCGCAAACAGAAAAAAGAGCGCTGTCAGCAGAAATATTCCCGTTTTACTCTGCATTATATCAGAGCAGTTCGGCGATCTGTACCGCGTTGAGCGCCGCACCTTTGAGGAGCTGGTCGCCGGAAACGAACATTTCCAGACCGCGTTTGTCATTGCGGGAGATATCCTGACGGATACGTCCGGCAAGAACATCATATTTTTCAGTGGCGTCGATCGGCATCGGATAGAGTTTTGAATCCGGATCGTCGGCGAGGGTCACACCGGGAGCGGCGGCGAGAATGGCACGCGCTTCTTCGGGGGTGATCTCCTCTTCAAACTCAAGGTTCAGTGATTCGGAGTGGGCGCGCAGCGCAGGGATACGCACGCAGGTGCAGCTCACCGGCAGATCGGGCAGATGGAGCATCTTGCGTGATTCGTTGAGCATTTTCAGCTCCTCTTTGGTATATCCGTTTTCAGTGAATGAATCAATGTGCGGAATGAGGTTGAAAGCGATGCGGTGTGCAAACGCTTTGGGTTCAATGGCTTCACCGTTGAGGATCTGTTTGGTCTGTTCGATCAGTTCCGCCATGCCTTTGGCACCGGCACCGGAAGCCGCCTGATAAGTCGCGGCGACCAGACGGCGCAGTTTTTTGGCGCGGTGCAGCGGCGCAACGGCGACCAGCATGATCGCGGTGGTGCAGTTCGGATTGGCGATAACGCCGTTGTGTTTTTTGATATCTTCGGGGTTGACTTCGGGAACGACCAGCGGAACGTCATCTTCCATACGGAAGGCGCTGGAGTTGTCGATCATCACCGCACCGGAATCGACCACATATTTGCGGTACTCTTTGGAAATACTGCCGCCGGCACTGAAAAGAGCGATATCGACACCTTTGAATGAATCATAGGTCATCTCCTCGATAACGATTTTTTCGCCTTTGTATTCCAGAGTTTTGCCTGCGGAACGGGCGGAGGCAAGCAGTTTCAGATTTTTGACCGGAAAATTGCGTTTTTCCAGGGTTTTGATCATCTCGACACCGACAGCCCCAGTGGCTCCGGCAACGGCGACATTAAATTCTTTAGCCATAGTTTGTTTATCTTTCTTTGCTGATTCTTACAACACATTACGGTTGTTCAAATGATATAATATAGCGGAAAATTTGCAAAATGCAATCATGTGTATTATATTTTATGAAATGTTTTTGCAATTTTGTTTTTCTGAAACCGGGTAAAAGTATGGACTTTATCAATTTCGACCTTGCCGCAATGGATGCCGCCGCCGTTGCTGAACTGCTGGCATATCACGACAAATGCTACTGGGAACTCAATGAACCGCAGATTTCCGACGTGCTTTACGATCAGATCGTCG
The DNA here is from genome assembly GCA_015061615.1 of Lentisphaerota bacterium. GTDB lineage: Bacteria > Verrucomicrobiota > Lentisphaeria > Victivallales > Victivallaceae > UBA1784. The sequence continues at coordinate 54,018 of SUWE01000010.1, forward strand.
AACGGCTCCGGAAACTGGATCCGGATAATGAACTGCTCCATAAAATCCACACTCCGTCAGTCCTTTCCGACGGCAAAGTACACCACAAAAAAGCGATGCTCTCACTCGATAAAGCATATTCGCTGGAATCCCTTCTTGAGTGGGCGGGCAAATACGCCAGAACTCCGGATGAACTCCTGCTGGTCGAACCGAAATACGACGGAATATCCGCAAATTTTGACGGCAAAATCCTTTCCACCCGCGGCGACGGGAAAACGGGGGAGGATATTTCCGCCAAACTGCCGCTTATCGAACTTGAAGCACCGGGTTACACCGGCAAAGTTGACCGTCCGGTGCGCGGTGAGATCGTCATCAGGGATGATGATTTTGTCAACATCTATTCGCGCATCCGCAAAAAAGATGGCGGCATATACAAAAACTCCCGCAATGCCGTCGCCGGAATAATGACGCTCAAGGATATCGTTCCGATGCTTACTCAGGGGGCAAAACTGACACTGGTCGACTACAACCTCATTTCAAAACCGGTGAAATTCAGTGAATTGCAGAGCAAATGGGAAGAGCTTAAATCTGCCTTCGCACGGCTTCCCTATCCGATGGACGGAATCGTTCTCAAATTTGCCGATACCGCATTCAGAGAATCTCTCGGAGCGACCGCCCACCACCCCAGAGGTGAGATCGCCTACAAATTCACCAACTCCAGCGCCCAGACCACCTTGCTCGGTGTCCAGTGGAGCTTCGGTAAAAACTGTCTCACTCCGGTGGCGGAACTTGCCCCTGTGGAGCTTTCGGGAATCACCATCAAACGTGCCACGCTCCACAATATCCAGAATATCATCGACATGGAACTGATGATCGGTGACACGGTCACGGTCGAACGCGCCGGTGACGTTATACCCTATATCGCCGCAAGCATCCCCGGAAAAACGCGGGAAACCCCCTTTATTGAGGAGTGTCCGGCGTGCAAAAGCAAACTTATCCGCAAAGGTCCGGAAATCTGCTGCCCCAATGCAGAGTGTCCCGGCAGTCAGCTTCAGCTGCTTGCCGCCGCAGTCAAAAATCTCGGAATAGAACGGCTCGGTGAACCGACGGTGGCAAAGATCATGAAAAAGTTCCACGTCCGCCATCTCAAAGAGCTTTTCGACCTGAACAAAGGGGATTTCCTTCTGCTTGAAGGATTTGCTTCAAAGAGTGCGGAAAATCTTTACAACGAAATACAAAAGGCGCGTGAAGTCGATGATTTCCAGCTGCTTGCCGCTTTGAATATCCCCGGTATCGGTGCCAATACCGCCAAACTTATTCTGGAAAAGTTCCCCATCGACTCCCTCAGAAGCGCCACAGTGGACTCTCTGGCGGAAATTCAGGGAATCGGCCCGGAGCGGGCAACGGCGGTGGTAACGGCGCTTGCGGAACGTGCGGAGGAACTTGATGAACTGCTCAGTGCCGTGACCATCAGAAAAGCACAGAACAACTCCGCAGAATTGCCCGGAATATGTTTCACCGGAAAAATGCCCGAAAAGCGTTCATTTTACGAAAAACTTGCATCGGAACACGGGTACACCCCGATGGATTCAGTCACCGCCAAACTTGCCGTTCTGGTGGCGGCGGATATCAACGACAACTCGTCAAAACTGAAAAATGCCCGCAAACTCGGAGTCAAAATCGTATCTCTGGATGAGTTCCTCGCTTCATTGGAAAATGAACCGGAGAAAAATGCCGGTCATGAGTTCGGTGACCTTCCGCTGTTCGGCGATCTGTAAGCCGTGCGGCTTGCGGGCAGGCATGGGGTCGGTATACCCGCTGTGGCGCACTGCCGTTATGGTGCGCCGCTTGTACGGATAGGTACGGATAAGTACGGATAGGTACGGATAAGTATTGGTGCGGCGCAAAAAGCAGTCTGCGCGGGTTGTTTGCAGACTGCCCCCGTGCGGCTTGCGGGCTGCACCGGTTTTAGATACCACCTGCGGCGCGCGGATTATAGGGTGCGCCGCTGTCGGACTTGTCTGACTTGTCGGACTTGTCTGACAAAATTGGTGCGGCGCAAAAAGCAGTCTGAGCGGGGTGTTTGCAGACTGCCCCCGTGCGGCTTGCGGGCTGCACCGGTTTTAGATACCGTCTGCGGCTTGCGGATTATAGGGTGCGCCGCTGACTGTGAAAACTGAGAATACTAAGAACACTAAGAATACTGGTTTTTTATTTGGGGCGGCGCAAAAAGTAGTCTGCGCGGGGTGTTTGCAGACTGCCCCCGTGCGGCTTGCGGGCAGGCATGGGTTCGGTATACCCGCTGTGGCGCGCGGGCTTTATGGTGCGCCGCTGTCTGACTTGTCTGACTTGTCTGACTTGTCTGACAAAATTGGTGCGGCGCAAAAAGCAGTCTGCGCGGGTTGTTGGCAGACAAAAACACATTCAACGCTGTACCATACGGCACTTCTGTATTCTATGTGTGTATAAAAAAACACCGTTTTTTGACTGTCTGAAATCTTGAAAAAATCTCATAACTCATGTATCTTTTCTCAGCTAACTTCGGGAAGTTGATATTATGAGTCATGCAAAGTTCACAGCCGTCGGTGCGGCAGTCGAAAAAGATATCATAAACGGAATTTATACCGACCGTCTGCCGACAGTCAAAACTCTGGCGGAAAAATACGGTGTTGCAATACAGACGATGCACAACGCCCTCAAACCGCTGGTGGCAAGAGGAGTGATAAGAGCTACGCGCCACGGGAGTTTCGTCAACCGTTCAGTAAAACCGTTCCGCCATAAGGTCGGCGTTTTCGGCGACTTCACCCAACTGGTTCCTACTCAGGAACCCCGGATGAAATTCCTGTCGCTTGCCGCCGCTGCCGACGGCGATGAACTGGTCTTTCTGGGTCCGCTCAGGGAGACTCTTGCTCAAAATCCGGAGTTTTACAAAAAACCGGAACTTGACGGTTATATCTTCCTTTACAGCGATTTTGATCTGGCACTTTCAGCCGAACTCAGACGCCGCAAGATACCGGCGCTTATATGCAATCATCTGCCGGAATCTCTGGGGCTTGACTCCATAGACTACAATCATCAGCAGTGGCTCGATGAAGCAGTCGGCGCCCTTGTCGCCTGCGGCTGCCGCAGAATAGGTACACTCTTTTCACGCTCACTCAACAATTTGATCAGCTGGGAAGCGGAAATGTCCACCGCCGCCGAACTCAAGCGGGAGTATCAACTCAAACCGTACCGCCTGATCGACTCCCTTCCGGCAAAAAGTGACGAACAGCTGAAAAAAATCTTCGATCTGCTGATTTCCGAAACTGTATTTCCCGATGCGCTGATCATGGCAGGGCATATCATGCACAAACTCGTGCTGAAACTGATAGATGCCGGAAAAGTTCCGGGCAGGGATTATTTGCTGGTGATAAGAGATGACCAGTCAACACTTCTGCCTGAAGGCAATATATTTGCCTGTGTGAAATATGATGAAGAAAAAAATGCGCGCGCCATCTGGAACCGTTTCCGTGAGCTGCGCAATGACCCCGTACAGCCGCCCAAAGCACTGCTGTCGGATATGAGCAAAAGTTTTATAAAACTCAAAAACCCATATTCAAAAAATATAACCCGTCTTGACAGAAAGGAAAACAAAAAATGAAAAAGAACTTCACTCTTATCGAACTGCTCGTGGTAATTGCCATCATAGCCATTCTGGCGGCGATACTTCTGCCTGCACTCAACTCCGCCCGCGCAAGGGCAAGAGCGACCAACTGCCTGAATCTGCAAAAACAGCTCGGCGTCGATCTGCTCATGTATGCCGACAGCAATGACGGCTGGTTCCTCGGTCACTCGCCCGACGGCAAGTTTCACTGGGGCTGGTATCTCTGCCGTTACGGCAATGCGGCATCGGCAGATTACAAATACACCAACAGCTGGTATCACCTCAACACACGTCTGACCTGTCCCGACCTGATCGAATTTGCTCCGGCACTGAAAGAGGGACTCATTCACTGCTCATACATTTACGGAATGACCAGCGATGATGCCATCCAGTGGAAGAGTTTTGACCCGCAGGGGAAGGGATATCTCAACAAAGTTGCGAACAAGCTCGGCAAAGTCGCTCAGCCTTCGATCTTCAAATATCTTGCCGACAGCGTGCAGTCCGCGACCAGCAAAATCCCCTACTACACCTTTTCACAGTCGCTTACGGCAAATCAGGGATATATCACCATGGTACATAACAAAAAAGCCAACATCCTCTTTTTAGACGGTCACAGTGCCGTGGTCGACCGGAACAAAACCGGGGAATTTGTCGGTGAATCGACCTATCAGACTCTCGATTGGCCGCTGTAAAACTCAGAGGAGACACCTGTCGTGAAAAAGCATTTTTTATTACCGCTTCTGCTTGCCTTTGCAACAGTGAGCGCCGATGCGGAAAATCTCATATTCAACGGTTCTCTGGAAGATGGAGTCGTCGGAGCATCCCGGATACTGCCCGGCTGGGTACGCCGTACCGCAAACAACAGTTACGGTTTCCACTTCATTGAAAGCGGCGATGCCGCCGACGGCAAACGGTGCGGCAGAATAACGGTCACGGAGAAAAACAGCGGATATTTTTCCACCGCGAAAGCGTTCCGGCTTGAACCGGGGAAAAAGTACCGTCTCACTCTTGAAACGAAGTGTTCCGGCGGAAATGCAATGGTCTACATCATTCCGCGTGACTCGAAAAACAAAACTGCCGGATTTTCCTTCTACGGCAAAATTGCCGTTCCAAAGAGCAGTGAATGGCAAAAGCTCGAATACCTCTACACCGCTCCGGCTCAGGATCCTGCCGGATATACCGGAACTTTGCAAATCGCCTTTCAGGGACCGGGAGAAGTGCGTTTTGACAATGTCAGACTCGTCTCGCTTGACAGTGCCGCAAAAGCTGAAAACCCGGTTGTTTCCGGAAAAAATCTCGTTGCCAACGGCTCTTTTGAAGAAGGCGCCGCCGGAGCATCGCAAATACTGCCGAACTGGGTGCGCCGTACCGCAAACAACAGTTACGCTTTCCACAGTGTGGACAGCGCACTTGCATCAGAGGGCAAACGGTCGGTGAAGATCATGATCCCTGCCGACGCGGCAAAAAACTCCGGCTATATCGCCTCACCGATGATAAAAGTCGAAGGCGGCAAATGTTACAAACTCACTTTCAAGGCACGCAATCCTGCCGGCAATGCCGCCGCGACGCTGATCCTTTACGATTCGCAAAAGCGCTATGCAGGTTTCGGCGGTGTCCGCAAGTGTGCGGTGAAAAACGGAGAAACGTGGCAAACTTTTGAGCTGGAATACTTCACCCCGGCAAAGGATAATGACGGTTATTATCTGAAACTTCAGCTTGAACTCAACGGTCCGGGCGAAGTCAATTTCGACGATGTAAAAATCATGGAAACCGTTCCGGCGGAAATGAAAACGGAGTTTTATCCGAGTTCGCTCAACTATGAAAAGAAACTGGTCGGTATTTCAGGGGAAAGTGTTCCCCTGATTTTTTATTTCTTCACTTCCGGCAGACAGGATAAATTCACTCTGGAACTGGAAATGCCGGAAAGTTTCCGTATCGTTTTTTCCAAAGTCGTCTACGCCGTCAATACTCCGGATGTCCCGGCAGTACCTCAAGCCGGAGCGCGGAAGGGATATCAGAGGTACAAGCTGGAACTGCCTGCCGATGCGGTTCTGCCGATGCGGAAATTTTCTGCCGATCTCTTTTCCGGTCTGGCACTGCTTTTTGAAGGTGATTGCGGCAGCGGCGGCAAACTTTTCTGGCAGATATCCCGGGACGGAAAAAAGCTCGACAGCGGTAAATTTGATTTGGAAATTCTCCCTTCAGAAAAACTCTCCCTCCCCCGCCGTCCGGTGATTTTCAGCTGGTATGAGCCGTATCTCAACTACTTGCGCGACAAAGATATCTTACAGCGCTATCTGAAAAATATCATGCGTTCAGGCATTTCGGGAGCAAGCATATCTGAAGCCAAAGATATGGATATCTTCAATGCGGCAAATTTCACCAATCAGCGCGGTTTCTGGCAGCAGCCGGCAAACAACTGCCTGACCGGATTGATCGCCGATGAAAAGGTATGGAAACGTATCGGCCGTATGGCACAAAATCTTTCTGCATACAAAAATGCGATCCTCTGTTGGAACTTTGAGCCGCTTCTGCACGATTACTATCACTATTGTCCGGCGTGTCACAGGGAGTTCTGCCGCTTTGCCGCCATTGCAGAATCGACAGAGATCCCCGACGCCCGCACTGCGGAAGAGCTTTATCCGGAAAAATATATGGCATTCCGCTGTTCCCAGCACAACCGTATCAACGGAACATTCCACGATATCTGTAAAAAATACGGGATCCGCTCCGGAATAAACGGTTACCGCTTCGATAAAAAAAGCGACATGCTCCACCTCAAACGCATCACCGGCGGAGTCGATGAGATAATCAAACGGGTCGATATCTATCAGGCACAGATATACGCCCTGCCGGAACTGCTCTGGCAATGGCAGAAAGAGATGCTCGAATATCACCCGGAAACCGTGATAACCTACACCACCGATGAACGGAGCAAAGGGGGAACATTCCCCTATTCACTTATTACTCCGGAACTTATTGAATGCGAAACCATTATTGCCGGAATACAGCGGGTGGAAAATCTCGTCCTTTTCGTCGGATACCACACCCTTGACGGCAGACAGATATCGGCACTGCGCCGCGCACTTGACCGTATCGCCGCAAGGGAGTACATGCTTGACGGCAAGGCAGAGTATATTTCTTCAACAGGGCACAGTTCCGTCCGCTGGCGCAGATTCACCCGCGACGGAAAAACCATGTTTGCCGCAGTCAACACCTCCGGCAACAGAGAAAATTGGAGCGCCGTCGCACTTGATGATAAACATGCGGCACTTGACCTTGAGCAGAAAACTGCCATTCTGCCGGATAAGGGAAACCGTCTTGCCATCCGTCTCAAACCTTATGAAGTACGATTTTTTGAACTTATCAGCAAAAGTGAGGCGGGAAAATACCCTGCCGTTCCTGCGGCGGAACCGGATAAGCTCCCCGCTGCCCGCACCATTCTCAACAGCGGCAAATGGGTACTTTTTGAAGATGCTCAGGGGGGCATTGCGGTCAAGGCAAACGGCAGCACCCTCTGGAAAATACTCCGCAGTGACGGAGCGGTACTGACAGGGAAAAAGTACAACGGAACAAGTGACCTTTATTTCCGCGACCTGTTCCATACTCCGCGCGAAGCGGCATGGGCGGCGGATTGCCGCCAGAGTTACGATTTTGTTTCGGCACAGGTGGAAAACGGCGGAGTCCGGGTAACATTCAAACAGGATTTGACCCACCGGATGCTGAAAGGTATCCGCATCAATAAAAGTTATTATTTCACTGCTGACGGCAGGGTAAAAGTTGATATTGAAGTAATCAACAACGGCACAAGTGCGAAAAAAATCGCTTTCTGGCAGCATCACCGTCCGGATTTCACCGCCGGCAAAGCGGTAACGTTCACCTCGGCAGGCAAAACTCTTAATGTTGACAGCAGGAGTCCGGCAAACAACTATCTTTCCGGCGGAGGAAAGGTGCTTGAGTGCGGAAACTTTTTAACCTTGCGTTGGAACACGACTCCGGAAAAATATTACTTCTGGAACTCCCCCGCCCAGCCGGTATCATGTGAAATGTTCTTTCCGGCAGTTGAAATCGCCGCCGGAAAGGCGTGGCGGCTGACAACCGGATTTGAAAAGCGCAAAGCGCGTTAAAAAAACACCCGCCACTGCTTGCGGGCAGGCATGGGTTCGGGATACCCGCTGTGGCGCACTGTCGTTAGGATGCGCCGCTACTGTGATTACTGAGAATACTAAGAACACTAAGAATACTGGTTTTTAAGGGGGCGGCGCTGTTTGCAGTCTGCGCGGGTTGTTTGCAAACACTCACAAGCCCCCCCCCAGTATTTGATATGCACCCCAAAAGTTGGACACAACTAAAGGAGTGCATATTTTATGAAAAAAGAAAAAGCAAAACCTCAAGAGTACAGTGCAAATTTTAAATTACGTGTTATATTAGATGTGTTGAATAACGA
>SUWE01000074.1 GCA_015061615.1 Lentisphaerota bacterium
TGCCAGTACAAAATCCCGCATGCGCGGGCGCCAGGGGTGCAGGGGGCGGCGTTAGCACCCCTGCAAAAAAAACACAGGTTTTGCGCTCAACAACTTGCAAAACGGTCAAAGTTTATTTGACAGGAGCAAGCTGAAACCAGTGGGTCTTGCCCGCCTCGGTTTTCAATGGTATTTCCGTCACATTACGGATAACTTTGCCGTCGGCAAGATTGGTGACATTGCATTTGAAAGGGAATTTCAGCGTAACAGTTCCCGTAACAGAGCTGTGCAGAGAGAGGAAATTTCCGTTGGTCTCGCACTGGAATCCTGCGGGAGCGGCGGCGTATGCTCCGGCTTCATTGACAAGTTTGTTGAAGAACGAAGGAGTCAATCCGCCGGATTCCCCGATATAATATGCCTTGTATCCGTTACCTTTATGTTCCACGACTGCGGGCTTTTTGTTTTCAGCAAAATAAGCAAGCACCCTGTCGCCCTTTCCCGGAACAGCATAAACTACCGGAATATGATCGTACCATGCCGGTTCGCATTTAAGAGCCCCCGTCCGCTGACTGCGCCAGAGAGAAGTGAAATCATCATTGACACCTTTTGCGGGAATAATGGTGTGATTGACCTTGTGTCCGGCGTATTTGACTTCCATACCGAATGCCTCTTTTGCTCCGCCGAGTCTGCCGCTGCCGGAAAGAAAAACAAGAGTGCGGTCAGAGTTTTTCAAACTGTTTATCATCTGCAAACGCGCTTTGTCGATCTCATACATTCCGATAAAGACCACCACTTTGAACTGCTTTGCCAATTCGGGGCGGCGGATAAAATCGTTGACAGTATAAAATCCGTAAGGAACACCGCCGAAACCGAAAAGCTGATGCTGGAGCAGTGTCGTGATATCGAACATCCACGAAGGTCCGGGAAGATTGCGGAGGAAATATCCTTCATCATCAATAACCAGAGCGGTATCTTTTTTCCATGCTGACGGCGGCAGATTCATCATTTTGCAGCCAATGGCGTTAACATCTTTGATATCAGCAAGGATATCTTTGTTGTCAAACCATCCCGGAGCCATATCCAGATACCAGAATCCCATATCGTTGGCGAACATGGAACCGGCAAGTTTGCGGTTGACACTGCGCCACATCGGCGGGTCAAGCACCAATCCCCAGGTGATGCTCATGATCTCTTTTTCCCACGAAGGTGCGGCGCACCAGGTGCGGATATCAAACTCGTTGACAAACATTTTGCCGTTGAGGTGGAATGAATCCAGCGGAACTTTGGCAACGCACGATGAGGCGGGGGGACGGTCATTATAGGGAGCCTGTTCCACAAGGATATCGAACTTCTGATTATAGATAAAATCGCTGATCGCCGGTGAGGAATCCGGTGTTCCGCAGAATGGATTCTGCCCCCAGCGGATAGCGACAACATCTTTGCCGATGACCTTTTTGGCGTAATCCGCGACCTCGCCCGCCATGCGCCACGGGGCGATTTTGGAAAAACGGTAGAAGTCGATACGGTCACGCTGGGTTTTGACATCAAAACAGTCATTGTTTCCGCCCATTGCCGGAGCTTTTGCGGTATCAAAGGTCACATCCGGCTTGTTCCACGCCTTCTGCAATGCGGCATTGTCGGGATAGATCCCGCGCAGATATTCGCGGAACTTTTTCTGTGCCGGTTTACTGTAATCAAAGTGCGGCACACCGAGCTGATTGTCATGACCGCCGCCGACATGGAAACCGACGATCGCTTTGAGATAGTTGCGTTCTTTGAGCTGCTGGAAGATTTTTGCCATCTGCTTTTTGTAAAGTTCCATCAGTATTTCCGACTGATAGCTGGGCCACGCATAGTCGGCAGCAGGGTCACGGGGTTTATCCGTTTCATTTTCGTGCAGGTGGATTCCGTTGCCGAAAAGCGGAAAGCCCTTTTTACCTATCCACGCTTCAGAGGGATAATCTTTGGTAAATTCCCAGTAAGGGTGAAGCAGAATGGAAAGGATTATCCTTGCTTCTGGATTAAGGCGTAAAACATCGCTGATCTGATCAACAGCCTGATCTATATTCAACTCATCTTTTGATTTCCAGCAGCCTGGATAAGTTTTGGCATTTTTCCCCTGACCGAGACGGATACCGACCCGTACCAGATTCACTCCGGAATTTCCGAAATGATCGGCGCTGCGCGGAGCGCCGCAAATAACCGGAGCAACGATTTTACCGTCAAGAACCAGTCGGCTCCTGCCGTTGATGGAAACGACTTTGGCTGAACGATCCGGCATTTTTTCGATGAGTTCAGCAAGTTTTTCTTTGGAAATCATCTCCTTTTCACGATTTGCAACAGGACGGGCATTGAGCGTTTTTGTCCAGTGCTGAGCTGAGATATCATCATCTTCAATATAAAAATCATCCCACACCGCCTCTGATGCGTGTCCGGCGATTATCAGCGTCGGCTGAAAGGAAACAGATTTTTCATCAGCACGGCGCTGAGTGAACTTGCGTTCCCATGTATCCGGCGGTGTCGGCAGAAGCTGCTGGAGCCGCTGTCCGCCGTTGATTCCGGGGTAAAAGGTGAATGCCGGATAATTTTTCTGACCGGGAGTCTGCATTCTGAGCAGCGCATAGGAGTACGGCATGATGCTTTTTACGCCCTGATAGCAGGCGTTGAACTGAAGTTTTTCACCTTTTTTCACCGGGAGCGTTTTTTTGAACCGGATAACGATATATCCCTCATTGTTCGTCTTCACCGTTCTGAGCGCGGGGGAGTTGTTTTTACCGCCACCGGGTACGATCTCCACCTTTCCGGCGGCACCTTCGCAATACTCCACAGTAAAAGAATTTTCTTTGCTGTCAAAATTTTCATGCCAGCGTACTTGGGAAAAATCCGAACGGTTGTTCCGTTGGGCATTGGCACTGCTCCAACCGTTATCCGCAGAAAGCGGAAACAGGAAAAAAGAGACAATAAGGGCATAGAGACATCTTATTTTCATTATTTGATTCCCTTGATTACAAGTTAATTACGATATTCTTATCAATTTTTTTGCCGTCGATGGTCATTGAGGAACTGTTTTCCACACGGAGCATTTCGCTCCACAATCCATCCCCCTCGCAAGAACACTTCAAACCGGTGATTTTTGTTCCCTGTGTACCGCTGATATAAAATCCTGCGGGCAGAAGGGGTTCGCCATCGTGACAGCTTCGGGCTCCGGCAGTCGCCGCCTCTTTATTTTCACCGTGGAAAATGAGGTCGATATCCTGCAAAACCAGACCGCTGATCTCGCCGCCGCCGTTTTCAAGGATATTGGCTGTCTGCAATCCCCTGCCCCGCCAGTTGCGCAACGCAATGCGCCGGATATGCCCCGGATGAGGAATATTTTCCGCCTTCGGTGAAAGACAGGTGTAATTGGCGATACTGAAAGGACGGTCGGCATCGACATAGAAATCGTGGAAGTTCATATCCTCCACCCCCGGACTGTCTGACCACGCTTTCCAGTTGGAGCAAATGCACACCCCGGTATACGCGCCGCGGATGATGATATTGCTGAAAATCGCCCTTCTCACACAGCATGAACTGTCACCGACTCCGATACGGATGGCGCTTTCAAGAGTTTTGAGAATGCAGTTGCTCACAGTAACATTTTCACAATTCCGCTGTTTTTTGAGCACTCCTGCCCTGCCGCGCAGGGTGATGCAGTCGTCGCTCCCTTCGATCTGACAATCGCTGATATTGACAAAGGAACTGCAATCGACAGCGATACCGTCACCGTTATGCCCCAGCGGGTCGCAGAAGATCCGCACTCCGCGCACGTTGACATGTTCACAACCGTGGAAAAGCACCGCCCAGTAGGGAGCATCGACGATTTCCACATCGGTCATGGTCAGATGCGACGATTCACAGAAGTAAATCAGCTGCCCGGGGCGCCACGGGGGATAGATATACCCCTCTCTGCCCATGACCCACGCGACCTGATTGAGCCATGTACGCGCGGAACCGTCGATTTTTCCGCCGCCGCGGATAACGACATTTTCACACTCAACTGCGGATATAAGGTGAGCGGCACTGACCTGATCGTCGGGATAAGCCTGATTCTGCACGCAGTAATCATCGGCGTTGTAATCCTCTTTATCAGGACTTGCCAGAAGTACGGCCCCCGGAGCAAGTTCCAGACCGCCGTTGCTTCTCAGATAGAGGGTTCCGGTAAGATATACACCGGGAGGAACATAGGCAATACCGCCTGCGTCGATCGCCCGCTGAAGGGCGCAAGTATCCTTGGTGCTGCCATTTCCGGCAGCACCGAAATCTTTAACATTGTTCATTTTTTAGGAAATTTTATTATTGGGGTCTGTCAGTGTAGCCCCAGAATTCGGCTTTGTAGTTCAGAGGAAATTCAGGTTTGTAGTTGCCGACGTGACCATCCATATAAGCCATATTCATAGTATTGTTATGGCGGGCATCCATCAAAAATGCTTTCATTGCCTCAACAGAGTTGACACTGCCATCCCAGTTCCACATGGCAACAGAAGTTCTGTCGATTTTGTGCTGATTGTCGCCTTTGTGATTCAGAGCATCGGTAAGCATCATGCAGACAGAGGGTTTCTGAAGAGAGCCGACTTTGATCGGGGGATTGTTCTGACCGCCATAAGTGGAATAACCGAAAACACGGGGGTTGGGAACCGGCGCATCACCGATACCGGGAGTTCTGCCGTTGGGAGCGTATGAGCAATAGTACCCGACAAGGTTGATACGATCCTCTACGATCTGAGAAGGACAAATAAAAACTTCCACAGTGTAAGGTGAGGGATTACCGCGATAGGGAGTGACTGTGCCGACACCTGCATAAGTCATGATCGCTGTATTCCAGCCTGCTCGGGCTCCTGCACCAGGATAATCGAAAAATGCGTGATAGGGGTTGTAATCATCGTTGTCGCTGTTGTAAAGAGACACGGCACTGGCGAGCTGTTTTTCGTTATTCACGCAAGCCGCACTGCGGCCGCGTTCACGGGCGCTGTTCAGTGCAGGCAGCAATATCGCCGCCAGAATCGCGATTATCGCGATGACAACGAGGAGTTCTATAAGGGTGAAGCAGTGCTTCACCCGCTGATCAGCGGGTGAAGCAGTGCTTCACCCGCTGATCAGCGGCAAAGTTACTTTTTTTCATTTTGTTTTTCCTTTTTTATTAGAGATAATTTCAAAACTGATTCAAAAAGAGACTGAAAAATCAGCGATGATTTTCAAGAATTTTTGAGGAGTTTTGAAATTGCCTCATTAATTTTGATATCTAATCTCTCTCCTATTAAATATACTCAAAATTGTGTTCAAATGCAAATATTTACCCGACTTTTTTTCAAAAATTGTCAAATTTTCATCAAAAAAACTCCTTTCTCCGGTCATCCCGGTTCTCTGCTGCGTATACTTCCCTTTTTACAAAGAGATATATCAGCCGGAATTATCTGCCTTTTTGCCGGCGGGTTGAGCAGAAGTTCCTTTGCTTTCAGTAAAACAGTATAAAAATCCAGATGCACGGTAGTCAACGCCGGTTCAAGAGCAAGCTCCTGCAAGCCGCTCAGAAATCCCATAACGCCGCAATCCTCCGGGATCTTCTTCCCTGCGGCGGCGACCGCCTGATAAACCGGCGGCGCCCAGTGGTCATTGAAGCAGAGAAAAGCATCCGGCGGCTCGGGCAGATTCAGCATACGCGTGACTTCGGCGGCGATCTCCTCATAATACGGTTCCGGATTGTTGAGAAATGAGTGATTGCGCAAACATTGCTCATTGAACATAAGATGCGGATCATCGGACAAACCTTTTTTGCGCAAAACCGCCGGATATTCACAGACGGGGATATCCCGTATTTTGCACATATCCGGAACCGCACAGGTGGCGACTCTGCGGTATCCGTGGCGGTAAAGCCAGCCGAGTGCCGCCTCCCAATATCCGCGCAAATCAAGACGGATCCCGCTGAAACGGTTGAAACGGAAATCGGATTCAGCGGCAAGCATCAATACCGTGGGAACTTTGAGCTGATTGAGAGAATCAAAAACCGTTTCCGATGAATAAAAGTGATTGCCGCAAAGCACGATACCGGATATTCCATTGTCAGAGAGCCACTCATCCATTTTCTGCGGGGAAAGATTGCGGAAATCATTGAGCGGAACCGAAATCATTCCGGCATCAGCGGCGATGCGTTCATAAGTTCCGCCGATAGCATCGGCAGGATGCACGAGCAGCAGCCGTTTTTCATCCGGCACCCCGCGGAAACATATCCGGGTACGCCTGCCCTGACTGCGGGCGATAAAATGCTCCTTTTCAAGCATATCAAGCGCGCGGCGCAAAGTTTCTCTGGCGACATTGAAACGCAAAGCAAGTTCACTGTCACCGGGAAAACTTCTGCCGTACTGGAATTTCCCTCCGGTGATCTCATTTTTAAGAACTTCGTAAATGCCTGTGTATTTAGGCGCTCTCATACCTTCCTCCTGTGAACAGAGAATAATGTATAACTTGTCTAAATTGAAATCAAGAGCAATATATTCTTTTCAACTTTTTTTCAACATTGACTTGCCAACACGTCTAAATGGAGCTATATTATAAAATATCAATGATTGGGCACCCGTAGCTCAGCTGGATAGAGCGTCTGCCTCCGGAGTAGAAGGTCGTGGGTTCGAATCCCGCCGGGTGTACCATATTTATAAAAAAATTCCTGTAAAAAATCCAAAAGCGGCTTATGCAAGTAAACTTGCACGCCGCTTTTTTTCTTTTTTACATCTCTCGGTTGCTCCGCACCCGAGGAATTTTTTGGTGGGTTGCCCTGCGCTTCTCGACCTATGGTCTGCGATGCTCGCGCACACTTCGCTGCGCTCGTGTCGAATCCCGCCAAAAAGTACCATTTTTCAAAAATCCCTGTAAAAAAACGTAAAAGCAGTCTTCGCAAACAAGTTTGCAGACTGTTTTTCTTTTTTTTACTCACCTTCGTCTGCTTCGCACCAGAGGAATTTTTTTGCGGGTTGCCCTGCGCTTCTCGACCTACGGTCTGCGATGCTCGCGCACACTTCGCTGCGCTCGTGTCGAATCCCGCCAAAAAGTACCATCTTTCTAAAAATCCCTGTACAAAATCTAAAAGCGGCTTATGCAAGTAAACTTTGAAGAGGTAATTGCAAAAAGTCGCAATATACCGTATCTGAAACAAAGCTCCGGAAGCGATTTGAATCCGTCTTATTTAACGGAGAACACTTGATAATGCGCTCCTGACAGGGTATATTAAAGCAGTTCATTTTTTTAACACAACAGAAGGTGCATTATGCGTATCGGATATTTTGAACATTGGTGCAGACCCACATGGAGTTTCGTCGAATTTATCAAAGCCGAAGGTTTCGATATCGAAAAGATCGACTTCACAAAAAAAGGCTATCTGGATAAGTACGACGTCGTCCTGATCGAACAGAACGGCTTCAACGATTATATCGAAAATGATGAGCCTTATATCCAGGAATGGGTCGAAAAGGGCGGAATCGTGCTTTTCATGCACCAGAATTACGAACGCTGGGCGCCCTATTTTCTGCCTCCGGAACTCGGTCAGACCACGTTGGTCAACCGCTACATTGACACTGTTTTCATCGGCAGACCCTACAAAAATTACATGATGCCGTGGATGGAAGAAGCCTCGTTGCTCAACTATCCTGAAAAAATCACTCCCGATGAGATGATCGGCTGGAAAATTAAGGTCAACACCTTCCGTCTGCTCAGCCACCGCAGTACCTTTGACGACTCCACCGAATGTGTGGAAACCGCCGCTTTGAGCTGTTTCCTTGCCGGCGGAAAATGGGAAATTCTCGGTTCATACATGGATCCCGGCATCAAAGACGGCGCTCTGGTGTTGCAGGCAAAACAGGGCAAAGGTCTCTATTTCCTCAATCAGATACTTGTTCCGGAAGTTCTCGACGAGGGCGCTGAACGCTGTCTTGCTTTCTGGAAAAAATATCTGCGCAACCTGATGGCACATTTTGAAAACTTCAAAGCCGGAATCACTCCTCCGGCAGTCAAATGCGGCGAATTTCCCGCCGACAAGCGCAACTACAAACTCACCGTTCACATGCACTCGCTTGACTGGTACGGTGCCGACTCCGCCCCCGGAACCATCAACGCCATGATGCGTTATATGAATATGGATATTTGCAGTTTCGCTGTCAAAGATGCCAAACCCTACGACGGCAAACTCGATCCGGCAAAATACTCCGATGACAAGGTGCTTTTCCTTGACGGTCAGGAGTATCATCCCTTCAACTGGGGCGACCGTTTTGCTGACAGACACAACAGTTACCACATTCTGGCGGTCGGTATCGACCATGACTCCTACACTCCGGAATTTACCCGCAGCTTTTTCGGTGATGAAGAAGCTGATGCCTATTTGCATAAAGCTCTGGATTATATCCACGAACACAACGGTGTCGCCATTGCCACTCATCCGTATCATCCGGAATACTGCTTTGAGTATCCCTTCGATGCCGTAGATCAGGAGCCGCTGAAAACATGGCAGGGTACGGAAATGGAAAAATATTGGCTTTCAGGCGGCAGAATGACCTCCATGGTATCTGTCGACCTTTTCGGGTTCCAGCGCCTTCTGGATTACCCTGCGGTGAACTTCATCTATCTCAACGGCGAAAAACCCTGCCGCGATGCCGTTACCAAAGCAATCCGCAACGGACACACCATTTCGGCGCTCAGTTTTGATGAAGCGGATATCACCCTCGATGGAGTCATCCCCGGCGGTGAAATTTCCGGCAGTGAAAAACAGCTCCATATCACCGCCGCCACCAGAGGCGAAAAAATCACGGAGATCCGCGTTTATGCCGACGGGAAAGTAATTTATTCACAGAATCCCGGTACTCAGAAAGTGGATATGGATATCACCCTGCCTGATTATGAGGCAAAACACTTTATCCGTGTCGAACTTTTCGGTGAGACGGAGTTGACCATACTCAACACCACTCCGTATTACATCACAAAGTAACCGTTCCCTTGTGGAATGAAGTAAAAAGGAGCTGTGCGCAAAACCTGATGTTTTGTGACAGATTTGGCAAGACAGAAATTGGGGCTGAGCGCAAAACCTGTGTTTTTTTTGCAGGGGTGCTAACGCCGCCCCCTGCACCCCTGGCGCCCGCGCATGCGGGATTTTGTACTGGCAAGTGGTATGCGTGTGTGGTGGTGGTTCGACTCA
>SUWE01000011.1 GCA_015061615.1 Lentisphaerota bacterium
ATGATTTGACCTCGGTCAAGAAAAATATAAAAATTCTCGGCACAGGAAAAATTTACGGCACAGATGATGATGGGCAAGATATATTCTATCAGGATGATAAGTATGTCGGAGCATGGAATGTCGTTGACGGTAAGGTTACTGGTTACAAAACCATTATGTCTGTAAACGCTACTACCAATGTCCTCGGACTTGGGGATTTCAACGGTGACGGTGTAACCGATTACCTGCTTCGTTCCACCGCCGGAGACCTCGGATATGTCACTGGTGATGATAACAAATGGCACTATATCAAAGGTCTTGGCACAGAGTGGAAAATCGCCTCTGTCGGCGACCTTGACGGCGATGGATGTGACGATGTGATCGTCCGTCATGATGCCGGATTCACCGGCGCTTACATGATTGATGAAAACGGAAAAATCACCTGGTCAAGTCTCGATACCCTGAAAAGT
Organism: Lentisphaerota bacterium; assembly: GCA_015061615.1. Taxonomy (GTDB): domain Bacteria; phylum Verrucomicrobiota; class Lentisphaeria; order Victivallales; family Victivallaceae; genus UBA1784. The sequence goes on from SUWE01000011.1 coordinate 450, forward strand.
GATATGACTATCGTCGGAACCGGAGACTTCAACGGCGACGGTGTGGATGATGTTCTCTTGCAGAATAAATCCAACGGCTGGGTCGGAGCATGGCTTGTTGAAGACGGTCGTGTTGACTCCTTTATCGGTCTATGCACCAATAAGAACACCATTGAACAGATCGCGGACTTCAACGGTGACGGTATCGACGATCTCCGTATCCGCACCGACAAAGGCGATATCGGTGTACTTTATGTCAAAGGCGCAGATACTACTGAATGGAAATATTTCCAGAGTGTCGGTAAAGAATGGGATACCTCGTTTGCTCTGATCTCGTAAAGAGTGCCGCCATACATGGCGGCGCAAATGCAAAAAAAGGGCAGTTGCAATGAATTTATTGCAACTGCCCTTTTTATAGGCAATTATTACTTTTGAGCAGGCTCAACAATCGGAGCTTTTTCAGGAACTCGCGCGTTCTTCTCCAAATCGCGCTTGGCGAACATTGAGACCACCATCATCATGATCGCAAGAATGGCAAACGTTCCGAAACAGATACGGGCACTGAATTTCTTTTTACCGATAAGCAGCAGACAGCGCAAAATAAGATACGCTGAAATAACCGCTTTGGCGATGATGAATTTAGTGGAACATAATTCATTGAAGAAAGGCTGTACCCATGCGGCGCAAATCACGACAAGGATAATGAGCCAACGGAGAGCTTTCTCTTTTTTCATCGGCAGGGAGTTTCTCATCAACGCCTTGCGGGCGATATCCTTGCGGTAGAACATGCCGTCGAAGTTGATCTGTCCGACACCGTAATAAGCGTGACGGATCGCCTGAACAATGTTGCTGCCGATGGCGCTGACACCAAGCACACGGCCGCCATCGGTAACGATATTGTCACCGCGTTTGGCAGTTCCGCAATGGAAGACGACCACTCCGGTTTCAGCGGCACGGTCAAGTCCGGTAATGACTTTGCCTTTTTCGTAATCACCGGGATAGCCGCCGGAAGCCATAACAACGGAAATGGCAGTATCTTTGCTCCATTTAAGTTCAGCTTCATCAAGTCTGCCGTCAACGGTCTTATCCAGAACATCGTACCAGTCGCCCTGGAAACGGCGCATAACCGGCTGAATTTCGGGATCACCGAAACGGACATTAAATTCCAGAACTTTGGGTCTGCCTTCGTAAATCATGATCCCGCAGAAAATAACGCCGCGGAAATAGAGATTCTCTTTGTTGATACCTTCAAGGAAGGGTTTGAGAATTTCTTCTTCGATGATCGCTTCGACCTCTTTGGTCACCACCGGAGCGGGGGAATAAGCTCCCATTCCGCCGGTATTGGGACCGCGGTCATTGTCATAAATGCGTTTGTGATCCTGAGAGGAGACCATCTGGACGATGGTTTTACCGTCGGTCAGCGCCAGAACACTGGCTTCTTCACCCAGAAGCATCTCTTCGATAACGACTTTGGTTCCGGCGGCACCGAAAGCACCGTCAAAACACTCTTTGACAAAATCTTTGGCACCGGTGCAGTTTTCCGCGACCAGCACGCCTTTTCCGGCGGCAAGACCGTCAGCTTTGACAACGATACCTTTGGCACCTGCGGCAAACTGGGCTTCGATATATTCACAGGCGGCGGCGGGATCTTCAAAAGTTTCAGACGCCGCAGTGGGAATACCGTATTTCACCATGAATTTTTTGGCGAAATCTTTGCTGCCTTCGAGCTGGGCGGCGATCTTATCAGGACCGAAAATTTTCAATCCTTTTCCTTTAAAAACATCGACGATACCGGCACAAAGCGGAGCTTCTGGACCGACGACAGTCAAATCGATCTTCTCTTTGACGGCAAACTCCGCCAGTTTTTCCAGCTGATCGACTTTGATATTCACGCACTCCGCATCTGCGGCGATACCGGCATTACCGGGGGCGCAGAAAACTTTTTTGACCTGCGGACTCTGTTTCAACTGCCAGACAAGGGCGTGTTCACGGCCGCCGGAACCGATTACCAATACTTTTTTCATTTGATTCTCCATTGAGTGTTCAGTACAAAATATACATGCCATCCATAAAAGATAACCCGTATATGCGAAATATTCAAGAGAAAATTGCAAAACGATCGAAAAAAGAAGTTGAAAAATCACATTCTCCGGCTGAGACGCGACGGATGAAACAATGCCGCCTCTGCCGCATTCCGGATATGTTCCGGCTGCAAAATCAGAGAAAAAAAAGTTTTTTTTGATTTTTTTGCAGATTTTGATTTGACATACACGCAAAGTGACCTTATAGTGTGTACAGGTCATCCTGAATGTAACAGTTCGGGTGCAGAAAAACATGGAAAACTTTAAGAAAAGGAGAAAGCATTCCCATGGTTACAGGTATTGTTCTGGTCAGTGTCGAGCGTTCCATGATCAACGACGTGATTAACGGTCTCATGAAACTTCAGGGTGTCAGCGAAGTTTATTCTGTCGCCGGCGAATATGACCTTGTTGCAATGATCCGTGTTGCGGACAACGCTGAACTTGCTGAAATCATCGCTACAAGAATGACCCGTGACATCGACGGTATCCTTCATACCAAGACCCTCGTCACTCTCAATGCTTACAGCAAAATCGATCTGGAAAAGGTGTTCGTCGGCTGACCCCGCTGGATGCTTTCATAAAATATCGGGAATCTGTTTTATCAGGTTCCCGATTTCTAAGGGAACTCTTTTTAATGCGTTATATCAAACTTTTTACGGCTCTTATCGCTGGAATCATTTTTGCAGGCTGTGCCGAACCTGTCATTTTCTCCGAAGTTTTCCAGCAGAACAAGGAACAGAAAATTTACACCGCATACAACCTCTGGTATACCGATGCGGCTGATATGAATACGTTGAATATCCAGCAGGGCTCCTTCATCCCCGCCGGAACTGAAATCGAACCGGTATCGACTTCAAGCTGGTCAAACCGCATCAACTTCAAAGTCGTACCGACCGGAAAACTCCACTCTATAAAATTTTCTCAGGCGGAACGTCTCTGCACCATGCGCGAATTTATCAGCTACACCTTCACTACGACTCCGAAAGAGGAACTTTTCAAAGATCTGCCGGATAATGTCAGAGAACGCGTCATCCGCGGACAGGTCGTTCCGGGAATGAACCAGAAAGCGGTCATGCTTGCTTACGGTCCGCCGCCGGCATGCCGTACCCCCGATCTCAAACTCGGAACATGGATCTACTGGCGCACACCGGAAGATGCCATCCGTCTTGTATTCCGCGGCGATAAAGTCCGCACGATCCTCAACGTCGGGCAGGAACGGTAATGACTGCCCTGTTTTCTCCGCAGGAACTTTCTGAAATCACCGGCGGTGTCTGGCTCGTCAAGGCGCCGGACTCCGCCGCTTTTTCCATCACCACCGACACCCGCACCGATAACCGGGGAAAGATTTTTTTCGCCCTTGCCGGTGAGCGTTTCGATGCCCATGATTTTCTTGCGCAGGCAGTTGATTCCGGTTGTGCCGCGCTCTGTATCTGCAAGAAAAAAATATCCGGCATTCCGGCGGGCATTCCGGCTCTGGCGGTGAAAGATACCTTGCTTGCCATGCAGGCATGTGCCGCGTATCACCGCCGCCGCTTTCCGGAACTTACCCTGTTCAATGTCACCGGCAGTGTCGGCAAAACCAGTGTAAAAGAGATGCTCCGTGCCATTTGCATCCAAACTGCCGGCAGTGAGCATGTCCTTGCAACCGAAGGCAATACCAACAATCAAATCGGCGTGGCACAAAATCTTTTGAAACTTACGGAACTTCACCGTTACGCGGTCATCGAAGCCGGAACAAGTTCTCACGGAGAAATTTCCCCGTTATCCGCAATGTCGCTCCCCTGCGGAGCTGTCGTCAATTCAATCGCCCCCTGCCACCTTAAAAATCTCGTTGATCTTGATGGCGTGGCTCGGGAAAAAGGGTGTATATTCTCACACCTTGCCGCAGACGGTATTGCAGTGTTTCCCGCGGAAACCGCAGGTAAATCCATTCTGCAATCAGCCGCAAAAAATCACAAATGCGTCACCTTCGGCATGGATGGCAAAGGTGATATCAGTGCAGAATTTATTTCTGGCGAACTGGATAACAGCACCTTTACCCTCACCTTTCCCGGCGGAAAAAAATTCACCGTCAACTGGCATCTTACCGGCAGGCACAATGCACTCAATGCCGCCGGAGCCGCCGCGCTGGCATACTCCTGCGGAATATCTCCGGAACTGATTTGTGCCGGATTGAAAAACACGACCCTGCCCGGTATGCGGATGAAAAAAAGCGTTATCAACGGGGTAACGTATTTCAATGATGCGTATAATGCCAATCCGGCAAGCATGAAAGCCTCGGTGGAACTTTTGTCTCAGGTGAAGTTTTCCGGCAGACTCTTTCTTATGCTCGGCGGAATGCGCGAACTCGGAAACATTTCCGCCACTGCCCACAAAGAGTTGCTGGATACGGTAAAAAAACTGCTCCCCGATGCCCGTGTGCTTACCGTCGGTGCGGAGTTTGAAGGTATATCAAGTGATCACTACCCCTCTCCGGAAGCCGCCGGAAGCGCCCTGCAAGCGCTTTTGCAGGCGGGTGACACCGTCTTTGCCAAAGGGTCACGGGGCAACTGCGTCGAAAAAACCCTGCCGCCGGAGGCACGCTGAATGAATATAACTCCCGAAGCGCTTTTCGGAGAACTTCTCCTTGAAACCCACGGCACTGTGGAGTATCTGCCTGATGCGCCGATCGTTGCCGACTCCCGTCAGCTTGCTGCCGGAGTGATTTTTGTTGCCGTTGCCGGAACAAAATTTGACAGTCATACTTTTATTACCGATGCGGTATCTGCCGGTGCGGCGGCGGTGATACACACGGCGGAACTTGACTCCTACCCGGAACATGTGCTTTTCTGCCGGGTTTCCGACAGCCGTGCGGCGCTCTCACTTCTCTGGCGTTACCGGAATGATTCTCCGGATGAAAAACTCTCTGTCTACGGCATAACCGGAACCAACGGCAAAACGACCTCCGCCTATTTGCTCCGCCATCTGCTCAACCATGCGCAGATGCCCTGCGGACTGGTATCAACAGTGGAGTTCAACGACGGGAAAACCGCGATTGCGCCGACCCATACGACACCCGACCCGCAAACGCTCTTTCCCCTGTTACGGATAATGAAGGAAAACGGCTTGCAGGCGGCGGCGATGGAGCTTTCCAGTCACTCTCTGGCACAAAAACGCCTTGCCGGATTGAAACTCAACGGAGCGGTCTTCACCAATCTCACCGGAGATCATCTCGACTTTCACGGTGATATGGAAAATTATTATCAGGCAAAAAAACTTCTGTTCACCGATTACATCAAAAACGGCGGTATCGCCGCAATAAATATCGATACTGCTTCCGGAGTGCGTCTGGCACGTGAACTTGCCAATGAGCGCCCCGATTTGAAACTACCGACCTTCGGCAGGTCGGAAAATTCCGGTTGGCGCATATCTGAAAGTTCAAGCGACATCAACGGCTGTTCCTTCGTTTTAAGCAATGCACTTCAGGCATTTCAGGTGAATTTTCCCCTGCCCGGAGAGTACAATATCAGCAACCTTGCCGGAGTGTTGACTCTGCTTCTCTGTGACGGTGTGACTCCGGCGGCGATAGATGCCGGTTTAAGTACGCCGTTTGCGGTTCCGGGACGGCTGGAAAAACTTACTGCCCCTAACGGAGCGAACTTCTTTGTCGATTACGCGCATACCGATGATGCCCTGAGCAACGTTTTAGCCACATTGAAAAAAGTTGCTCCGGGCAAAGTGATCGCCCTTTTCGGTGCCGGGGGCGACCGCGATAAAAGTAAACGTCCGCGCATGGGCAAGGCGGCATCTGCCATTGCCGATATGCTCATCATCACCAGTGACAATCCCCGCAGTGAAGAACCGCTGGAAATCATGGCTGAAATCGCGTCCGGTATTCCGGAAGATCATCCTTTTGAGGCGATCGTTGACCGGCGCGCCGCTCTGCGCCGTGCGGTAGAGATCGCCGATACGGGCGACATTGTCCTTGTTGCCGGCAAAGGACACGAAAATTATCAGGAAATCAAAGGTGTCAAACACCATTTTGATGACCGCGAAGAGTTGCGGCAGATTTTTCAGGAGCTTTTATGAACAGCATTTGGGATTTTATCGGCAGATTTTATTCACCGCAGGATTATGCCGCTCTTGATGCCCAACGGCAGCGGTGGAAATCTTCCCGCCCGCTGGCAGGAGCAAAAATCCTCGACGGCACACCAATTTTCCGCAATACACTTGTCAAATACGCCGTTCTGCTTGATGCCGGAGCCGACTTGACCATATCCGCAGGGAAAAATATCCCCTGTGATCCGGAAATCGTCAAACTTGCTCCGGAATTCGGTATCAGAGTCGCTGATGAAACTGCCCTCAAAGAAAAATTCGATGCCGTCGCTGACTGTGCCGGCAGGCATATATCTGTGGATTCGCGCTGCGGTTACGCTGAACTTACCCGTTCCGGCCTGGAGTATTACAAAAACTCCCCTGCCCCGGTATATTCGGTCGATTCCGGTATTTTGAAACGTTTTGAAACCACACTCGGTACCGGAGAAAGTTTTGTCCGTGCAATGAAATACCTCGGTCACAACGATTTTTCCGGAAAAAAAATCATCGTTTTCGGCGGCGGCAAAGTCGGCAGAGGCAGTGCATATTTTTCCGCCCTCGCCGGAGCAAGGGTCTTCATTGCCGATATCAATACCGTAACTCCGCCGCCCGGCGTGGAATTTGTCGCTGCCAGAGACACTCAAAAAGTAGAAGAAATTATAAACACCTCATGGTGCGCAGTTTCCGCAACCGGACTTGCCGGAGCGCTTGCAGAATATGTTCCGGCACTGAAAGCCGCAGATATCCTCATTGCCAATATGGGGGTGGAAGATGAGTTCGGGGAGGAGCTGGAAAGTTCCCGCGTCCTCAACAACAAACTTCCTTTGAACTTCATCCTTGAAGAACCGACGGAAATACGATACATCGATCCCAGCATGGCGTTGAGCAACGCGGCACTTTTGAAACTGCTTGAGGGCAAAGCTGCCGCAGGAATAAATCTCCCGGAAAAAGAGTTTGAAATGGAAATCATTGCCGATATGCGCAATGCCGGAGTGATGAACAGTGAAATCGATCTGATCTTGAAGGAGTCTTTATGAAAACACTTTTGAAAAATGTGATGCGGAACGGGGAAAAAACCTCGATACTTATCGAAAACGGCAAATTTGCCGCCATTGCTCCGGAATTATCCGCCGAAGGAGCCGATATCATTGATGCCGGCGGCAAACTTGCGGCGCTCCCGCCGTTTTACAATGCCCACAACCATGCGGCAATGACTCTTTTGCGCGGATATGCCGAAGATATGGAACTCTTTGACTGGCTGAGCAATCACATCTGGCCGGTGGAAGCAAAACTTTCTGCCGAAGATATTTATATCGGAACCAAACTTGCCGCTGTGGAAATGATCCGCTCCGGAACCGTCTACTTCAACGACTCCTACTGGCACCCCGAAGCCGCCTTGCGCGCTGTACAGGAAACCGGAATGCGCGCCACACTCGGCTTGCTTTATCTGGGCAATGTTTCCGATGATGCAAAAAGTGCCAACGCCGCATTGATCGAAGCGGCTGAGGGAGTCGATACCGTCCGCGTTGCCCACACTCCGCATGCTATTTACACCGTGGATAAGCCGATGCTCCAAAGCATTGCAAAAATGATGGAAAGTGACGGCAGACAGGTACATATCCATGTTTCTGAGACCGCAAAAGAGGTTGAGGACTGCCTGAAAGAACACGGTATGACTCCGGTGGAGTACCTCGACAGCCTCGGACTTGTCAATGAACGTGCAATGCTTGCACACTGTGTTCATCTGACCGGACATGACCGGGAAATCATCGCCGCCAGAGGTGCGTATATTGCACATAATCCGGTTTCAAATATGAAACTTTGCAGCGGCATGTTCAATTTTGAAGCGGCGAAAAAAGCCGGATGCAAAATCGCCATCGGCACCGACGGAACGTCAAGCAACAACAATCTTTCCATGATAGATGAAATGAAGTCCGCCGCCCTGACCGCCAAAGTCACCGCCGCTGTTCCGACAGCAGGTAAAACTGCCGATATCTTCCACGCCGCAACCGTCACCGGTGCTGAGTTTGCCGGAATGAACTCCGGAGCGATCGCCGTCGGCAAAGCCGCTGATATGATCCTTGTCGATCTGGAACACCCGGTGATGAGCGCCGGTTACGACCTCATTGCCGACATGGTATATGCCGCCGACTCAAGCGTGATAAACTCTGTTATCTGCAACGGTAAATTCCTGATGCGTGACCGCATTATCCCCAATGAAAGCGATATCATCGCCGAAGCAAGAGAAGTTTGCAGAAAAATCGCTTCGTGGCGCTGAAAGCAAATCAGACAAATCATTCAAAACAGAGACAAAAAAAAAGAACCGGGAAATCGGTTCTCTTTTTTTTGTACTGCTTATCAGTGACGGCGCTGTTTGGCTTCGCGGCGTTTGATTTCGCTCGGCTTTTCGTAGTGACGGCGATTACGCAGTTCTTTGAGGGTTCCCTCCTTGTCAAGCTTCTTTTTGAGCCGACGCAGAGCGCGGTCGATGACCTCACCTTTTTTGACACGGACTTCGGTATGCATTGGGATTCACCCCCTTTCAACAGTTCAGAGTTAACAATATTTCTTAATATACCACCAAAACTCAATCAATTCAAGCTGTTATACTTAAAAAACAGCAAAATTGGCATATTTCCGGAGCTTCTGAGGAAAAAAGGAACAGTTTCGACCTCGTTGAGAGTTCCGGAGTACCACCATTTGAGCTGTAAATTTTCCAGAGGATATTTCAATCCGCAGGAAGTGATTTCGGCTGACGGGTCAAAGCTGAAGATGGATACCTGACTGCCGCAGGGCGCTTCAAAACTCCCCTCTTTGCAAAATGAGACAAAGTACCCGGTACCGGTATAAAGACGGCAGGCAGGGAACTCCATTGCCGCTTCAGCAAAGCGGCTGAGATTACCCAGAAGATGATCTTCCCTTGCTCCGGAGGCACCGAGGACGGCGGAAACGGCAAAGCCTTTTTCTTTGCAGAAGCGGAATGCTTTGGCAAGGTCGTTTGTCTCCTGCTCAAAGAATTTAACAGCGCGGTCGGCAAAGCGGGATTTGGTTTCCGGCGAAACGCTGTCAAGGTCGCCGACGATCCAGTCAGGTTCGCGCCCGAAAGCAAGGAGCTTATCCGCAGCTCCGTCACAGCAGACGACACACGAAGCGGATTTAAGCATATCAATTAAATGCGGCTGGCGTGGAAATTCGCCATCCGCAAGGATAATGACCTCGTTCATAATCACAAATAACGTATATTTTTGACAGTGATTTTTCCGGTATCGGTATCGTGATGCAATTCGACGAACAACCGCACCTCTCCGGTAATTTCATCAAAATAGATATTTTTACCGTGATCTGTTTTGTGAGCAGTCATATCAAATCTGCCCAGCTTACACTCTTTCACCGCGATTTGATCACTGTCGATCGAAGCGCTGTCGGTGTCGCCTGCAACTCCACTCAAATCATATTTTGCGGAGGGGTCTCCCGCATTGCGGACTTGCGTACCTTCGACATCACGGATACTCTGGGCTACGACAAGTATCTTGACAACTGTCGGACTCAAAGAATCAGCTGAAAGAAGATTTATCGTTTTACCGATAAGTTCTTCTTTGGCAACATCAGTTTCCTGCGTTGACTGGATGGTGGAGCTGAATGCACATGCCAGATTCAAACCGCCGGAAGTGGCGTAGTCAATGAATTTATGTCTGCCGCTGACCTCTTTACGGGCGGAATCAGCCAGAAAAGTGGTCACTATATCATTTGCCCCCGCCATGGAAATCTCCGCCGGAGAACCTGTCTCGTCAAGGAACTTACCTGTTGTTGCATCACGGGTAGTGTTGTTAATAAAGTCAGCAGGCTTTTCACCATATTGCAATCCGGCAAAAAGCGCCTGAATAATGGCTTTATTTCCTGCCTCGTAATCGGTGAATCCGGCGGCGTTTTTGCGCAAACGGTTGACATTGATCTTACCGTAAGATCTGATACGGTCAGTCATCTTTATCTGCTGCAATATGGCACCGTCACCGTTGGCATAGGAACTGCCGGCGACACCCTCATTCCACGAATCAGCCGTTTCATGCTGTTTGAAGTTGACAGATTTTGCAGATTTCAGATTGAGAGTCTGCCACTTTGCCGCACGGTGGATGAAACCGATCTCCCACGGACTCATCATCGGAGCATTGCGGATAACAGCGGTGGAAATGCGATCATTTTTTCCTGAACCTTTATACGCAGGCTCGGCTGCAGTTTCCCAATCCATTGCAACGTTTTCAGGATCACTGCCGCGGGGATTCTGCGGATTGGTCAACGCAGTGGATGAGTAATTGATCGCATCTGCATTCCAAACCTTATTTTCTGCGATGACAGCCGAATCATTCAGATGTGTTTCCGGATTGGTGAAATCCTCAAGCTCTGCGACCTCTGTCCCGGCAGCATACCAATCACCCTTGTTCAAATTCTGACGGGGATCGATATTACGGATACCGCTCAATGCAAATCCTGCGATTTTGTTACCTACAGATACAAGATTCAATATTTTTTCATAACCGGTAACCCAATTCCAAGCCAAACGGTTTTCAAATTTTTTCACAAAATCCACACCGAACTCACTTTTTGCGGGATCAGACGGTTTCAACGCAAGAACCATACGCGACGGATTGTAAGCGATTTCAGAAACCCGGATCTCCTGAAATTCAACTTCAGTCGGCTGAACGGAAACTGCGACTTCTGACTTGAACTCACCTTTCACCGCCTCTTCCAGCTCACTTACAGCGCCGCTGCCGGTGTCAGAAGAGCTTTTGGTCAACTCAACACCATTTTTCTTTGCTCCTGATGCAGCATCAAAAAGATCATCCTTATTCAAATCAAAATAAAATGCGTTTGTTGTTGACAACGCTTCATCATTGCTGAGAGCCTGCCAGAAATTCCCCGTACCGTCAACGGAATATTTGGTCGGATACGGCTTGCCGCCGCTGTTATTTTTTACATCATCGGCGGAAAATTCCACAGGAGCGACCTTGTCACTGCCGGCGACAGCTCCAAATTTCTTCCAGTTTCTGCCTTTGATACTCAAAAGATCATTCAAAATCGTCAAATCATCCGCACCTGCTGACGGTTTATTCAATTCATCCAGCAGAATATCGCAGGTAACGGTTTTTTCAACTTTACCTTCAGGCACGCTGTCATCTTTCACACTGTATTTGAATGTAACGCCTTTGATCAGTATCTTTTTCATCTTGAATGAAAAATCCATCTGACCGAAATCGGCATAAGCATTCAATGAGCTGTATTCAGTGCCAAGCTCAAAATCATACATATTGCAAAGTTTGATCATCGGAGATGCTTTGATCTGTGCCTGCAGCAAAAATTTTCCGGCATAAGTACCATCATCCTGTTTGACCGCTTTGATCACAGTAGAGGCGGAATCGCTGGAAACCAGACCGAAATTCATTCCAAGCTCATACAGATAAGGTGTCTTTTCGTTACCGGTATAAAGCGGTTCGGTAAATGGCGTACCGTCATCATACACAGGCGCAGCACTCCACATGCCGCTCATCCACTTGTCTGCGGCGACATCAGATGTCGGAACGCTGTCGGCATCACAATAATCGTTGAAGTTGGCAGCGATCTGTTTACGCAATCCGGCAAGATCAGCGAAAGTTCCGCTGACATTACCGATGCGGCGCAGAAACGGCAGACCGTTTATCAGATCTTTGCCAAGCAGCCAGGAGTCGTAGTTTTTGTCTTTCGGAGCATCCTGAAATCCGTCAAGATTGCTCAAGCTGTCCTTGGTCAGAAGTTTGATTGCATTTTCGCTGTTAAAATCAGTTGATGCCAGCTTGAACCGGGCATACCATTGATCGTCGCCGGTATATTCTTCTTTCCAATCAACGCCGTTGCTCAATTCGGAAATATTGAAACGCGCAAGGGTGTAATATCCATCGGAATACGCTTCAAGACTGTACGGCTCAGGCTCCCACATGGAACCGGTCCCGTAAAGAAACCAGCGGTCGATCCAACGCTTCTTTTTATAGTCAGTCGCATTCAAAGCAGTATAAAGTGTCTCATAAGTATCATATTTGACGTTTTCAGGATTCGTACCCGGGTCAGTGGGAATACCCTTGAACGGAGAATCATCGGCAGTATTCAGATAAACTTCGTCGATTTCTCTGCCCCAGCGGTTTTCATTCGGGATATAATCTGAATCTTTTTCATCCATCGGCAGATAACCGCGCAGAAAAGCCGATGCACGGATATCCGCCGGCAGACCGATGACCTGCCATGCGGCACGACCGATGATCCTTTTATCACCACCATCTTTGCCATTGGTAAAAAACACCCAGCTGCCGGGCCAGTTTCCATCGGAAAAAAGCTGATTGAACCTTTCTGCTTCTTTCTTTGAAATAAGTGAACCGTCAAGAGGAAAAGTCAGAAGTGAATCTTTTGTCAGCAATGCATCGGTGATTTTCTCTCCACTGGAAGCATCCACAGAAAGAGAGTCACTGTTCTTGTACTTTGCAAAGCTGTAAATGGTATCAAAGGATTCAGGGAATGACTTGCCCTCATTCTTTACCGCAAAATCCTGGGAAAAAAGAGTCAGTGAGGTAATCGCCCTGCTTACAGCAGATAACGCAAACATACGCGCCTGAGTACGGCCGCTGTTGTTTTCCGCTGAACGGCGGTAATTTACCGCATTACCGATAAATGCCATACCTATCATCAGCAACAGTGCCAACAGACCGATGGCAAAGACCAATGCCATACCGCTTTCATTACTGCGCAAATTTTTATTCATCATTCAACTCCTTTCTTGCCCAAAAGCACTGCCCGGCGGAAAGTATAACCGTATTCTTCAAAAATATCATCTTTTCCAGTATAATCAGCCTTGTGACCGTCGGGGGCAAGCTGCCATTTTCTGAAATTATCTTTGCTGTCCAGAACCTTCAACTCGATTTCCAGAAGGTACGGGGCATAATTATGCGTCCCGTTGGACGACGCTTTCATGCCGGAAGATGTTCCGGTCAGATAATGTCCTTTCAGTTTGAAACCGATCACATTTTCAATGATATCGACCGTTACCGCATCAATTTTGGCACCGTCAACAGAAACACTTTCGTGATTGCCCAGACTGTCCTTTTCAAGCTCGGTAAAAACTTTATTCACATGGGTTACTGCATCGGTGCGATAAAATATTTTCTGTCCGGAGCGTCTGTTTTTTTCGTCATTCAAATATGACGGGAAAAGCTGACCGTAAAAACTGTTGGTCTTATGTCCCTTGAACAGCAGCATCTGCAACGTACCGCTGCATTTGTGCTTCTTGCAGAATTTACCATCTTCCACATCACAGCTGCCGTCGACACATCCGGAAGACGGGTTCGGATCGACCAGAATGTACTTTTCAAAACGCCGGGAGTGTGAATTGCTTCCCGGCAGACGGCGGTTGCTGACAAGCCAGATGGAATCAGCTTTGTCATCAGCACTTTCCAAAGTCATCTCAAACGGTTCATGATGATGATAATTCAATGTCTGAAAAGATGATGCAAGAATTTCCATTGCAATTCGCGCCGAGGCAAAAGTATCGGTTTTCTGCTCACTGCGCAACCACAAATTCTGCGCTCCGGTAAAGAGACGTATGGAAAGCATCAGCAATATACTGAACACCGCCATCGCCGCCAACAGCTCAATCAGTGTAAACTTTTTTACAGCATATTTTTTCACGTTATCACCTACGGCGTTTTATACAATTCATATTTTTCGTTGAATATCTCAAAGCGGAAATAGGATTTTTCCCGTTCTTCCTCCTTCCGGTCACCCGGATAACTGATTTCGACGACCAGCGGCAGAGCTACCTTTTTCAAGTCAGCAACCGGTTTGATAATGACCTCATTGGTATCTGGGTCCTTATACCCCCCCGACACGGAACCGACACTTTCTACAAGTTTCTGATCACCGTCAGTAGTATATATGAACATTTCATCTGTAAGGTCATCTTCGATATACACTTTGGCGATCGCAGTAAAATCGGCATAACGGCTGCCGGACGGACCGGAAAGGTGACGGACAAGGTAAATCCCGTCGTCATCGGTTTCTTTGAATGTCCAGTCTTCATCTTCATCCCAATCAATATTTCCGTCGGGACCACCGGGGTCATCGCCCAAAGCACCATAGGTTTTCAGCGTTACTTCATTACCCTTGCGGTCACGGACGACCATGCCATCGGCATCAGCATAGAGTGATATGTTCGCGCGCAACTGGGAAATCAGCAATTCGGCAACGTCTGCCACACTGTTTTCGGCAATGGCACTGCGGTGATTGCTCAACCCCGCAGGGAACAGGACAAATACACTGGTCATACCAAGCGCCAGTATCACCACCGCCAGCAGGATTTCAACCAGATTGAACTTGAAAGTTTTTACTGAGTTTTTCATCATTCACCATCCTCCATCGGCAGATGCACCACTTTTCCTGTAAGCGGATTAAGTTTCAACATCACAAAGTTGTCAACATTGGTATAGTCATACTGATCTCCGTTGACTCTGGCTTCGGTAAAAAACATTATCAGAGGAACACCGTCGCCGACACATCCGGAAGCCGGATCAAAGATGATCCCCCGCAAATTTGCCGTTTTGATACTGTCAACATCCGGATCGGATGATCCGTCGATCTCGATTTTTACAGTCGCATTCTCGCCGCCGGTAAATGCCTTTGACACACTCTTTTCCAAACCGGCAGCAGCTCCCGATGGAGTTTTTTTAAGATCGCTGAGCGAAAGCAGCTCTCCCTTGAAATCCGCTTCATCGTTCAGCCAGTTTCTCCGTTTCTGGATGCCGACAAGCATGGCGCCGTCGACCATATTGCTCCACGCAGAACCGGGAACCCAGCCGTTGAATATCCATTTGCCGTCAGCATTCATTTTCACAAACGCGAAACGGAATCCGCCGTTGCAGAAGGATTTCAGTTTGGAATCGGTGATCTCAGTGCTGTAACACGCCGGTAAAATCATTGCGACATATTTTCCGGAAGCGACAGCTTTGGACTGCGCCATTTCCATACCGGTCTTGAAATTTGATGCCATCTGATCGACTTTACTGCCGACCATCATCCGGCTGAATGCCGGGGCGAAAAGCGTTATAAGAACCGACAGCAATGCTATAACTGCCAGCAATTCTATAAGCGTAAATCGACTTTTTTTGAACTTTTTCATAGCTGTACCTCGTACATTACCCTTAATGCCGGAGATACTATAATCTGCAATCGGGATTTTTTCAACAGATTTTTCTGGCGGAAATGAAAAAAAATAAGATTTTTTTAATATTTGCCGTATTCGGAGTGGTAAAATGCCCGGTATTCCGCATCTTTTTCCGCACTCAAGCCAAACTCGCAGAGAAAGCGCTGAAGGTCCCCTTCTTTACTGAAGCGGCGGCTCTTTTTCTCAGAAACGACCGAAGCAAGGTCGATCCAGACTATTTCCATTTTTCCGCCGTCATCAAGCTTGAACATCTCGTTGCGCGGATGAAAACAGCCATGCACCAACCCCGCCTTATGCAGTTTGGCAAGATACGAAAGGTTGCGACGGATAAATTCATCTTTAAGCTCTGCATCACACTCACTCTGACAAAACTCATTGCCGTCGCGGAATCCTTCAAGATAACGGGTGACAAAAAACGCCTCTTCCAATTTGACAAATTTGCGTTTTTCACCCAGCGCGACCACCTCCGCTGCAGGTATTCCCGCATCTGCGGTCAACTTGAAACCCAGAAACTCCCGATATGCCAATGACGGACGCAGAAAATAACGGAAGAACCGCTTTTCCGCATATCTTTTGAAAACGACTGAATACTCCAATCCGCTTACTTCCGGCGTTACCAGCAGACACTCCTTGTGGCGGGTGCGATAGATGACTTTGCAGTATCTCAAGCCGCCGTTGAGCAATCCGGGCAGAACCGGAGCAAAATCATCTTTTGCATGAGACCAGCTGCGGATAAAGGAATTATTGATGGGCATTTTATGCTCCGTGATGAGTAAAAAAAATGGAGCCAGCTGCCGGACTCGAACCGGCGACCTGATGATTACAAATCAACTGCGCTACCAACTGAGCCAAGCTGGCACTCCATGTTGTTTTATAAATATACAGCTTTTTTTTCAGATTGCAAGCGGATTATTGATTTTTTCCCTTGTAAATCGCGTTTTTGTGATATATTTTATGTATATGAGAAAGTTTTTGGAACAAAAATACACCCTTTGGGCAATTTTACTGCTGGCATTTATTCTGAGAATAATACCGGCATTTTCCGCTGTCTCCGATGAAAAACGGCCCATCCGCCCGGATTCCTCCGGATATCTTGAACCGGCAAAGGAGCTTCTTGCCAGCGGAACTTACTCATCCACGCGCCGCCCGCCGGGGTATCCGGTTTTCGTGTCGGCGATTTACGCCGTCGGAGGGAACAACAGCGCAGTGGTCTTTATCCAGGTGCTTATCTCAGTCGCCGTCTGTGCCGTTACCGCCTGCACCGCAAAGGAGTACGCCGGAAATGCCGCCGGGAACCTTGCCGGATTATTCATGGCGTTGAATCTCACCGCCATTGCCAATGCTCCGCTGCTGCTGACCGATACCTTTTTTGCTCTCTTTACGGCAATAACCTTCTATTTATTTATCCGTTATAAAAAAAGTTCCCGCCTGCCGTGGCTCATCGGAACTGCCGCAGTTGCCGCAGTCGCCACGCTTATCCGTCCCATCAATCAGCTTTTCATCCTGCCGCTGATGGTGCTGACAGCATTTCTTCCGCAAATGAGATGGAAGAAAAAGCTGATACACTGCGCCGCCTCTTTTGTGCTGTTCTTATTGATAATAACTCCGTGGATGTTCCGCAACTATCTTGCCGGAGCCACCTTCGATATCGACACCAACACCGGGGCAATGCGTCACCAGAACGGCGCCATGCTGCTGGCAAAGGTCAACGGAACAGATTTTGAAAGTGAAAAAGCAAAACTTTTGAAACTTGAAGCGGAAACCTTCGCCGATACGGAAAAATTCCCCGATGAACGCACAAAGGAAAATTGGAGGAAGGCGGAGTTCCGCAAAATGGTCCTTGCCCATCCGGTCACCTATTTTTGCCAGCACTTCGATCCGCTGATATTCATGCCTGATGCACCGACTCTGCTGGAGTGTTTCGGAGTCACCTCCTCCGACCGGGGAACGATGGGTGTTTTGAAAAAAGATGGGATTTTTGCCGCAGTCCGCCACTATTTCGGTGAAAATTATCTGTCGATTCTGCTTTTTCTCATTCCCCTGCTCATTCCGGTGATGTTCCTTTATCTCGCCTTTGCCGGAAAGTTGATAAAAGATCTGATAACGTGGAAAAGTTCTTATTTTGAAATACTTCTTTTTCTCGCCTTTGCGGAATATTACCTCTTTCTGCCCGGTTCGATCACCGCTCCGCGTTATCAGCTGCCCGCCCTGCCCTGCTTATGTACTCTTGCCGCCTGTGCGATTCTGACATTTTTCAGGAAAAATGATAAAACTGCCGGAAATACGGAAAATTGATCTCCGCCGGTCGACCGTTGCCGCCTTTGCAATAACGTGCGGAACGGTGCTTGTCTGCGGTTTTGTTCCGTGGTATTTTCTGATTCCGTTCGTTTGCATTCTGCCATTTATGCATAAGCGCCATCAGGTGTGCGCGGCAACGGCATTTACGCTTGCGCTTCTTTGTTCATTGCTCCATCTGGCACTCGATGCCCAAAAACGCGTCCATACTCCCGCGCGGGCGATGCAGATATCCGGAGTTTTACGCTGTATTGACAAGCGATGCTCAAATCTGCCGGAACTCCCGCCGTTGAATACGTTTCTGTGCGAAGTGGAAAATGAGGATTTTTCATTTACGGCAACGGTATTCCTCCCCGAAAAACGACGCCTCTTTTACGGAGACACCTTCACTTTCACCGGGAACGTCACTCCGCCGCAAAATGCGGGATTACTCTACAGCAACGGCAAGATCAGCGGTGAAATCCCGCCATTTTACGGGAACTGTCCGGCTGTAAGTGTAACAAAGTATTCTGCAACAGAAAGAAAGTTTTCTTTTCAGCGGAAAATTTTCATTGTTCGAGATATTCTTCTTGAACGCCTTTTAAGCAAGATACGGACACCTGCGGCTGCCGCAATGGCGGCAAAACTCTTTTTCGGTGCCGCCGATGCCATTCCCGGGGAGTTCAATGAGTATTTTGTCAATACCGGAACAATTCATCTCTTTTCAGTTTCCGGACTGCACGTCGGTTTGGCGGCGATGTTCATACTTATCCTGCTGGCAGTTTTTCCCTTCCGTCTGCGTTACTGCCTTGCGGCACTGTTCACGTTGTTTTATGTTCTGCTTTCAGGATCATCCCTGCCGGCGATGCGTGCCGGGTGCATGGTTATTTTGTGGTGTATACTCAAAGCGAATCTGTTTCCCGGTGCGGCATGGAACGCTCTCATGTACACATGGTCGGTTTTTCTGCTGATTTCTCCGGAAACGGCAACTTCGATATCAGCACAATACTCATTCGGAGTGACGGCGGCACTGCTGCTGCTTTCTGAAAAGATGAAATGGATATTCTCAGCAAAAACAAATTTCGTTGAACAATTTCCCCGCACCAGTCCCGGAACTTGTCAAATGTCGCGTGCCAACAGCCGTATACGCACTGCCGCCGGAACAATACTTGCTCCTGTTGCCGCCTTTGCCGCCGGATGCGGCATATCACTTTTCCGTCAGCATAACTTTGCCCCGGGAAGCGTTCCGGCAAATCTGCTGGTCGTATTCATTTCTCCATTGCTCTTCGGGACGATGTTTTTCAAACTCATTGCCGGAGCAATTTTTCCGTGGTGCGATGCCTTTGGTGCATTTATTCTGGAAGGAACTTTTCAACTGCTTGTGGAAATAACCGGAGCCGTTTCCGCCGCATTCAGCTTTTTCACCATCGGCGCGCCGCCGCTTTGGAGTGTGATTCTCTTTTACACCTTTCTTGCCGGAACTCTCGGAGCAAAATCGCGGAAAATCCCCCTCATCTCATCCTTCGGAACTGTTGCGGTATTTTTGTTGTGGCAGAATCCTGCATTTCAAGCAACTCCATTCGCAATGGCGATCAGCAGTGACAGCAGTAAACCGCCGCTGCTGGCAATCGTCTATCCGGCGGGAAAAACGGCGTATATCGCCGATGTCCCCGACAATGAAACCGGGAGTGCCGCCGCACACATCCTGCGTAAAAACGGAATCACTTCGGCAACGGTCTATACCTCATCGGCAACAGACCGCAGTTCAAGGGGGTTGAAACGCCTTGCAAGGAGCATTGATCTGTCTGTTCATCAGCCGGCAGGAGACGGAAAGCTGACTGAAAGATTTTTGCGCAACATCAGTATGGCTGAAACAAAATTGAACAAACTGCCTCCGCCGCCGGATTTTTCGGTTCCGGAACGGGATTCGGTAAAATTCCGCCCGTTTGACTGGGAAATTTCTTCGGAAAACTCTTCATCCGGCAGAGTTATCAAACTCAAATCTTCCGCAGGGAAAGTTTATACAGCAACTCTGCCGTGGTGTTCAAAACCGGTGGTGTGGATTTTGGAACTCAAATGATTTGATTATTCTGCAATTTGAATATCACTTGTGAAATAAGTTCGGGCAGCTCATCGGCGATCAGGATTTTTTCCGCACTCTCAGCGGCAATGCCATGCAGATAAACTCCCGACAAAGCAGCTTCAAAGGGGGATAATCCGGATGCCGCCATTGCTCCGATGACTCCGGCAAGCACATCACCGCTGCCCGCAGTGGCAAGCAGGGCATTGCCTGCGGCAACGGTAACGCTCTTCCTTTCAGGTGTTGCAACGACCGTATCGTGACCTTTCAAAACGACCACAGCGCCAAGTTTTTCTGCAAGCTGTGCCGCATCTTTACGGCGGTCAGATGCGGGAGTGATACCAAAGCCGTTCATCAAACGCAATGCCTCTCCCGGATGCGGAGTAAGAATGATATTGTTCCTCTTTTTCTTCCACAATCCAGGATTTGCGGCAAGATGATTCAAAGCATCTGCATCAAGAACAACTGTTCCCTCGAAGTTGAGCGCGGCGGTCAACCCGGCGGAAAAGGCACTTTTTCCCCATCCGCATCCACAGACAAGCGAATCGGAAAGAGCAAGAAATTTTTCAGGCACACTTTCAGGGGAAAGTTTTTCACAAATCACCGCATTGCACACTCTTGAAGAGAGTTCCGCCGTCGAAGCGACGCGCACCAACCCTGCACCGCTTTTAAGCGCCGCAAGCGAACAAAGCGCCGCCGCCCCGGGATACTCCGGCGAACCAGCCCATACAGCAACTCTGCCGCGGCTGTTTTTGTGACAATCGACCGGAAAACGGGAAATAAGTTTTGCCGCATCAATATTGGTAAAAATTTCCATCCCTTCAGGGTCATCATCACACAAACCGATATCTATCACCCGCAATTTTCCGCGCAAATGTCTGCCGTTATAAAGGAACAATCCCGGTTTCGGTCTGCCGAAAGTCAGCGTTTCACAAGCTTTTACCGCACCGTTTCCGGCGGTAAAACCGCTGTCGGCATAAAGTCCGCTGGGCAAATCAAGGGATATAACAGGCAAACGGGATTTATTTACGGCATGGATATAACTTGCAGCAGCATCACGCAAAAATTCAGCGGAAAAACCGATACCGAGCAATCCGTCAATGATCACTGCAGAAGGCAGAAAATCAAGCTCAAGTTTACCTGCAGTAATAAAAGGAATATCATTGGATAATTTCTGTACAGCAACAGCTGCACAACCGGTATATGCTGATTTTTCCTTTGTGCTGTAAATAATAACTTTCCGGTTGCGGCTGTAAAGACACTGTGCCGCAACCAGAGCATCACCGCCGTTATTTCCGCCGCCGGCGAGAATAACATAAGGGAATGCATCGGGATATTTTTTCAAAATATATTCTGCCGCACCCATTCCTGCCCGTTTCATCAAACTCCATTCAGAAGTTCCGCCGGCAACAGCGGCTTTTTCCATAGCACGGATATAAGATGTGCGGGAAGTCAGCATTCGGCTTTATCCTTTTGAGGAGTCGGACGGAGGAAACCGGAAAGCAGATAAAGTCCGACTCCGGTGCAAATCGCCATATCAGCGACATTGAAGACGGGGAAATGCCACACTTCATAGCAGTGAACATGGATAAAGTCCACAACTTCACCGTGAAAAGCACGGTCAAAGGAGTTTCCGGCAATTCCGGAAAGTATCAGCATCAATGCAAAATAACGCTCGATATACCCTTCGGCAAGTTTGCGGAAAAAGATGATTATCCCCGTTCCGGCAAGGATGCCGAATACAAAGAGCAGCCAGACATGCCCGGTGAGAATACTCCACGCCGCTCCGAGGTTGCGGACAGAAGTGATATTGAGCCAGCCGGGGATGACCGGACGCGATTCAAAAAGGTTATACGCAAGCACGATATACCATTTTGTCGCCTGATCTGTCAAAAGCAGGATAACGGCAACTGCCAGCGCTGAAAAAAACACCTTTTTTTCACGCGGGGAGTTTACTTCGACAGCTTCCCAGTTCATCGGTTTTTCATCATCTCTTCGTGACGGCTTTTGCATTTGATGCAGAAAATGGCATAGGGACGCGCTTTGAGACGCGCTTCACTGATCGGTTCTCCGCAATCCATGCAAATACCGTATTCGCCGTTGGCAAGACGCTCGATCGCATCGTCGATCAGAGAGATAACATTGCCGTTTTCCGTAAAGAGCTGCAGTTCCATCTCACTGCGGGAGTTATCCACATCAGCCATGTGAGTGGCAACTCCGCGTTTTTCGCTGTTACTGCAATCCAGGGATTCATCCGCACAGATACGCATCTGTTCGGAAAGCTGATTACGGACACTCATCAGCGCGTTGTAATACTCCAAATCCCTGCCGGTGAACTCATGCTGCAAACTTTTTTTGGTCATTTTTATCACCTTGATGTCGTATTATTACAAAATATCACACAGAAAAGCGGACGTGGATAACGTCACCATCCTGCATCACATAATCCTTACCTTCGATACGGAGCTTTCCGGCAACCTGTGCTTTAGCCCATGAACCGCAGGAAACAAGATCATCGTAGGAAACGGTTTCCATACGGATAAATCCGCGCTGCATGTCGGTATGGATCTTTCCTGCCGCTTCCGGAGCAAGTGCGCCGCGGGTTACTGTCCACGCTCTTGATTCCATAGGTCCGGCAGTGAAAAATGTTATGTAATCCAAAAGCCGGTAACCGGTCTGCACGACTTTGTCCAGTCCGGAACCGGATATACCGAGGTCAGCCATAAACATTTCCGCTTCTTCAGGAGGCAGAGAACCGAGTTCATCTTCAAACTTTGCGCAAACCGGAACAACTTCCAATCCCCGGCTTGCGGCATAATCCGCCAGACGTTTACCCGCTTCACAGCTGGTGAAATCCGCTGCCTGTGCTTCGCCGACATTGGCACAGACAAACGCCGGTTTGACGGTGAGCAGTCCGAAATTTTCCACCAGTGCCTTCTGCTTCGGATCGGTACGGTCATATTCCGGCATTCTGCCGTCGGAAAGATCAGCGATCATGGAAACGATCAATTCATACTCCGCCTTCGCATCCGGATCGTTGGAACGGGCGATCTTGTGCGCCTTGTCACGCCGTTTTTCCAGCATTTCAAGGTCGGAAAGCATCAACTCGGTGTTGATAGTTTCCAAATCATCCACCGGATCGACTTTGCCTGAAACATGGACAACATCGGAGTCGTCAAAAAGACGCACCACATGAGCGATGGCATCGACGTTGCGGACGTGACCGAGAAACTGATTGCCAAGTCCCTGTCCCTGACTTGCACCGCGCACAAGTCCGGCAATATCAATAAACTTCAGAGTGGAAGGAACGATCCTTCCGGAATTTTCAAGGTCGGAAAGCACCGCCAGACGTTTATCCGGCACCTGAACAATACCCGTATTGGGTTCGATCGTACAGAACGGAAAGTTGGCAGCTTCAGCTCCGCCATGGCTCAATGCATTGAACAGTGTGGATTTACCGACATTGGGCAAACCGACAAAACCGCAGGAAAAACTCATTTTTCACCAAATCCTTATTATAAAAAAGCCGGAACGCCTTTATTGCGCCCCGGCAATTTATTATTTATCCGCGACCCGGCTCAGCGGGCGGGATTGAGTACTGATTCATCCGGATAGATAAAATTGTTCCAGTCTCTGCCGGGAGGAATGACCCATGCAGGAGTCATGATCGGACCGTAACCCCAGCCGACGTCCTCAGTATCATCAGGACACCCCGGCAGCGGGAAGGGAAAGGTCACAATGTCAACGGCGCCGACAACAACGCGCGCAACAACGTAACAGGCACCTTTGAGAGTACCGTAAGTAAGACCGGCAAGAGCGCCTTTTTCATTGGTGACATCGGTCCACTTCATCGGCAGTTCAAAAGCCGCAGCTGCGATATTGGTGATACCGCGGCCGAGTTTTTCCACCGGACGCATGATGAAAGTATCATCAGCCTTGACAGTAAGAGTACCGCCGAACAACGCCATGCCGACAAAAAGCACAACCCAGAAAGATTTACCGAATTTCATAATTTTACTCCATATTCAATTTGGTATTTTACTACATTGAAACCTGACGGTAAAGAATATAATTTTCCAACAGCAAAAATTCAAGTCCTGTAAGCAAAATAATTGCTTTTTTTTCAAAAAAAAGTTATTTTTCCTGCTTTTTTCCGAAACGGTTCTCTGTACCGTTGAGAAGACGCTGGATATTGCTGCGGTGACGGACTATCGCCAAAATCGCCACCAATGTAAGGAAAATCAGAATAAGCGGAGAGTTCGATATCAGCGGAATGCCGCCGAGTTTGCCGAAATTTGCCTCCGTAAGATAACAGACCCATGCCACGATCGGCAATATCGCCGCCGCAGAAATACTTGCCAGAGAAACATAGCGGGAAATGAAAAACACCACCACCCAGACCACCAGCGCGATCAGCAGCGGGAACGGAGCAAGCGCCATGATCGCACCGGCAGCAGTACTGACACCCTTGCCGCCTTTGAAGCTGAGAAAGACCGGGAACATGTGTCCGATAACTCCCATAAGCAGTGCGGCAATTATCACATATTCACGCAACTGCCAATCCGGAGCAATAAGAAACTGTGCCGCAAGCACCGGTATCGCACCTTTGAGAAAATCCAGTGCGAAACAAATCTTGCCCGCCTTTTTACCGACACAACGGGTCACATTGGTGGCTCCGATATTTTTGGAACCCTCATTGCGTACATCCACGCCGTTGAGTTTTCCGATGATAAATCCCCACGGAATACTGCCGAGAAGATATGCTCCGACTACGATTGCGATCGCCTTAATAATTTCCATAATATAAAATTCCTGCTTGAAAATCCCCGCTTCCGGGGATATATTACTTGAACATTATCATAATATGAACCTGTTTTGTTAAAAAGTCAATATCAAAATGAAAAAATTTATCCGTTTACTTATAGGTTCGGGCGAAAATTGCGCCGATATCCGCTATATCACCGGAATTTCCACTCCGGATGACTTCATCTTCTTTGAATACCGTGACCGCCAATGCGCCGTCCTTTCGCCGCTTGAGATCGACCGCGGCAGGGCAGCTGCCAAAGCGGGGGTGGAAACGGTCTGCGATATTGATTTCGGCGGCAGAAGCCGCATTGCCATAATCACCCGTATCGCCGAAGAATGCCGCTGCAAAGATTTTGTTGTTCCGGCGGACTTTCCCTTCGGTCTGGCGGAAAAAATGCGCGCCGCAGGTTTTTCCGTAACTGCTGAAGAAAATACCTTCTTCCCCCAAAGAGAGTTCAAAACTCCGGCTGAAGCCGATGCCGTCACCGCCGCCCAGCGCGCCGCAGAAGCAGGTTTGGCACGCGCGGTGGATATCCTCAGAAAATCAACTGTTTCAGGGAATTTCATTCATTATAACGGCAACGTCCTCACCAGTGAATTTCTCCGTGCTGAGATAGATTCCGAAATACTGCACCACAACATGCTGCCTGCCGGAACCATCTGTGCTTCCGGCGCTCAGGGCGCCCAGCCGCACAATGCCGGCAGCGGTCCATTGAAAGCGAACTCCCCCATCGTTATGGATATCTTCCCCCGCTCACCTGAAACCGGCTACTGGGGCGACCTCACCCGCACCGTGGTCAAGGGCAAAGCCCTGCCGATCGTCCGCAAAGCCTACGACGCGGTGCTTGAAGCGCGGGAATACACTAAAAAACTTATAAAACCCGGCATGTACGGCGCCGCTATCCACTGCGCGGCTGAAGCGATTCTGGAAAAACACCACTTTTACACCGGCAGCAACGAACAGGGACAATTCGGCTTCTTCCACGGTCTCGGTCACGGCGTCGGTCTGGAAATCCACGAAATGCCCCGTCTTTCACCCAAAGCGCGCACCGCACTCAAAGGCGGCGAAGTGGTAACGGTTGAACCGGGACTCTACTACCCGGAGTGGGGCGGAATACGGCTGGAAGACCTTGTCTATCTTTCCCCTGAAGGCAAAACCGTCTGTCTGACTCAGGCTCCGGATTTTCTGGAACTCTGAGCGCGGCTGACATCGCGGTGCCACCGGATATAGAAAATAATACCGGTAATCAGCATTATCAGCCACCAGAGCAAGGTGGCAACGGAGTTTCCGCTGTTCAGATACACTCTCAGCCACATGCCGACGGATATGCTGTTGACAAGTATCCACAACAGCCATTGTTCCATACACCGTTTGACCGTCAATATCATCGCCGCAACCGAAAGCACCGTTGTGGAGGCATCTATGACCGGCTGACTGCCGCCGGCAAGAAATAATCCCGCTGCCAGAATCATTATTGAAACGGCACAAACTGCGGCACAAATGATCCGTCCGCGGAGATCCAGTTTGTTTTTTATCACGCACTGTTCATCATCCATCTGCCTGCGCCAGAAAAATATCCCGGCAAACATCATCGGCAGATACCAGCACCAGTTCAGCAGAGTATCGCCGTAGAGTTTCTGTCCAAAGGCAATGTAACCGTAGGATGCAGAGTTGAATACTCCGAAAAAGTAACAGCTTATCTTACCCTTGCCCGCAAGCAGGGTGTAAAGCGTTCCGGTGACAGCTGAAGCTATTCCCAGTGCAGAGTCTCCGAGATAAACAGATATTCCGCATATCGCACCGGTACACGCCAGAAGATATACGACCTCCCATGCCTGCCAGTTGAGAAATTCCCCCCGGATAAATCCGGCAACTTTTTTCCACATAAGCACCTCTTGCATTAAAGAAAAACGGCAGAGGTAAACCCTCTGCCGTCTTACAGGATTCACAGTGATAATATATCACTTGATCTCGTCGGTGTCAATACCGTACTGCTGGAAAAACATATTTCCGACTTTACTGTCAACACCTTTATTAACCTTCTTCAGTGATTTTTCGATCTTCGCCTGATTGTCAGCGGTCATGCCGCTCTGACGCGGAGCAGAAAGTTCAACTGTCGCAACGACCACAAGCTGTGACTGCTTGATGGATTCGTTTTCGGTGCTGAAGAGCAGTCCGAGAACCGGAATGTCTTTCAAAAACGGCAAACCGGCAACACTGCGGACGGTTTCAGTACGGCGCAGACCGCCGATGACAAACTCCTGATTGCCGTAACCGGCCTGGAATTTGGTCTTGATATCGGAGTCACTGACACGCGGGGAACCGTCAGAGTTCCAGCCGAGCAGTGAAACGGTGTTTCCGGCGAACTCGATGGTAGCCGCCGCACCGGTGACGACCGGACGGACCTTCAGATTGAAGAGGAAGCCATCCTGAGCCATGGGATACTGCAATTTACCGTGGATGATACCGGGGAAACCTTCTACTGAAGTATCACCCTTGGTGAACCATGAGAAGAGTGTTCCGGCAGTTCCGGAAAGGTCATTGGCATATTTGTTCATATACTCAGTGACAAACTTGGTCACCCAGTTGGTAACAAAACCCTGGACTTCAGTCATCTGGAGTTTACCAGCCTTTACCATTTCAGTAGCAAGTTTGGTGGCAACTTCAGTGGCATATTTGGTAACTTCACTCTGAACCTGGCTGATCATAGACTGGACAGAGGAAGTCAGATTGCCGTCTTTGTCAGTGATATTCGGTTTCCAGATGGGCACACCGTCATGGTAATTGATCATACGCGGAGTGAACGCCGCAATGGAAAGATCTGAGAAATATTTATCTTTCAGCAGAGTTTCCGGCAGAATCTTCGCCAGCTGCTGACGGTAGATCGCATTCGGGTTCGGGTCGGTGTAGGCAAATTCTCCCATTCCGTAACCTTCATCCACAGAGTAGTCATTGCGTTCATAGAAGTAACCGTAGTTCAGCGTAATGGAAGAAATCTCACGGTTTTTCGCAAGCAGCGTTCCGCTGGTCAGCACTTTGGCTTTACCGATGCTGGTGAGGAAGTCGAGGTAACGGGTGTTCCATTTCGGGTTGAAGTTCCAATAACTGGTGCGGTTGGAACCGTTGTTGTCAACACCGCCGTGGAAGAAGCTCGACCAGTTGCGGCGCACACGGGCACCGGCAGAGAAAAGGTCAACACCTTCGTTGTTCTTCCAGCTCTGGAAGTCGACACCGATACGGTCGTCGTTTTCAGCAAAGATCTCAATGACTTTGTAGCCGATACGGACTTCCGGAATCGGTTTGTCATATTTAACAAGCATCTCTTTGATGATTTTGCCGGACCACTCCGGAGCGCAGACCATCAGCATGTTCAGCTCGGCGTCGACAAGCATCGAATCCGGAGAGACAACAAACTGCGGATCCATCTGATTGGTACCGACAACTTTGAGCATGCTCATCAGTGTCGCAGCAGGCAGATGTTTGGGGAAATAGACCCATGCGCTGTCGTTGCTGACGTTGGCAAGATCTTTTTTATCCAGTTTGGCGATAATGGAGTCGATACCTTCACCGTTTTTGTTGTCTTTGAAGCGGTATTCTTCAGCAGAAACAAGCAAAAATGCGGTTCCGTCGGTATATTTCAGCGCAGAAACCTGCACCGGACTGGCGTTGACCTGCTTAGCTTCGACCGTATTGCGGACATAGGCACGGGCAATGTACGGATCAGCAGATTTCAACCGGTACGCTTTGGTATAGACGTAGGGGTCACTGTTGCCCGCATCAAAACGGACCTCGTTGGTCTTTTCGTCGATGCTGACTTTCAGTTCGGTATTGACTGCCGGTGATTTGAAACCGGAAGACATCTCGTTGGCAAGATCGCGGGGAGTACCGGGAACAACTTCAGCGGCAAAACAGCTGAACGCACCGGCAACAGCAAAAAGTAACAATGATTTTTTCATGGCTTATCAGTCCTCAAAGAAATCTTTCTGTTGACGTTCGTGAATTTCAACCGTGCGGCTGCTGGAAGCGGCACCGCTGGTGGCGGGAGTCACCAAACTCGCTTCGGCGGTAATGATGATATAGGTGGTCTCACGGACAACCGTGGTGGTGCTGAAAAGATATTTCAAAATCGGAATCTTGGAAAGAACAGGCAGACCGATGGTCTGACGGACTTCGGAATCCTTTTCATAAACACCGACAACCTTTTCGACATTGTAGCCGAGGGTCATTCCGCCGGTGATGGAAGCGGCATTGCTCAGTTCCTGTCCGGTGTTTCCGCGCTCAACGACGTTTTTGAAGTTGAATTTATAGCGGAACAGCACGCCGCCGTTGTTCAGATCTTTTTCATTTCCGGTCGGGAAAGGAATAAAACCGTCGGCATCAGCTTTGGAGCGGTCGCCGGGCATACAGATGATCGGATTGGAAACAAGCAGTTCCAGCTGGGGCGGATTTTTGTAAAGTTCGCCGGTATCATCAGTTTCAAAGCTCGCACCGATAAAGGAACGGCCCTGGCTGTTTTTGGCGATATTCTGATATTCCGGAGCCATGGTCAGCTTGTACTGATACGGAGCTTTTTCCGGATTCTCTTTCTGGTATTTGATAAGTTCGCGGAAATCCTCGATGCTCTTGACCGGAGTGCTGACAAAAGTCAGTGCGGCATCAGCGGCAACGGAGGCTTCTCCGGACTGCTGGAGACAGCGGATAAAGCTCATGTCAAACGAAGGAGCGAAGAAAATACCGCCGTAGCCCCAGGTAGCAGCACTGGAAAGAGCGGAAGTCATCGCTTCATTCAGAACCAGACGGCCGGCATTGTAACCGACATTGAGCAGGTTCACACCGGGACCGTTTTTCCATGCAAGATAGTCGAAACCGACGTCACGCAGGGTGCTTTCGCGAACTTCATAGTAGTTGAAGCGGATACGCGCCTGCGGAAGCGGACGGTCAAGCAGCTTCATCCAATCCAGAGTTCCCTGAGCGGAAGTCACAGCATCGCGCCAGAAAATCGTGTTGGTCGCCAGATCGATTCCGGAAGTACCTTCGCTTGAAGCGACAACATCATCAATGATCTGTTTGAACTCCGCCGCAGCACGGTATTTCGGAGTGTACGCAACACGGACGATTCCGGTACCTTCAACTTTGGCGGCTTTGCCGTTTTTGCCCGGCACATCAAGCTGGCTGATGAGATCTGCCACATACGGCATGAACTCCTCGCCGGTCGTGATGAGGAAACCGACTCCGCGGTTGCCGGCAAAGTTGACACACTGCATACGCGAATTTGCGTTGTAACGCAGGATCGCGGATTTTACATAAGGAACAAGATCCTGAGCCGACATGTATTTGAGTTCAAACATGCGGCTGACCATGCGGGGATTGCCGTTTACCTGCACGATCTTTATGTCCCGGACTCCGGCCGCTTTTGCATTTTCAGCAGCAGCCAAGCCCCCACACCACACTGTCAAAGACAGCGCCAACAATAATAAACGCCTTTTCACAATCTCTCCTTGTTTTGGGTTAAAAAATAAAAAAGGCTATACTTACACCGGAAATCCTCAGGGCAGCACTTGCAGCCCGTTGATTGTTTCCAGTTTACGACATACCAGAAGACAGCTGCTTTCCAATGCCTCAATCTGGGCATCGGTGCAGTTGCGCAGTTCATTCACGATTATCCGTTCAAGTTCAGAATCTATCTCATCAAAAAGATCAAGCAAACTCTGTCCGGGACGGACAAGAATATTACGCCGGTCTTTGGGATCCTGTTCCCGTATGACAACGCCAAGGGTCGTCATCTTGTCGATAAAAAGCGAAGCCGCAGAACTCGACAATCCGGTAAGTGTCATCACCTGCTGAAGATTGCACGGCATCGCAAGGCGGATCATCATAAGATAATCAAGCTGTTTGAATGATACTTTTTTGGAAAATTCCTTCCATTCATTCCGGCTGCGGACATCACACATGCACAACCGCCGCTGATAATCTATCAAGCGGTACATCCGTTTGAAACAGTTCACATTCATCTGACGGTATCCTTCTGTTTGATATACACAAAAATTTGTTAAAAAATAAAATATTTTTAACATTCAGATAATATACCACCATTCTGCCGTTTTGTCAAGGATCATTTTTATATTTTAACTTCAAGGCAGGATTATAAGGAACTGCTGAATATCAAGATTTTATCTTATTTTTTCAGTCATGACCTTGACTCCGGCGCTGTAATACAGTATATTAAAAGATATACAACAAACCGGGGTTTACAAATGTCAACAGGCGATTCAATAATACTCATTTCCGGAATACTTCTCATGGCGGGTGTATTTTCCAATAAAATTTCTGCGAAATTCAATCTGCCGACACTGCTCCTCTTTCTCGGAGCCGGAATCGTTGCCGAACTTCTGCTCCCCTTCAATGGCGGCAGCTATGCTCAGCATATCAACTTTTTCGGTATCATCGCCATGTGTTTCATCCTTTTTTCCGGCGGCTGTGAAACCTCTCTGGATAATATCCGTCCGGTCGCGGTACACGGTCTGGTTCTGGCGATGCCCGGCGTTATCCTCACCGCATTGCTCATCGGCAGCGGGGCATATTTTGTCCTCGGCGGCAAATATCATTTCACCTGGTGTCTGCTGCTGGGTTCGATCATATCCTCAACCGATGCCGCGGCAGTTTTTTCGATACTGCGCGGTCAGGGAGTCGGTTTGAAAGGGAAGCTCAAGCCGCTTCTGGAATTTGAGTCCGGAAGCAACGACCCGACAGCCGCATTCCTCACTTTGCTGATGATAAATATCGTTCTCGGCAAAAGCGGAAACTTTTTCGTCCAGATACCGCTGGTGATCTACCAGCTCGGCGGCGGTCTGCTGCTCGGCTGGGCATTCGGCAGACTCGGTCAGAAACTTTTTTATGTCAAACTTGCCCACGAAGGTCTCTACTTCGTCACCGGAGTCGCTTATGTCCTGCTCTGTTACGGAATAACTCAGCTTTTGCACGCAAACGGATTTATGGCATGTTATGTCTGCGGCGTGATGCTCAACTCCGGCAGATACAATTACCAGAAGGCGCTGACGAAATTTTACAACGGTATCGCATGGCTGATGCAGGTCGGACTTTTTACCGTGCTGGGATTTCTCGCCAATCCTAAAGAACTCATCTCTCCGCAAGTCTGGCTGCCGGGAATCGCTCTCGGCTTGCTTTTGATGTTCATCGCCCGTCCGCTGGCGGTATTCATCTGTCTGGCAGGCAGTGAATTTTCACTCCGGGAAAAACTTATGGTATCGTGGGTCGGTATCCGCGGTGCGGCGCCGATCGTGCTGGCAACATTCCCGCTTGCCGCAGGGGTGGAAAATGCCGACTTCATGTTCCGCATCATCTTCTTTATGGTTATTATTTCCATTCTTCTGCAAGGCGGAATGCTGATGCCGGTCGCCCGCTGGCTCAAGGTTGCTAAAACCGCCAAACGCACCTACGCCCCTGCCCCGCTGGAACTGGAAGTGACCCATAACTCTGCCAATCAGGAGATGCAGGAGTACCATATCGGCGAAAATCATCCTTTTGCGGGAAAAACTCTCGCCCAGATCGCTCTGCCGCAAGGCGTACTTGTAACAATGATACGGCGGAACAACACCTTCATACCGCCCCGGGGCGATACCATGATCCAGGCGGGAGACGGATTGCTGATCATGGCAGAGATCGGATTGCTCCGCCGGGTCGAAGAGAAATATTTCCGCAGTTGACCCGGTTTCAAATCGCTACTGCAGTTTCACCCGGCGCAGCCGAAGAGCATTAAGCACCACGGTAAGGGAACTTGCCGCCATTGCTCCGGCGCAGAATGCGGGATTGAGCATCAAATTGCAAAGCACCGCCAAGCCGCCTGCCGCCAGCGGGATTCCGCATATATTGTAGAAAAACGCCCAGAAAAGATTCTGACGGATCACCCGGAAGGTCATCCGGCTGAGTTTTATCATCTTTACCACTTCCTGCAGATTTGAACTTAAAAGCACCACGTCGGCACTTTCCAGAGCAATATCACTGCCCGAACCGATGGCAACCCCCAAATCACTGGCGGCAAGCACCGGTGCATCATTGATCCCGTCACCGACCATGCCGGTCAAAACGCCATCTGCACGGATATTTTTCAGCTTTTGGACCTTTTCCTGAGGCAGAAGTCCGGCGTAAAAACCATCCAAATCCAGCACTTTGGCAACAGCTTCTGCCGCCGGTTGATTATCACCGGTAAGCATAAAGCACTTTATGCCCATTTTTTTCAATGCCCTCACCGCCTCTGCCGCCTCATCCCGCAACCGGTCTCCGGCGGCGATAACTCCGGCAAAAACTCCATCTGCCGCCCCGTAGATCAAGGTCGCACCGGCAGGCACATCCAAATCCTCTTTCAGCATCACCAGATTATCCTCCATAAGCTGACGGTTGCCGAAAAGCCACACTTTTCCGTTGATTTCTCCCCGCACCCCTCTGCCGGGAATTGCAGAAAACCCCTTGATTTCCTCTTCAAAATCCAACTTTCTTTTCCGGCATTCGGCAATCACCGCATTTGCCAGAGGATGTTCGGAAAATCTTTCAACTGCCGCCGCACACCGGATGAACTCATCCTCTTCACAACATCCGGCGGCAACGACCTTTTTCACCTCCGGAACTCCGGCGGTAAGCGTGCCGGTTTTATCGAAAATGAGCTGTCGGATCTTTGCCGCCGTTTCCAGTGCCGCGCCGTTTTTGATCAAAATCCCATCGGCGGCTCCTCTGCCGATACCGCTTATCAAAGCTATGGGAACTGCCAGTCCCAGAGCGCAGGGACAGGCAACCACCAGAACTGAAAGGGAAAAGTGCAACGCCTGAGCGCCCGTTCCGAAAATCATCCACAATACCGCAGTCAAAATCGCTGCTCCAAATATGAACCAGACAAAAAAACCGGAAACTTTATCCGCAAGTTTCGCCGCCGGAGGACGGGAGTTCTGAGCTTCACTGATCAATGCCACTATCCTGCCCAGCACACTTGCTTCTCCCGTGGAGGTGATCTCCACATCCATTGAACCATCCACATTTACCGTGCCGCCGGTGATCTGATCGCCGGGAGCTTTGCTCACCGGAACTGATTCCCCCGTAAGCATGGACTCATTGACAAAACTTTCCCCGCTTCTCACCACTGCATCTGCCGGAATTTTCTCCCCCGGCTTCACCCGTACCATATCTCCGGCAAGCAGTTCACTTACCGGTACATCACACTCAACACCGTTCCGGAGCAAATGCGCCTCAGGCGGAGTCAATTCCAGCAGTTGACGAATCGCCGCCGAAGCCGAGCGCCGGGAACGGAGTTCCAGCGTTTTACCCAGCATGATCAGGGTAATGATCATCGCCGCAGTATCGAAATAGAGGTGTCCGCCGGGATTTGCCGCCACCAGTATCACACTGTAAATTATCCCCGCCAGAGCGCCGCAGGAGATGAGAGAATCCATATTCGGAGTCAGCCGGATAAGCCCCGGAATACCCCGGATAAAAAAGTTCCTCCCGGCAAGCAGTACCGGAATAAGCAATATGACCTGCACCACCCAGTTCCATTTGAATTCGGCAGGGATTTTCCCGAAACAGGCAACCAGCAGCAGTACCGTAAAACCGAGCGCGATAAAAAAGTCCCGGAAATCCGTGGTCAAATCCGGCTCTTTTTCCGGGGTCAACGCCTTTGGCGGCAAAGAACCTTTGAATCCAAGATCATCTATCGCTGCCAGAACTGTCGCATCATCCGGCATCCCTGCCGGAGAAAGGAAACTCAATCTGCCGGATGCAAAGTTGACGTAAACCTCCTCCACCTGAGGCAATGCTTTGATCGCCCGTTCCAACGCTGCGGCGCAACCGGCACAGCGCATACCGCTTACTGCAAAACTCCGTTTTTCTTTCATAACTTATCACACATACTCTGTAATTGGTTTATCATCAGAGTCAATTTCAAAAGTAATTCAAAAAGAGATTAAAAAATCAGCGTTGATGAGATTAAAGCTGGTGTTTGAGCGTGGCTATTGAATAGATAACCACCGAAAACGCCCCGCTTTAAGATCGCAGCGATGAATTTTAAGAATTTTTGAGGACTTTTGAAATTGGCTCATCAATAACAAAACCGGTAATACTCATCGTCGCGGCAAGTTTGCCGTCGCCATTGAAAACTTCCACTGAATAAACTGCGGTTTTCCGCCCCTGACTGACCTTGCGGCAAACCGCTTTAAGCTCATCACCGATCCCCGGACGGATAAAATTGGTCGTACAATTCAATGAAACGCCATTCACCCCGGAACCGTTGACCGCTCCGGCAAAGGCAAAATCGGCAAGAGTCATTATTGCCCCGCCCTGCACTACGCCGCGGGCATTGAGCTTATCCTGATCGACATGCAGAACCGCCTCGGCATAACCATCGCCGACAACGGTCAATTCGATACCGCAAAAACGGCAGAATTTATCTTCTTCATTGAGAAATTTTCTGATTTTTTCAAAATCCATCTTCTGTTCCATTCAGCTTAAAATTGCAAATCACCGCTCAAATACAGGGAAAGTATCTTGTCCGATTCACCGCGGATGCCGGATATGAGATTGATCCCCGCTTCAAAAAGCGCTGTTTCCACCGTATCGGAAATTTTTCCGGTGATAAGCAGATCAACTTTAAGAGAGTTCAACTGTGCCGCAAGCTGATCGAGCGGTCCATCGACCGCATTGACCTGTTCACGCTCAAGGATTTTGCCGCCTTCAATGCGGAAATAGACAAATTTGCGGATATCATCGCCGAACTCACTGCTTACTGCTATAATCATTTCTATTGCCCTCAATTAAAAAGCCCGCACAATCGTTGTACGGGCTTGATAAATTTTTAATGTTATGCCGTCATGCCAACGCGGAAAATCCGGTCGTCCACTCGTCACCGACACTGCCCCAGTACTGCCACTTGGTAGAATCTTCTCCTTTAACATAGATAACACCCAGATCGCCGTAATCAGAACGGATACGCAGGTCATCAATGCCGTCACCGTCAAAGTCGGCGATCTGCTCAACCGTGTGTTTCAAGTTGGAGTCGATACCGATGGCTTCGGTTATCGAACCGTCTTCAACGAGCCATGCACCGACCCAGTTGCCTTTTCTGAGCAGAACATCATCGACACCGTCACCGTTGAAGTCACCGGTTCCGAGGATCTCAGTATCATCAGAAAGGGTATCGAGGTTTGCCCATTTCATCTTGCCGTCTTCCTGAGTGAGCCAGGTTCCGGCATAACCGGCATCGTTGCGCAACACGAGGTCATCTCTGCCGTCGCCGTTGAGGTCGCCAACAGCGGCGATCTGCCACTCATCACCGAGACTGTTGAAGTAATTCCAGCCTTCGCCGTTGCCGAAGTAACAGCCGACCGCACCGTTGGTGGAGCGGAGCAGGATATCGGTAACGTTATCGCCGTCAAAATCACCCAGTCCGAGGATTTCGGTAGTGCTGCCGAAGCTCGCGATCGTTTTATATCCGGTAACTTTGCCGTCGACGACCGTCCACGCGCCGACAGATTTGCCGTCGGTGTAGAAGAGATCCTGACCGTTATCGTCGGAAGCATAGACATTACCGGTGCCGAGGATGGATACTCCATCTTTGACATTGGAAAGATTTCCCCACTTCTTGAGCGGCTTATCATCGCCGGTGGCAAGCCATGCTCCGGCAAATCCGGCACTGTGAACAAGGATGATATCCGCAAGATGATTGCCGTCGATATCACTGCTGCCGGTTTCAGAAGTTGAAATGTAGTTATCGACCACCAGACGGAGCGAATCACCGAAGGAGTATTCCAGTGAGTAGATCTTGTCGCGGTAGTAAAGCTCGCTGCCGTTCATCGTCAGCGTTCCGTAATTGACACTGCCGTCGCCGATAGTCATGGAAATCGACATTCCGGAAAGGTCGCTGGAAACGGCAAGGTAGTAGTTTCCTGCGGTCTGATTGTCAGAAACCGTGATGGAATAGGTCGGCGCCCCCTGGATCCTGTCCAGACCGACAACCATGAACTGACCCGGTGCAACATTGCGGAGATCGAACTGGAAGTGCGCTCCGGCTCCGGCAGAAACGACCGCGCCGGAGTGAACAACCAGACCGTTGAGGTTCGTTCCGTTGATGACCATTGAACCGCCTGAACTGACGATCGCATTGGTAACAGTCGCCCCTTTATCAATAACAACAGATGCCCTGGAACCGACATTCATGCTGTTTACCATACCGTTGGTAACAGTGAGTTTACCTTCGGCGGCAACGTCGATATCACGCAGATAAGCTCCGCCGCCGGCACTCATGATTCCTTTCACACCGACATCCCACGCGGAAACTGTCGCACTGCCGTTGATATTGACGGTCGCGCTGGAAAGAACGGTTCCGCCGGAAAGATACGCTGCTCCGGCAACCTGCATCGAAACACCGCTTGAGGTGAGCGTGACGTTACATGTCGAGCCGCCGTTGACAGTGATCCTTGCTCCGGATGAGGTTGCAGAAATACCGCTGACATAAGCGTTGGTCGCACTGACAGTTCCGCCGCGGGAAACAGTGGTATTAAAAGCGGAACCGCCATTGACATTAAGTCTGCCGCCGGATGAAACATAGTTTGTTATTGCAGATGCTCCGGCATTGACATTCATCGTACCGCCCATGAGACGGTTGGCTCCGGCGACGCCGTAGACATTCAAAGTTCCGCGGGAACTGACGTTGTTGCCGTTGGCGCTGCCCCGGACAGTCGCAGTTCCGTAAGCGGAAACTCTCACATTCATACTTTCACCGTCTTCAGCGATGGTAAGTGAGCCGTGAGCATCAACATTGACGACATTGGCATAACCGCCGGATGCGACAGTCATAATGCCCCATTCAGTCAGGGCAGTGCTGACCGCATTACCGCCGGATGAAACATGAACACTGCCGTAATTCGCATTGATTCCGGAAACATTGGCACCGGAGTGAAGGGTAAGTACACCATAAGAAGTAACATCCACATTGGTCACCTCTCCGCCGTAGACATTCATTCTGCCTTCTTCATTGGTGATCATATCGGCAGAACCGCCGTAAATATTGAGCGTCGCATTGTTGACGGTTTCGGAAAGAGTGCCGTCATTGAGGATAAGCTGTCCTTTGGAGTTGAGCGTTCCCTGCGCAACACCGCCGGCAATATCCATTTTTCCCTTGTCGATAAGGGTATTGGCAGCTGTTCCGCCGATAACATACATTATACCGCCGCCGTCGATGGTGTTGTTTGAAGCAGTACCGCCGTTACCGACATACATGATGTCGGTCATGCTTTTGTTGCTGATCGTATTGCCGCGGGAAAGGAGTTTGGTACCGCTGCCGTAATAGACTCCGGTGATATCATTGTTGTAGGTGATTTTGGCACCTTCGGCGACTTCCAGATAACCTTCAAAGGGGATCCAGTAAACTTCCTCAGCGACCGCACCGCTGGAAAGGATGAGTCCGCCGCCGCTGGAAATCATCACTCCGTAAGCGTAACCGCCGGACTTGACGGTCATCAGAGAACCTTCATTGATATAGATCAGCGCGGCTGTACCGCCGGAGTGGACGGTCATGCGGGCGTTGTAAGTCAGTTCGATATCGTCGTAAACATCACCGGCATAAACATTGTGGTGTTCCCCCCAGGTGGGATAATCGGGGTAGGAAGGATAATAGGCAGCTGCCTCAACGCTGCGGTCAGAAGCAGCATCAAGAGTATCATCAAGGGAAACTGTTCCGGTCAGCGCACTGTCGGATGCCGCATAACCGGAAGAAACATCTGCGGTTACAGAAAGCACACTGCTGTTCCCGGCTTTTTCCGTACCATTTCCGCAGATAACAGAATCGCTTACAGAAACGGTGCCAAGCGGCAAAGCTCCGCCTAAATCAAAATCCACAACCTGTTCGACCGTAATTTCCGGCGCAGACAGCGTACTGTTCATAATCTGACCAAACATCAATGTTTCTCCCTGTTTTATATCTCACGGGATGCGGTAAAACCGCTTATATCCGACATATCCCGTTTTATTACTCTAACAAACCTATATACAATAGCACAAACTACTGCATTTTTCAAATTTTGCCTGCAAAAAACTCAAAATGCAGGGTGGAATATCTTTTCCACCCCGTTAAAGCTGTTTACTTTATGCCAGAACCGAATATTTGGTATCCCATTCGTCACCGACACTCTGGAAATACTGCCATTCAGTTGAATCAGCTCCGCGCACATAAAGCACGCCGATATCACCGGCGGCATTGCGGACACGCAGATCGTCGATACCGTCGCCGTCAAAGTCGCCGACCTGTTCGACCTCACTGCGGTTGTTGTAGATGCCCATGAAGTCATCCACTCTGCCGTCTTCGACCAGCCACGCACCGACCCAGCTGCCCTTGCGCAGAAGGACATCGTCAGTTCCGTCGCCGTTGAAGTCGCCGGCACCGATGATTTCAACACCGTCTTTAAGGGTATCGAGACTTGCCCATTTGACACTGCCGTCTTCCTGAGTGAGCCATACTCCGGCGAATCCGGCGGAGTGTTCAAGCACGATATCGTCGATACCGTCGCCGTTGAAGTCGCCGACAGCGGAAATTTTCCACTCTTTGCCGACACTGTCAAACTCGTTCCAGCCGCTGCCGTCGGTCATGTAACAGCCGATCGTGCCGTAATCTGAACGCAGGAGCAAGTCGGTTTTGCCGTCGCCGTTGAAGTCACTCAGACCAAGAACATTCATCTTTTCGGAGTCGATCTCCCAGACGGTCTCTTTGCCGGTGATTTTTCCATCGACGATATTCCATGCGTAAACGGTTCTGTTTTCAACGAAGAATATATCCTGACCGTCAGCGGCACTGTTGGAAACATTGCCGGTACCGAGCAGGACCGCATCATTGCTGAGTTTATCCAGATCGTTCCATTGAATGACATCACTGCCGCCGGTGGTCTGCCATGAACCGGCAAATCCGGCTTTGTGACGGAGAATGATATCGCTCAAACCGTTGGCATCGAGGTCGCTTGCGACCGTCTGCGTATTGCCGGAAATGTTGAGAGAGAGTGTGCCATCCTGTTCAACCAGCGCATAACGGACTCCATCGTAAGTGACCGTTTTGCCGTTGACGGTGAGGTTTCCGTAACTCTTATTGCCGTCGCCGACAGTGAAGGAACCGGTGAAGTTTTCCGCGCCTTCCGCCAGCACATAGCTTCCGGCGGACTGAGTTGCAAGCACCGTGACCGTATAAGTCGGCGCACCGCTCACTGCGGAAATATCGGAAATAACGGCATCATCCGCAAAATTTCTGCCGATGATGGATATGTTGATCTCTCCGCCTTTTTCGACCTCCACTTTTCCGCCTTTGTAGATATTGAGAGTTCCGGAGTGTACCGCGCCGCTTCTGATTTCAAGCAGACTGCCCGACCAGACAGTGGTATCAGTCGCTTCGGCACCTTCAAAAAGACGGACCGTTCCGCCATTGCCGACATGGAGTCCGACACCTTCCGCGCCGGAATGCAGAAGCATAAGTCCTTTGCTGTCAACGGCGACTTTATTGGCAGTACCTTCGAGTATGGTCATTGTTCCGTTGGCATATCTGCCGCCTTGAACAACACCGTTTTTGATATTCATCGAACCGAACTGATTTGTGCCGGTGACTCTGGTGTTCCGGTCAACGGTAACCTCCATAAAACCGCCGCTGGCGACGTTCATATTGGCAACGGTTGCTCCGGCAGATACGACTGCTGAACCCAATGCTTTGACCTTGAGATCTTCCACATACGCATCTTTGCCGATATACATTTTCGCCGCAGCGCTGACCTCAGCCCCGATAATCTCACCATTGGAAACGGCACAGGATGCCACTGAAGTAAGCTGAAGATTGCTGACCACACCGTAATCGTAAACCTCAATTTTGGTAAACACCCCCCGGGCTCTGACATCAACAGCTGTACCGCTGTTATTGACAGTGAGGTAAGCTGCGCCGGAAATAAGTTCAATATCATTGGCTTGACCGCCGATAACACACATTGAACCATTCTGACCGACCACGGTATCATTCATCACACCGCCGGAAAGAACGATCGCTGAACCGGCACCGATGGTGGTGGCAAGAGCGCTGCCGCCGGAGTAAACTTCCATTCTGCCGATGAAATTCAGTGCCGTCAGATTGACAAAACCGCCGGAAGAAACGTGCATAAGGTTATTTCCGCCCATATTTCCGATCTCTTCACCGGTAAGCACGGCGGCGGATTTGACCGCTTTGCCATCCTTGAACACAGTGACCATGTCACCTTCAAGCGGCGGAGCAGTGACCAGACCGACGGTAAGACAGAGTGAATCGTCGATGCGTTCCAGAGAGTAAGTATTACCGTTGTAAACTACAACATTGTCACCGAGACGGAGACCGCCGAGTTCTTTGCCGTTGACATCTTCCATAGCGACACCGCCTGAGAAGTTGGAAGCGTTGTCGGCAAGGATATATGTTCCGCAATCAAGTTCACCGTCAACGGTTATGGTATACATAAACGCATTGAGGTTGTCAAGATTGTCGATAATGGCGCCGTCGGTGACTTTTGCACCTTCCATATTAAGGATAATATAGGCGCCGCGGGCGTTGACCGCTCCGGAAACATACATTTTTCCGTGGAGTTCATGAGTTCCGGAAATGACCGCACCTTCTTCAAGGTGGTAATTGCCTTCCAGAATGATATTGGCAGCGGTTCCGCCGGAAAGAACAGCAAGGGTGTTGGAGCCTTCTGCGATCATTCCGTTAAGAACACCGCCGTCGTAAATATTGACCGCGCCGTTTACATTGTCGATACTGCCGACTCTGCCGCCGGAGTTGATGACAACATGACCGCCGGAGTTGGCAATGTTGGAAACCGTTCCCGCAACAGCAACGATATTGTTCACAAGGTTGAGTTTCTCAATGCTCTGACCTTCGTAAAGGTAAGCTCCGTTGCCTGTAACATCGACTTCACCGAAAACTACTTTATCATCGAAACTTGAAGCGGTACTGTTGTTGACAAATCCGTTGAACACCGCCCCTGCGGCAAGTTCCACCCCGCGGATGACCGCCTCGCCGTCAGCGTGCATGTACCCGCCTGCGGCAACGTAAGTTTTTTTGGCAATACCGCCGGAAAGCACGGCAATAGAACCGGTTCCGTCAACAGTAGTATCATTGACGACACCATTGCGGGAAACATACATTTCCCTGCCGCCGGAAACGGTCTGATTTTCCATGATCCTGCCGCCGGAAACAACGTTTCCGCCCTGGAAGATACGCACCGGATCGACTCCGGGGATACTTTTACCGGCACGCAGCACCAGATTGGCACCATCGAAGACCAGCGTGTAATCGCCCGCAGTGCGGTTGTCGTAATCAAGGGTGTAAGTTTCACCGTCGATCAGCAGATTGACGGTCATATTCATGATATCAGTTGCGGAGTATCCGTCAACAAGGATATAATCGGTCGCGGCGACACCGGCACAGACTTCAACATTGACCGTTCCGCCGGTGAGCCGGTAGAAGTTGGAAAAAGAGTGACTGTCATCCACCACGATCATAGCGCCGTTACTGCCGCTGTTGATAACCATATTGACAGTGAGTGACCCCTTTGTTCCGTCGGCGAATCCGCCGTAAAGCAGTGAACCGTTTTCGATGGTGATGGTGTTTCTGCCGCCACCGAGGTCGATCATACCGAAGATGGCGGAGTTGTTGGAAAGGGTGATCGTGTCACTGCCGCGGCCGCTGCGCACCGCGTAACCGCGGATCGATTCAAGCACATCATCGGAAATAACAGAGACATTGTAACCGGAGTCAAGATCAAGTTCACTGAGCAGAAGCTCCTGACCGTTGCGCAGATATCCGGAGTAGATCCAGCTGCTGTTCATGTTGATGGTGAGTTTTTCACCGCTCTTTTCGTAAACTGCAGCGGATGCGGAGGAGGAGTTGACAACGATACTGCCGTCAAACATTTCAAAGCTCATCGCATCATCGGAAGCAAAAAGCGTACCTTTGGTGGTAAAAAGATTGACGTTGAAGTTGCGGAACTCGACATCGACTTCAGAGGTTATTTCCGCAGTGGAAGAGAGTGTGATCGTCTTGCCGTCAAGCTCATTGGCAAAGGTAAAGGTGGTCGATTTTTCGTTCTGGATATTGTTGATACGCTCAAGTCCGCGGATAAATGAACCGCCGTAGTAATCGCCGCGGTCATTGGAAACAACGACTTTGATATCCGGCGAAAGGTCAAGAGTGAGCATCCAAATTTCGTTGTCATAAACAAACTCATCGACACTGTACCATTTGGTATACTGTTCAGCCTCAGTTCCCCAGCCGTAGTTCACGTGGTACTCATACGACTGAGTTTCCTCATTGAAGCGGTATCCGTCAATGTAAACGGAGTGTCCGGGGATGGTGACTTCGACAACTTCGCCGTAATCAAGGTTTTCGCGGACGACTGACCAGCCGGTGTCATTCAGACCGTTTTCGTTGAAAAGACGGCTGCTTTCTTCGGGAATGACCTCCCACTCCAGCTCTTTGACAACGCGCAGAGCAGTGACGGAAAAGTAGCTGTCGAATCCTGCCGCCTTGAAAGCGTTGGCGTTGGTGCCGTCGGTAAAAGTTCCCCAATAGCCCAGAGTACCGGTAGATGAACCGTATTCAGAATTGTTTTTGACACCGCAATAGTAGTTCAACGCGGCGATGAAGTTACCGCTTTCCAAATCAGCAGTTCTCAAAATGGAATTGATGGATGAACGGGAACCTTCACCGAGGGCGGGAGAATCGCTGACATAGTGTTTGGGACTTTCCTGTCCGTCTTTTGCTTCGGATGCAAGGTAGTAATAGTCGCTGGAGGTGACAGTCAGATCGAACTCGTAACCGCGCTGCATCCAGTAGTAAAGGATCTGGGAGTGAGATGTATTGGTACAGCCGGTGACAGAATGAGTCTTGTTTTCCTTGGAAATGTAAGGACAGTATTTGTTGTAATCGTAACCGGTAAGCGCGACCTGTTCGCCGTCAACGGGGATATAGATCGTACCATCCTGATTCCATAAGGTCAGAGTCAAAGTCGTACCCGGAACGTACTCAAAAGTACCGGATACCGAAGCATTTTCCTGTGCCATAGATAGTAACCTCTGTTTTTTGATTGATGATAAATACATTATTAACCATATAGTATACAGCCGCTATCACTTTTTTTCAAATCAAAAACAGATTTTTTTACAATTTTTCCCGCATTTCTGAGAAAAACAAAGATTTTCCGGGAGAAAACAAAGGGGAAACAACACTCCGGAGATACGTTGTTTCCGCCTGAAAAACGGGATTGGGAAAGATCACCTGATTTCGCCGAGAAAACGGAGCAGATTGCGCGAAGTCGAATTGGTGAACCAGTCGTTGAGGTCAGGACGCGGCTTATTCTGTTTTTCAAAAACCGCCTTCGCCAGATAACCGTCAAAGTTCTGAAATTCGTCATTCAGCGACGCAAAAAGTTCACGGTCA
This sequence comes from Lentisphaerota bacterium, assembly GCA_015061615.1. Taxonomy (GTDB): domain Bacteria; phylum Verrucomicrobiota; class Lentisphaeria; order Victivallales; family Victivallaceae; genus UBA1784. Next base: position 44,469 of record SUWE01000011.1, read on the forward strand.
AAGTTGAGGGTATACTCCACCCACTCCGTATTGTAATTGCTCACATTGGTATCAACACCGAAAAGCAGGGTTTCACTCAAGTCATAACCCAGAAGGGCAAAATTGCGGAAAACATTTCTCCGGTAAATATCCGGAGTTCCGGGGGCATCGTCAATAAACAGCCGGATATTGCGTTTATGCGCGCTGTTGGCGTGAAGCATTTTTCCGTAAAACGCGATACACTCATCCGTCCACGGCCAGGAGATATGGGCAAGCGCAAAGGTCAAACCGGGAACTTCGGTCATGCACTCGAAATCACAGGGACGGTTATAGTTGCCTGAATCGACCCCGTCCCACAATATTCCGGAGTGGAAAAGTACCGGCAAATCATATTTCACCGCCTCACGGCAAACCGGAATGCACGCCGACGGCGCGTGACGGGAACAGATGATTTTCAATGCCCGCATCCCCGTTTCCTTTGCCAGTTTAACCTGCTCAACTGCATCTTTTTCAAGGACATCTATCCAGAAACAGGGAAAAAACTCCGGACCGCACGCTTTGCAGAAATCCCGCACCTTTTCCATGCGTTCAAACGCCGGGATATCCACGCCGTAAGCATCGGGATTGCCAACAGGGGGGATACTCAAAATCAATCCGCCGCTGATTCCGGCAGCGGAACTTTTTTTCAGAAAATCCTCCGGCGAAGCCGGGTGTCTGGAACTCATGTGGATATGTGAATCGTAAACAATCATTTTTCAACGCATTTCAATACTTTTACCCAGTTCAACATAACGGAGATAAATTTTTTCGTACATTTCAGTAAACTCTTTGCGCGGTTCATAAATTCTGCTGAAACCTGCGCCCATCGCCCTGCCCGCTTCTTCCAGTGAAGCATAAACTCCGGCGGAGACCGCCGCCGCCATCGCCGCCCCCAGCGCACACGCCTGAGTGCAGGCGGCAACTTTGATGGGAACACCCAGAATATCCGCACACATCTGCATGATGAACGGAGACTTGCTGCTTATGCCGCCGACGGCGGTAACAGAATTGATTTCAAGTTTTTGATCGATATAATGTTCCAGAATCGCCTTGGAACCGAAAAGCGTCGCTTCGATCAATGCGCGGTAGACCATTGCCGGAGTCGTTCCGAGATTCAATCCGGCAACAGCTCCCGTCACAAACGGGTCGGCATAAGGTGTGCGCCTGCCGTTGAACCAGTCAAGGGCAGTAACTCCGGCGGCTCCCGGAGGAACAGCGGCGGCTTCGGCTTCAAGTTTTTCCAGAGAAACCTCCCCTGAATATGAAAGAAAACGCTTAAACCACGCATAAACGTCACCGAAGGCGGATTGTCCCGCCTCAAGTCCGCTCATTCCCGGCAGAACGGAACCGTCCACCTGACCGCAGATCCCGGGAATGGCACGGTCAAGAGCTTTTTCCACCAGAATATCGCAGGTGGATGTTCCCATAACTTTCACCATCACTCCGGGAACGATCCCCGCACCGATGGCGCCCATGTGACAATCAAGCGCACAGCCGCCGATGATTGCGGATGAAGGTATCCCGAATTTTTCAGCGTACCCGGGCGCGATCGTGCCGCGCGGAACATCGACGGTAAAGGTTTCAGTATAAAGATTTTCCCTGCGGTGTGCAAGAAGCGGGTCAATGGTGCAGAAAAATTCTTCCGGCGGCAAACCTCCCCAATCCTTGTGCCACATCGCTTTGTGACCTGCGGCGCAGCGGTTGCGCATCATCGTCAACGGGTCGGTGTTGCCGCAGAGAACTCCGGTTATCCAGTCGCAATGCTCAACGAAACTGAATGCGGCATTTCTCACCGCCTGACTGCTGCGCAAGACATGCAGATATTTGCTCCAAAACCATTCGCAGGAGTAGATACCGCCTTCGTAACGGCGGTAATCGCCGCCGCTCCATGAAGCGGCAACTTCGTTGATGCGTTTTTCCTCCTCCAGTGCCGTATGGTCTTTCCAGAGAACGAACATCGCATCGGGGTCATCGGCAAACTCCGGCAGCAGTGCAAGCGGCGTACCGTTCCGGTCAACGGCACATGGTGTGGAACCGGTGGTATCGAGAGCTATACCGGCGACCAGTGAACGCTCCTGCCCTTCAAGGACACCGGCAATGACCTTTTCCATACCTTCAAGATAATCCGCCGGATGCTGACGGAACTGTCCTTTTGCCGCATCGCAGTAAAGACCTTTGCCCCAGCGGGTATAGTTATGCACACAATCGGCAAGCTGATTGCCGCACTCATCGGTCAACAGCGCTCTCACACTGTCGGAACCGAAATCAAGTCCGATAAATAAATGTTTCATAATAACTCCCTGAAATGATTTTCTGCGGGGATAATATAGCATACGCGACAGATTTATTCAAGGGAAAATCCCTGCCGCACTTGCATTATTGCTCATTGCAAGCTATTTTATATCCCACGGAGGATTTCTATGAAAAATATCATTTTGCTCGGCGCAGGCGCTGTCGGAGTTCTGCTTGCAGAAAAACTCTGCCGTCTGCCGGGAATAAATTTTGCCGCCGCCGCCGATGCCTGCCGCGTTGAACGTTACCGGCGGGACGGAATTTTTTTCAACGGGGAAAAACTCCCCCTCACCTTCATATCCCCGGCAGATGATTTTCCTGAAGCGGATCTGATAATCGCCGCCACCAAAACCACTTCGCTTCCCCGGGCACTTGAAGTTATTACCCCTTTTTCCGGCAGACACACCGTTTTTCTCCCCTTTCTCAACGGCATCACAGCGGCGGAAGTGATAAAGAACTCTTTCCCGGAAAACGAAGTTGCCGAAGGATTTTTCGTCGGTCACGCCAGTGTCCGCGACGGCAACCGCATCACTCATGACGGCTGTGGAACATTCTGCATCGGCGGAAATATCCCGCACCTCCGCAATATTGAAACTCTTCTCAAAAATGCCGGAATAAATGTCGATATCCCGGAAGATATGGCTCATGCAGTGTGGAAAAAATTTGTGCTGAATATCGGCATAAACCAGACTCAGGCGGTATTCAATGCCGATTACGGGACAGTTCAGAAATCAGAATCGATGCTTGATTTCTGCAAAGAATTGATGATCGAAGCACTTGCAGTGGCTGAGGCGGAAAATATCCGCGGCACGGAAACGATGCTCAAATATGCAATGGATATTATCTTATCCATGCCGGGCAATGTCAAAACTTCGATGCTTCAAGATATTCAGAATAATCGTGTTACCGAAGTTGATGCCTTTGCCGGAACGATCTGTACCAAAGCGGCAGAATATGGTATTCCCGTTCCCCGCAATAAAGAAGTTTTATCCGTAATAAAAGGAAAAAAGTTATCATGAATATTGGTATAAACACCGATTTTTTAAGCGATTCACACGAACCGGAATATTACCTCAAACTTATTGCTGAATCAGGATTTACCCATCTGCACTGGTGCCACCAGTGGAACAGTGATTTCATTTACAGCAAAAGTGAGACAGCTTATTATAAAAATGTCATAAAAAAGTACGGTCTGACCTTGCAGGATATCCACGCTTCGGTCGGACAGGAAAAGTGTTATTTTTCTCTTGAAGAATACCGCAGAAAAGCGGGTATGGAACTTATTCTCAACCGCATTGAAATGTTTGCGGAACTGGAAGGCACCGGCGCCCTTGCTCTGCATGTTCCGACCTACCGTCATGTTTACGGAGTAACGGAAGAATATTTCAAAAAAATCCCCGCTTTTGTGGCGCAAGTACGCCGGACTCTTGATGAACTTATGCCTTATCTGGAAAAATACAACTGCGCCATTGCCATCGAAAATATGCCCAATGAGGCATTTGAAGTCATTGAAGAACTGATGAATAACTATCCTGCAGAGCGGCTCGGCATCACCTACGACTCCGGACACGGCAACTACGGTTTCTGCCGCGGCACGGAATATCTCGATCAATGGAAACACCGTCTGAAAGTTCTGCACCTCAACGACAACGACGGAACTCTCGACCGCCATCAGCCGCCATTCTACGGAACGGTAAACTGGGAAAAACTGGCAAAGATCCTCGCAGAATCAGCGTTGACCGGTCTGCCGCTGAGTTTTGAACTTTCCATGAAACATACGCCGTTTTACAACCCTGCTCACGGCATACATCAACCGGAAACGGATATCAGAAACTTCCTTGCCGATGCCTTTGAACGCTGTTCAAATGTCGATAAACTTTACAGAGAGAGTTTGGCAAGCAGAGCGGAAACAGCAAACTCTGTGCGCAATACCCGCTGACCGAGAGTGACCGCAGTTGCGCCCGCCTCTGAAAGCAGCTGTACTTCGTAATCAGAAAAGCCGCCTTCCGGACCGATGAGCAGAACGGTATTTTTTCCGGCAAACTCCTCCGGACGCTTTTCCGAACGGGGATGACCGAACAATGCGCACTGCGCGCCGGCGATCAATTCCGGCAGTTCATCTTCGGCAAAAGGTTTGAAGCGGTTGCGGTAAATTATTTCCGGATAAACCGTATCGCCGCACTGTTCAAGCGCCAGACGTATTTCCTTATCCACGGCATCGTCGCGCAATGCAGAGGAGTGCCAGTAGCTTTTTTCCACCTTGCGTGAGTGGATGAACCACAACTTTTTCACCCCCATGGTGATCGCTCCGTGAAGCACCTTGCCGAAGGTCTGCGGACGCGGCAGGGCACAGACAAGCGTTATCGGAACCGGCGGCGGAGGCGGAGCAGTAAGTTCCACATCCAGAACCGCATAATCACCGGTAAATTCAGCGACAGTGGCGTTGCCGGTATTCCCGTTGATGATACCTGCACGAAAAATTTTGCCGTCCGCGAGTTTGATAATATCGCGCAGCTGTAAAAAACGCCGGTCGGAAATTTTCACCCGACCCGGCGCAATAAAATCACTTGATTCAAGAAGCAGAAGATTCACTTTACAGTATAAATCCAGGTTTTGCCGTCAAATGCACGGGTGACAACACCGTCGTTGAGGGCTTCTTTATCGAGGATAGAGGCGACTTCCACTGCTTTTTCCGGAACTCCGGCAGCTTCAGCAAAGGCGCAGCCGCAACCGGAAAATCCGCTTTTGCCGTCAAGTGAGGCAAGAACTTTTCCGCGAAGAGCAAGCACATCTTTTGCCGCAAGTTTGTAAGCCTGAACACCGGGCTGGTGGAACGCGTTGATATTGATAAATTCAGCGTAAAGCGCCACCGCACGTTCATAAAGCGCGATGATCTGACCGAGTTCATAAACCGTCAGCTGCGGAATGCGGATAGTGATAGTCTGGCGCCCCTTGCTGCGCAGAGCGGCACTCAAACCTTCAAAGAATCCGTGCAGATAATCGCCCATCGTGATACCGTCGTTTATCTCAAGTTTCGCCGCATCGTGCAGAACTTCAATAAAGGTGGCAAAGAAATCATCTCTGCCGTCATTGAGCTGCTGGATGAAGGCGTGGGCATCGGTTCCGCCTTTATTGCCGAAAACGTTGAGTCCCTGATTGACAGTTTTGCCGTCAAGGTCAAGCTCTTTCCCCAGACTTTCCATAACCAGCTGCTGCAAATAGCGTGAAAGCAGCACCAGACGGTCGCTGTACGGCACGATCACCATATTGCGGTCACCTTTGCCGTTGCCGGAAAGATACCACATCATCGCCAGCATAAGTGCCGGATTGTTCTCTTTGCCGCGCGTCCACGCATCCATATCACAGGCACCGGCAAGGAATCTGCCGAAGTCGATCCCGGTCAGTGCTGCGGGCAGATGACCGACGATCGCAGTTTCACTGGTACGTCCGCCGATGGATTCCGCCATTTCAAAGATCTCAAGCCAGTTGTTTTCTCTGGCGTGTTTGTAAAGCGAGCTGTCAAGCATCGTTACGGCGACAGCGTATTTACCGAAATCAAGACCGCGTGAAGCGTAGAACTTTTCCATCGCGATCATGTTGTTTTTCGTTTCCTGCGTACCGCCGGATTTGGAAATGACCAGATGGATGGTCTTTTCCGGCTCCATCACTGCCAGCAGATCGGCAAAACCGGAGCTGTCAGTGTTGTCGAGAAAATAGATTTTCAGACCGTTGCGTTTGCTTTTGGGCAGTTCGTTCCAGTAAGGACCGTTGACGGCAAACTGCATCAGCTGGGGGCCGAGAGCGGAACCGCCGATACCGTTGACGACGACCGCATCGAATCTGCCTTCGGCAATGGTCTTTGCCGCAAATGCTTCCACCGCGGCAAAAACCGGACTTTCCGGATAACTCATCCGGTCAGTGAAGTGGGTTACTTTGCGCTGTTCATCGGGATTTTTGATTTTGCCCGCTTCGATATCAGCAATACCGGCACACGCTTTTTCGCATGCCGGAGCAAGAGCGGCGATATCGGCTGAATCGAACTTCATTCCGGCAAAGTTGATGGAAAAACCGCTTTTGCCGTCTGTGAAAGTGTAATCTTTACTGCGTTTCACCCAGTCCATTTTCGCAAACTCCGTCAAATCACTCTTCGATCTGATCGGCAATGGAATCGTCGATCACATAGTTGGCAGTAACCTGCTGGACGTCGTCGATATCTTCCATGCGGTCAACCAGACGGAGAACCTGGGAAGCAACTTTCGGATCGGTAATGTTGACAGTCATTTCCGGTTTACGGGTGACTTCGGCAACATCGGTGGGAATGCCTTTTTCGTTGAGGGCATTGGTCAGCGGCAGGAAGAATTCGGGATCAGCCCAGATTTCCGCTTCGCCGTCTTCAACGATGATATCATCGGCACCGGCATCGAGGACAACATCCATAAGTTTTTCCTCATCAGCCCATTCGCCGGTAATGACGAAGTGCGCCTGGCGTTTGAAAAGACGGGCAACAGCACCGGAACCTGCCATATTGCCGTTGTTGCGTTCAAAAGCCATACGGACATCGCTGATGGAACGGTTGCGGTTGTCGGTCAGGCAGTCAACGATAACGGCGACACCGCCGGCGGCATAGCCTTCATAGACGATTTCTTCAAAGACGACATCACCGAGTTCACCGATACCTTTTTTGATGGCGCGTTCAATGTTGGCGTTGGGCATATTTACCGCTTTGGCAGCGGCAAGAGCTGAACGGAGCGCGGGGTTGCTGTTGGGATCGGCACCGCCGTTTTTGGCAGCGACCATGATTTCTTTACCGACGCGTGAGAACATCTTGCCTTTCGCTTTATCAGCGGCTTCTTTTTTATGCTTGATATTCGCCCATTTACTGTGTCCGGACATGATACATACTCCTGTTTTAGTTGAAGGTTGTTAAAGATACATTTATATAATATAGCTCATATAAGTTGTGAAATCAACCTTTGAAAGAATATTTTATGTTTGATTTTGAACCTTTATTGCATTATATTATAGCATTACACTGTAAAAATCAGGGGAAGATCACTTACTATGAAAAAAATTCTTATCGCCGGCGGAGCCGGATATATCGGCAGTATATGCAGTGAGTATATGCTGAATCTGGGTTATGAAGTAACTGTTCTTGACGGACTTTTCACCGGACACCGCGATGCGGTCGATCTGCGGGCGGAGTTTGTACATGCCGACCTTGCCGACCGGGAAAAAATCTTCGACATCTGCCGTAAAGGTGAATTTGATGCGGTCATGCACTTTGCCGCCTTTTCTCTGGTCGGGGAATCAATGAACGTGCCTTCAAAATATTTCCGCAACAACCTCTGCAATGCGATCAACCTCGCCGATGCCGCAGTTGAAACCGGAGTGAAGGCGTTTGTCTTTTCCAGTACCGCAGCAACCTTCGGTATTCCGGAAACGATGCCGATATCTGAAAGCACTGCTCAGAAACCGATCAATCCTTACGGGGAATCCAAACTCTGTTTTGAAAAAGTCCTGCACTGGTACAGCCAGATACACGGCTTGAAATATGCGGCTCTGCGTTACTTCAACGCCGCCGGAGCTTCGGAACTCCACGGAGAAGATCACCGTCCGGAAAGCCACCTTATTCCGATAATCCTGCAAACCCTTCGCGGCAAACGGGATAAACTGATGATTTTCGGCGACGATTACGACACTCCCGACGGCAGCTGTATCAGAGACTATATCCATATCCTCGATTTGGCGCAGGCGCACGAAAAAGCACTTTATGCTCCGGAAAGCGGATGTTACAATCTTGGAACCGGCAACGGTTTATCCGTAAAAGAGATCATTTCCGCCGCCGAGGAAGTCACCGGCAAAAAGGTCAATTTTGAAGTTGCCCCCCGCCGCGCCGGTGATCCCCCGCGCCTGATCGCATGCAGTGAGTTGGCAAGAAAAAAACTCAACTGGCAGCCCAGACATGAATCGGCGCACGATATCATCGAAAGCGCATGGAAATGGCATCTGAAATTCCCTGACGGCTACGAAAAATGAAATACTTTGAACTGGGTCCGTTTACCGTATTCGATGTGGAAACAACCGGAATGAGTCCGGTCAATGACCGGATAATCCAGATCGGTGCTGTCCGCATCGACAGAGACGGTTCAATAAGCCGTTACAACTCTTTTGTCAATCCCGGCAGACCGATACCGCAAAGTCTGGTCTGCGTGCATCACATTACCGATGAAATGGTTGCATCCGCTCCGGGATTTTCAAGAGTGGGCAGAGAGTTCGTTGAATTTGCCGACAAATCGACTCTGGTGGCGCACAATGCCCGGTTCGATCTCGGATTTTTGCAGGAAAGCCTTGCCCGCACCGGACTGCCGCTCTGGAAAGGCAAAACTCTGGATACATTGCGGCTGGTAAAAAACACCCATCCGGGACTGCCTTCATATAAATTGCAGAGTCTGCGGGCGATATTCCAGCTTGACACTGCGGATAACATGATGGCTCACCGCGCCGATGCCGATGTGGAGTGGACTCTGCAAATCCTCGAAATCGCCCTTACTGCGGCACTGAAAGCAAGCGGCAATAACTGAAAATATCCATCAGGGCGCGCAGATTCCCCGTAATGCTTGAAAAAAAAGGATTGGGCGGCAGTGCGTACATATCCGGGGTGCAGGATGATCTCAATGGGGTGCTGAGAATGTACAGCTAACACACATTGCCATATATCAAGGGGTGGATATATGCGGCAAACAGATTGTGTTATACACTGCCGGCCCAATCGGTAAAAACAAAAATATTTTTAATCTTTTATCGGTTGACTCTGACTAATATACTTGTATTTTTAATATCTTGCAATATATTATAGATGCAAACATGATTTACAAAAGGTTATCAAACAGAAGAGTATGAATACGATAAAACAGTTGCGCCACTTTCTGGCATTGGCAAGAGAATTGCACTTTGCAAGAGCCGCATCACAGCTGGGGATATCGCAGGCGGCACTGAGCAATGAGATAAAAAAACTTGAAACCTCTCTGGGGTTCCAGCTGTTTGACCGTTCAGACCGTTGGGAAATAACCCTGACTGATGCGGGAAAAAGTTTCTGCAACGGAATAAAAGATATCCCGGAAACGCTTGATTTTGCCAAAACGAATGCGGCGGAAATAGCGCGCGGCAAAGCCGGGACCTTATCAATTGCGATAAGTTATTTTTATTATGACTATTTCAATCTCGGTGAAGTATGCCGGAAGATGCAGGAGCGTTATCCGAATGTAAAACTGCGTATCTGCGATATGCAGCGCTCCTCCCAGGTCAGAGAGTGTTTGAAACAGGGTCAGGCGGATGTCGGTTTCATGATGCTTGAACCGGATGCTTCCGGCACCCAGGGCGGATTGGAAATAAAAAGAGTCTGCCCCATTGAACTGATGATCGGCATGACTGCAAAACATCCTCTGGCAAAAAAAGAATTTCTCACTGCGGCGGATTTGAAAAACGCACACTGGATAATTCCGCCGAAAGAAGAGATACCATCCATACACAAGAAGCTGGAAGATTATTATATGGAAAATTCTCAAACCATGCCGATAATCAAACTGGAAATCATCGGATTCACCGGAATATGCCAGATGATCTCCACCGGATTGGGCATCGGTTTTGTTCCGGAACTCTTCGGTCACAGGCAGAATCTTATCATGAAGAAAACCCCGTTCCCGATGTTCCGCCAGCTGGTGGCGGCAAAAAGCGAAAACAACAACAGTCTGCTGGTGAAAAACTTTATAAGTCTGATTCCGCAGAAATAACCGTGGTACGGAAAAAATCAAAACAGGGGTGAAACAAAATGAAAAAACTTAAAGTTGCCGGATTGCTGCTGATAATGGCAATCGGTTTTATAAACGGCTACGTTGCGTTCAATTATGCCGCCGACCATGCTGAAGCCAAAATCAGCCAAATGAAAGGCGAAGATGACGGCACGACCGGAACAATAACCGTTGAAGAAGTTGAAAAAGCCGAAGGTGAACACTATATGCCCGGCACGATGCGCAGTGTCGGGGAATGGACTTACGATTCACTCAACCGCCATTACAACAAGCACAAAAAGGAGTTTCCGGAGTATAAAAGTGCCGGAGAATACAAGGTCGGTTCTGAAAATTTCTTCATCGAGCCGCCGCAGGGTACGCAAATAAAAATCGCTCCCAACGGCGACAGAATGTATTACCACGAAAAGAGCAACACCTTCGGGGTGATAACAAAACACGGTACTCCGAAGACATTTTTCCGCCCCAATAAAGGCAAAAGCTACTGGAAACGCCAGAGAGGAAAGCTGCTTGTGACCAGGCGGCAGGAAAACTCTGAACCGGAAAAAAATCAGCCGCCGGAAAAATAAAAAAAACGGGATCGCCGGTCATCTCCGCGAACCCGTAATTTTTTCTGTCTGTCAGTTGTGACGGCTGGCGATATTGTTGTTTTCGTCCAGAACGATGACCGTCGGATGGTGGAGCAGAGTATCTTTCTCATCGACAACAGCAAACGCCATGATCGTAACGACATCACCGACATTGCCGAGTTTGGCGGCAGGACCGTTCAAACAGAAGTCGCGGGAACCGGCTTTACCGGGAATGGCGTAGGTTTCCAGACGGGAACCGGTGTTGCGGTTGGCGACAAGTATTTTTTCATAGGGCAGAATATTTGCCTCTTTGAGCAATTCAGGATCAATTTCCAGACTGCCTTCATAATCCACCACACAGCGGGTGATACGCGCGGTATGGATTTTACCGTTAAGCATTTGTCTTTGCATTTCAATATCTTTCTATATCTTTTTTGACCGTGTCTCTGCCATAATATAGTTCCGTTTTCAGATTTTTTCAACATAAAGTAATGATTTAAGCGGTAAAACATTGTGTATTGACAACGTTTTTTCACTCTTTTTCACGATTTTTCAGCTTGATACTTGCAAAACACATTTTGTGATTGTATATTACAACCAAGAAAATTAGTTTTGTTTAATTTTTACTTCAGGATAGACTTTTATGGCAAAAGAAAATCTGCCCATATCCAGCAGTCTGGAAGATTATCTGGAAGCGATTTCAGAGATCATCGAAGAAGGCGAACACGCCCACACCAAAGAGATCGCCGTCAAACTCGGCGTTTCCATGCCCTCAGTCACCAATGCACTTCAGGCGCTGGCGGCAAGGAATCTTATCACCTACCGTTCCCATACCCCGGTACGGCTCACAGAAGACGGTGCCGCCCGCGCGGCAATAATCCGCCGCCGTCATCAGGCATTGCGCCGTTTCTTCGTCAATCTGCTCAAAGTCGATGCCGCCGCCGCCGATGAAGCGGCTTGTCAGATCGAACACGTCATCAAAGAGCCGATAACCTCCCGCATGACCGCCCTTATCGAAGCTGTCGAAGAACGCGAAGATTGCGCCGGACTGCGCCGTTATCTGGCGGATGCCATGCCTGAAATATTCCCTGCCGGTGCGCCGGAACTTATTTCGCTGGATAAACTCCCCGCATCGCGCAAAGGGGAACTGGTATACGTTTCCGAAAATCTGCGGGGAATCAAAAAATTTGCCGATATGGGACTGGTTCCCGGCGCGGTGCTTCAATATGAGGGGACCGCACCATTCGGCGATCTCATCCGCATAAAACTGATGAATACCCAGCTTTCTCTGCGGACTGCCGATGCACGTTTTTTCTGGGTCAAGGTGCTTGACTGATGAAGTTTCACGGCGATTATCAGGCACTTTACCGTGCGGTGGAAACAAAACTTGCTTCCGGCAGTTCCTGTCACGATTTTGACCACACCCTGCGCGTAATCAACAACGCCAAAAAACTTCTGGAAAACTCCGTTGCAGACAGAGAGACCGTCTTGCTTGCAGCACTGCTCCACGACATTGCCCGTCCGGAAGAAGAAAAGAGCAAAGGCAAACTCTGTCACGCTAAACTCGGCGCGGAAATTGCCCCTGCAATGCTCAAAAAAGCCGGATTTCCGGAAGATATCTCGGTTCAGGTCGCCGGCGCCATCGCCACTCACCGTTTCCGCGGCAAGGATGAACCGGAAACTGTCGAAGCGGATATCGTCTTTGATGCCGACAAACTCGACTCTCTGGGCGCCGCCGGTATCGGCAGGGCGTTCCTCTTTGCCGGACACGAAAATGCCCGGCTCCACAATACCGAAGCCGAAGCGCTCGCGGCAGATGCCTACTCGAAAAACGACACTGCTTACCGGGAATTTCTGGTAAAGCTCCGCTATCTGCCCCGCAAGATGCGTACTGCTGCGGGCAGAAAACTTGCCGTTGAGCGCGCGGCATTCATGACTGAATTTTTTGAACAACTTGATAATGAAATATATCCGGGGGAAGATTCTTTATGAAAATCATGTTCATTTCCGACATCCACGGTATGCACCAGACGCTGAAACAGGCGCTTGACCATGCCGACAGATTGTCGGTCGATCAAATCGTCATTCTGGGGGATATCCTCTATCACGGTCCGCGCAACGGGGTCCCCAGTGTTTACGATCCTGCCGCCGTGGCAGATATGCTCAATGAGCGCAAAGATCAGATACTTGCCGTGCGCGGCAACTGCGATGCGGAAGTCGACCAGATGATGCTGAAGTTCCCGATCATGGCGGATTATTCGGAGCTTATCTGCGGCAATAACAGATTTTTCCTCACCCACGGTCACCTCTGGAACGAAAATCATCTGCCCGACCTGCCCGCAGGAACCATCCTCGCCCACGGTCACACCCATATTCCGGAGCTGAAAATGCGTTTTCAGGAAAAGATATGGATTTTCAATCCGGGGTCGATCTCTCTGCCGAAAAACGGCAATATCCGCACTTTCGGACTTTTTCATGACGGCAAACTGACCGTTCACGATCTTGAAAGCGGCAATTTCACAGGAGGTTTTCACAATGAGTTCTGAATCAGCCAAACCCGACCGTACCGCAGGCGTGGAAAATGACAATAACAAAGGTCTGCGCTACATTGATATCGACTTTGATGAGCTGCGCGTAAGCGGCTTTGCCTTCCGCAAAAAAGGTGAACCGTTCAGCCGTATGCCCAGCGACCGCAAACTCCCCAAAGCAGTCACCGTCCTTGCCCGCAATACTGCCGGCGGCAGGATCGACTTTGTCAGCAACACCACCAGAATATGGCTGAAAGTCAAACTCAAAGAAGCCGGGCACATGGATCACATGCCCGATACCGGCTCCTGCGGCTTTGACCTTTATATGGGAGAGCCGGGCAAATCGTACTTTATCGGCACCAGCCGCGCCAAAACAGGAGCAGACATTTACGAAAGCAGGATGCACAACTTTCTTTTCGACGGAGAAATGCACAACTTCACTTTGAATATGCCCCTTTACAGCGGAGTCAAATCGGTGAAGATCGGTATTGATGAAGATGCGGAAATACTCCCCCCTGCCCCGTGGAGCGATGAACGCCCGCTGGTAATTTACGGAACAAGTATCACTCAGGGCGGATGCGCCTCGCGTCCCGGAATGGCATACACCGCCATTCTCGGCCGCCGGTTCAACCGTCCGGTGCTGAACTTCGGTTTTTCCGGCAGCGGCAGAGGTGAAGCGGTCGTTGCCGCCAATCTGGCAAAGGTGGCTGATCCCGGAGCATTCATTCTCGACTACGATGCAAACACCAATCTTGAAGAGATGAAAAACACTCTTGAAGCGTTCATTTCCGTTTTGCGTACCGCCCATCCGTCAGTTCCGCTGATCGTGATTTCCGGTCCGCGCTACAACCGGGAAATAATCCTTTCCGGCGACGTTGACACCCCGATGCAGGCAAAGGCACTTTCTGCGGAGTTTCAGGAAAATACCGTAAAAAAACTCCGTGATGCCGGAGATGAAAACATCTACTTTGTCAACGGCGGCAAACTCTACGGTGAAAAGTGGCACGAACTCAGCGTTGACGGGGTTCATGCAACGGATGCCGGATTTCTCATTTACGCTGAAAATTTGAGCAAAATTCTTGCAGAAATCCTCTGAATGACTGGTAAAAATTTTTTTTGGTGCTATCTTACATAAAGCATCATCTGCAATATAACATTTTAAGGAAGGAGTATTCCATGATAAAAGCAGAATATTCAAACGGTATGGTAAAAGAATTTGCCAAAACCGGTGATTACACCAGAGTGACCATCACCCCGGAAAAGGGTGCGGACCGTGTTGTTATCCGCACTGCGATCTCCATTATCGACGTCCACGAACTGTGGCTCACCTCACTGGTCTCAGGTCCCGAAAAACGGAATCTGCCCTGGGTGATCGAACTTGATTCCGGTACCGACAAAAACATGCCCTTTGTCGCAACTTTCAACTCCGCCGGCGTCAACCGCGGCTGTTTTGCCACCACCAACTTGCAGGATGACAGCAAAATCCGTTTTGAAATGAATCAGGAAATGGGTGTTTACAACGTCACCTGCACCGTCACACTCTGCGACAAAACTGAAAACTTCGACGTCATCCTCGACTGCCGCGAAATGGATTGGCAGGATGCCCTTGCCGACTGGCGCAAAGCTCTGGCTCTGCCCGCATACACCTATCCCGAAGCGGCGTGGAACCCCGTCTACTGCACCTGGTACGCCGTCCACGGCGCCGTCACTCAGGATTTCGTCGAAAAGACCTGCCCCATCGCCAAAGATCTCGGTTTCACCACTTTGATCGTTGACGACGGCTGGTGCTATGACGATATGAAACGTGTTTCACCGACCACCATCGTCAGCTGGTACGAAATGATCGGCGACTGGAACATTTCCGCCCCCAAATTCCCCGATTTCAAGAACCATGTCAAACGCATTCAGGATATGGGAATGAAATATATGATCTGGTGCGCTCCGCACCTCTGGGGTTTCAAATCCGATCTCTATAAAAACAATCCCGGCATGACCATCAACAATCCAATCGAAGGTTATGACAAGATGGACGTCAACAAAGCAGACTTTGCTCCGCTTGTTTCCAAACTGCGCGCCCTTGCCAAAGACAACAACCTTGACGGTCTCAAAATCGACTTTATCGATATCGTTCCGCCCAACATCGACAAACCCAACGCCCGTGATACGGAAGAACTCGTTGAGGCTCTGACTTCCGGTTTGAAAGAGGATAATCCGGATGCCCTCATCGAATTCCGTCAGTGCTACTCCACCCCGGTCACTCTCAAGTACGCGACCCAGTTCCGCGCCGGTGACGTGCCGTTCAACTGGATCATGAACTTCGGTCGTATCGTTGAACTGCGTCTGGCTCTGGGCAATCTTGCTCCTGTCCACGCCGACCCCGCCTACTGGCCCTTCGGCGAAACCAGCGAAAACGTCGCCCGTCACATGATGGCGATGATGCCGGCGGTTCCGATGATCTCCATGGATCTCACCCGCCTTACCGACACCGAAAAACGGATCATCCGTTACTATGTCGATATGTACAACGCTCACCGCGAACTTATCAACAAAGGCGAATGGAAGTTCCTCTTCGGTCTTTCCGATATTCAGGCGGCGATCGTCGAAAATGAAAAAGAACGCATGGTCATCATCTGCGACCACTGCCGTTTCCCCGAATGTCTCAAGAATGACGGACGCCCGACCTACGTCATGAACCTTTCCGCCAAAGCACTGCCTTTCAAGTGCGAAAACGCGGTCGATGCCGAATGTAATCCGACTGACGGAAGCTGCATTCCTCTCGCCGGTTCAGCAGTCATCAAGTAAGCTGATAACGCTTCAGAAAGGGCTGAGCGCAAACAACATATTTTGCGTTCAGCCCCCTTTTTTGTTCCCTTACGCAAGAAATAAAAAATGGGCTGAGCGCAAAACCTGACGTTTTGCGGCGGTCTCTTTTCAGCGTAAAATAAATTCACTTGGAAGGATTGGCAGGCAAAAAAAAATCCATTGCTCAAAACTTATGTTTGAGCAATGGCAGATTTCAAGTTCAAGTACAGCAGTCCTCAGTAAGAGTTGCGGCGAGCGTTGCACGCCGCCGCGATCCGTCTTCGCACAAGGCTTCGCCGGGACAAGGGGGTCTGGGGAATTTCTTCCCCAGAGTGGCACTCGTGG
>SUWE01000075.1 GCA_015061615.1 Lentisphaerota bacterium
CACATGAGTCGAACCACCACCACACACGCATACCACTTGCCAGTACAAAATCCCGCATGCGCGGGCGCCAGGGGTGCAGGGGGCGGCGTTAGCACCCCTGCAAAAAAAACACAAGTTTTGCGCTCAACCCCGAAAACGCCCCAGTTTCAGATCGCAACGGGAATTTTCAAGATTTTTTTTTGAACTTTTGAAATTACCGCGTAAATGTACCGGCTTTTTTTACATCAGATGCTGGGCGTCTACATCGACGGCGACGGATACTCCGTTGGGAGCAGGATGATGAAGGGCAAGAACGCGGATCGCCTCACGGATATTTTTCAACCCGGTTCCGCGCACGATCATCATGTAGCGGAACTGATTGCGTATCTTTTCCACCGGCGCCGGAGCAGGAGCCGTTATCCGGATATTGTCATGCTGATACGGCTGGAGTTTCGCGGCGAACTCCTCCGCGTAATTTGCCACTTTCATCTCATCTTCGCCTTTGAAAAATATCGCTATCAACCGTGTGAACGGCGGATAATTCAGCATCTCGCGGAACTCCATATCGAATTTGGAAAATCCGTCAAAATCCAGTTCCGCAGCAAATTTCAACACGTCGCTGTCGCGGGAGGTCTGGAATATCACTTCTCCCCGTCTCTCCCCGCGTCCGGCTCTGCCTGCAACCTGAGTGAGCATCTGGAACGTGCGCTCCTGTGCGCGGAAATCGGGCATCGACAACCCCAGATCGGCATTGACCACCCCCACCAGAGTCACCCCCGGAAAGTGCAACCCTTTGGCGATCATCTGCGTACCGACAAGGATATCCAGTTTCCCCCGGCGGAACTTATCCAGAACAACCTCGTAATCTTCCGCTGAACGCATCATATCTGAATCCATTCTGCCGATCCTTGCTCCGGAAAAAATTCCTCTGGCACAACTTTCAAGTTTCTCTGTTCCGCTGCCGAAGTAGCGTATTTCCTGAAATCCGCACTCAGGACACGCATGGGGAGCCGGGATCACATTGCCGCAAAGGTGGCATGAAAGCACCTCACGGCTGCGGCTGTATGTGTAGTTGTAATTTACTGAACACTCCGGGCAACGCGCCTCAAATCCGCACTGCGGACAGCATAATGTCCTTGCGTATCCCCTGCGGTTGAGGAAAAGTATCGCCTGTTCACCGCGTTCCAGACGCTCCTCAACAGCGTGGATAAGTATGGGCGAAAGCAGATTGCTCATCCCTTCTTCCGGTGCGGCATCAAGACGGCGGTCAACTATTCTGATAACGGGCGCGGGTTTGTTATCGACCTGCGCCGCCATGCGGCAGAGGAGGAATTTTCCCTGCTGTGCATTGTAAAGTGACTCCGCCGCCGGAGTTGCCGAACCGAGGATAACACACGCTTTTTCAAGTTTTCCCCTTACTACTGCCACATCTCTGGCATGGTAGCGGGGGGATTCGGATTGTTTGTAACTGCTGTCATGCTCCTCATCGACCACGATCAGCCCCAGATTGTCAAAGGGAGCAAAGAGCGCCGATCTTGCCCCGATGGCGATTTGAACTTTGCCGGAATTTATTTTGTTCCACTCATCAAAACGCTCGCGGTCGGACAACCGGCTGTGCAGTACGCTCAGTTTGGAACCGAACCGGGCGCGGAAACGGCGCACCGTCTGCGGAGTAAGGGAAATTTCCGGAACCAGTACGATCGCTGATTTTCCCGCTGCAAGCACCTTGGATATCGCCTGAAGATAAACCTCTGTCTTGCCGCTGTTGGTCGTTCCGTAAAGCAGCTGGACGTGGGAGGAGGTTTTGCCTTCAAGCATTTCAGAAATCTGTTCCAGCGCCTTTTTCTGATCTGCAGTCGGCACCAGCGGCGTATCCGGCAGAGCTTCCATACTTTCATCGAATCCGGAAGCGGCGGCGACTTCACGCATCTGTATCAATCCGGATTTTACCAGAGCATCGAAAGCCGACGCGGAAAAATCGTTTTCTGTGGCAAAATCCGCCTTCGCCCCCTCGCCTTTGCGCAAAACCATCTGCAAAAGTTTCACCCGTTTGGCAAGGCGGCTTTCCGAAGCGTGTTCAATTATATATTTTTCCGCCTCTGCACGGTCGCTTACGGAGTAGAGACGGCAGGTCTTTTCTTTGACTTTACCGCTTCTCACAGCGGCAGGGAGCAAGGTTCTTATGGCGTGTTCCTGCGAAGCGCAGTAGTATTCCGCTATCCATTTGCCCAGCTTTATCAGATTTCCGGGTATTGCCGCCCGGTCGCGGGCGATCCCGGAAAGGTATTTGAGTTTGCTCTGGTCATAACTGCTTTTGTCTGCCGTACTCAGGACATACCCGGTGCGGCTTGAACGACCGAACGGAACAGTTACGGCACTGCCGGTACGAATGAGATTTTCCAGTTCCGGCGGTACAAGGTAATCGAACTCCCGGTCAAGGGATATATCAGTTATGACCTTGGCGATCATGGGGAACTATTTCCCCTCAGCTTCGCGCATGAGATCGGTGAACTCCTCCTGCGAAAGCTCCTGAAGGTGCTTGCCGCGGCGGGAAAGTTTTTCGTTGAATTTTATCACCGTTTCAGTCATACGTTCATGGGTCTCTTCGGAGCCGCCGGCAAGGTAGAAGTTGTCGCCTTTGGTGATCCGTTTGTGACCGTCGGTATTGTCAAATCCGACACCGAGGAGCATCGCCTGTCTTGCCGCTTCATCGCTGTTTATCATAAGAATAAGCTCCCGTTTTTCAGAAGTTGAGCCGCAGTAATGCGGCACGGATAAGGTTTTCAGTGGTGCATTCCGCAGGAGCAAGTTCGGCAAGCAGGGCGTTGACCGTCTTGTTGACCGCATCTTTGCGGAATCCGAGCTGTTCCAGAGCGGCGGCGGCATCGGCAGCGGCACTGTTATCCACCGGCGGTGCGGCAGCGGGGTCGATATCTGAAAGTTTGTCTTTCAGCTCCACGATCAAACGTTCCGCAGTACGTTTGCCCACACCGTTGATGCGCGAAAGCGACTTGGCATCACCCGAAGCCACAGCGGCGCAGAATGAAGATACAGGCATGGCACTCAAAACGTTGAGCGCAAGTTTGCCGCCGACACCGGATACACCGATAAGCTGCTGGAAAAGTTTCTTTTCCTCCTTCGATGCAAAACCGAAAAGAGTTATGGCATCTTCTCTTACCGCAGTGTGGATATAAAGCGTGACACGCCCGCTGTCCAGCGGCAGTTTGTCGAAGGTCGACAGCGGAATAAGCACCTCATAGCCGACCCCGTTGACGTCGATAAGACAACTGCTGAAATCTTTTTCGATCACATTGCCGGAAAGCGCTCCGATCATTTAAGCACCTCGATATCCAGAGAGATATCCATTGAGCGTACCGAATGGGTGAGCGCTCCGGAAGAAACGTAGTCCACACCGATTTTTCCGATGGATTCCAGACGTTTGAGGGTGATTCCGCCGGAAGCCTCAAGTCTGGCTCTGCCCGCAGTTATGGCGACAGCTTTTTTCATTTCGTCATTGCTCATATTGTCGAGCATGATATACTCCACACCGCAGGCGGCGGCTTCGGCGACTTCGTCAAGAGTATCGGCTTCGACTTCGATCTCAAGCATCGGATAGGCTTCACGGGCGCGTTTGACGGCACGGGTGATAGCGCCGTCGCCTTCCAGAGCGGCAAGTTCCCGGTGATTGTCTTTTATCATGATGCGGTCAAAAAGACCGATACGGTGATTGTCTGCTCCGCCGACGGCGACAGCATATTTTTCCAGATTACGGAATCCCGGAGTGGTCTTGCGGGTGTCAAGTACGACACAGTTTGAGTTGGCAAGCTCTCTGGAGTAGAAGTAGGACATGGTCGCCACTCCGCAGAGACGCTGGATGAAGTTCAGCGCGGTGCGTTCCGCAGTGAGGATGGCGCGGGCGGAACCGCTGATAACGGCAAGTTTTTCGCCGCGCACACAGAGGTCGCCGTCGGTTTTGAGCGCTTCAAACTCCAGAGCGGGGTCGATTTTTTTGAAAACCCGTTCCGCAACAGCAATACCGGCAAGGATCATTTCATCTTCTTTGCAGAGCAGTACCGCCCGGCTTTTTGCATTTTCAGGAACACAGGCGATGGTGGTGGTATCTCCGCGGTCGCCGAGATCTTCGCTCACGGCAAGGTCGATCAACACATCCACGCGCTGCCAATCGATTTCAGGAATGATGCTCATAAAAAAACCTCCATAAAATAATTTGTCAATGTATTGTAAACGGATAAGGGAATTTATCGAAGACTCCGGGAGTTTCATCTCCGCTCAAAGTCTGGGCAAAACTCATAACGTAACGGTAACTGTCGCTGTTGACGGAACAGGAAAAAAGCGTCAAGGCAATGTAACGCAGAAGTTTTTCCGGCTGCCACACTTCCGCCGTATCCGGATCGGTCTTTGCCAGATGCCAGGAGCCGCCGGAAGCAAGAAGATTTCCGGAACTGTCCATAAGTCCGAAGTTTCCGGCGACCCTGACTGGAACGATACCGTGTTTCTGCAAAAGAGCGCCGAACAGGGCACAGATAAGAGTTGCCGCTCCGGCACGCTGGCGGATGACGGTACCGATACAGTAGCTTTCAGGGCGGACGGTGGTCTCACTTTCCGGCAGAAGCGTGAGTTTGCGCATCAGAAGTTCCGTATCATCAAGTGAATCAGTAAGTTCAGGCGTTATACGGCGGACAAATTCTTCTGTTTCATCACCTATTTCCGCAGGAATATCCTTGTCGAACCAGAGCAGATGCAGATCGACAAGCACTTGAACCGCCTCAGCTTCAGAAAGCGGCTTTTCAAGCATTTCCCTGATCCGGCGGCGGCGGATGCGCATGTTGAGCGCGTGCTGGAGCCAGTGGGCGCGGCGGCGGATGACCGGATCGGAACTTTCCTGAAGCATCGCCGGCAGATCGCCCAATTCATCCTCTTTCTGCAAAAGCCGGGCAATAACCCCGACACCGATACGGTCATCGGGATCATCCAGCATTCCGGAAAGAAGAAGAATATCGGCGGAAGGAGTCATCATTTACGCTCCGGAAAGATGCCGACAAGAGCTTTTTCCGCAATGGAACGGACATCATCAGGGAAGTCGCTTTTGATTATCCAGCGCAGAAATCCGGGTTCATTTTCCGCGATATCTTTGAGGGTTCTGCCGGAGTATTTGCCGAAGTTCACGATAACTTCCCCGTCGCTCCATTTGAAACGGCGGTTGCGGTCGATGGCATCAGGGTCGGACATATCGGAAAATGAGGAAAGTTCTTCCACCGTGCGCGGCAGTTCCTCATGACGGGCAAGCTGACCGAGAAGCACCTCAAAGGTCGCGGCGGTATCGGCAGCGGCACCGTGGGCGCCTTCGAGATCTTTTCCGCAGAAAAATTTGTAAGCCGCCGTCAGAGTGCGCGGATAAAGTTTGCAGAAAATATTGTAGGCATCGACGATTTTACGGCTGGAAGTGTTGAGGTCAAGACCGACACGTTTGAACTCATTTTCCAGAAGCGGGACATCGAAACCCTGAATATTGTATCCGGCAAGGTCGCAATCTTCAAGATAGGCAAGCAGTTTATCGGCGATATCGGCAAACTGCGGACAATCGGCAACGTCGGCATCGGTTATTCCGTGGATGGCAGTCGCTCCGGGAGGGATCGGCATTCCAGGATTGAGACGGCGCACCGTGGTGCGGGAAGTGCCGTCGGGCATGATCTTCATAACTGCGATCTCAACGATACGGTCACGCTGGGGAACGATTCCGGTACTTTCGATATCGAATACTGCCAGCGGGCGGGTCAGCTGTAAATTTTCCAACATATTTTCACCTGTGTATTATTTGAATATTTCATGATTTTTGCTGATATGATCCGTAATGATCTGCGCGTATTTCTTCTGTGCATCTTTGGAAATGGAGTGCGCCTGAAGAAAATCATTGTAAATCTCTTTGTTTTTCGAAGCAATGGCGTTGAATGCAGCGTAAACCGAATCCGGAACGCAGGTGCGGTCAACGAAACCGGCAGTGACAAAGACCCGGGAATTGTGTATCCTGCGGGCGAAAAATGCGGCGTCGATCATATCGGCAACTGCGGCGGCTTTATCGGGATTTTCCCTGTAAGCCTGAGTGGCAAAGTAACGCGGCCAGCCGGAAACTCTGCCGGCATGATTGCCGCCGTGATCGCAAAGCGCCGGAACGATGGCGATGCAAAGAGTCACCTGCGGGTCAAGACCTGCGGCAGCGAGCGCCTGACCGCCGCCCTGACTGGTTCCGCGGACGATAAGGGTGCGGTGATCCCATTCCGGCAGGGATTTGAGGAACTGCAAAGCGCGGAATGTGCGCTTGAACATATTGGGAAAATAGTTTTTCTCAAGATCATCCACCCCCCAGTGGTAGTAACCGTGGAACTTTTTGCCCTTTCCGGTGGTCGTGCGCATGGGACCATCGTGTTTGACCGACATGGGATTGACCGACAGCACCATAGTTTCAGGACGGCATACCGGAGAAACTTTGTCGGTATTTGCTCCGTGGAAAAGCGCTTCAGCGGCAAGTCTGCCCGGCTGGGCATCGGCGGGCATGGTCAATACGGCAAAAAGGTCTCTGCCTTCGCCGCCCATATCGACTTTGACTTCAAAAGCGCGGTAACCTTCGGGAGCGTTGGGCATTTCCTGAATATCGTAGACCAGCGGCATAAGTTCGAGTTCTTTTTTGGCATTATCCCAGTAAGTATCGAATGCGGGTGGACAGGGTCTGCCTGCGGTGATCTTTTCCGGTTCCACAGCGGCACCGGCGACGGCAGTTTTGCTGTTGTCCTTTACTTCGACAAAGACAAATCCGGGTTTTTCCGCCTGAAAGCGCAGCTGGTAAGCACCTTTGTCGTCAGCTGAAGCAGTAAAGGTCCTGTTCAGCTCCTCATAACCGGCGATACGGATGGAAAATCTTGCATTTTCCCTGCCTTTGTCAAGATTGATCTGAAAAACGATATCCTCCCCGGTACGGTAAAAATACTTTTTACCGGCGGGAAAAACTTCCAGCGCCCAAAGGGCGGCAGACAAGAATGTAAAAAACAGAATAAAATACTTTTTCATACAGTTGATCCTCCAAAAATATAAGATACAACTTGAGCGCTTTTTTTACAAGCAGACTTGAAAAAAAAGGCAGTAAATGGTACATTAAATCAGGTGTTTTTTGTATAATTTCCGGGAGATTTCACATGAGTCTTATGCTCGTATACACATTCTGCTGTCTGGCGTGTTCGTCCGTCAACGATCTGGTCTTCAAATTTTTTGCCCGCAAAGAGCGTTCACGCGGATTGTTTGTCTGCGCCGTCGGAGCGGTCGGGACACTGTGCTTTCTCTTTCTTCCGGATAAAGCCGGAGCAAATCTCAATGCCACACTTCTCTGGGGTGTCATCTGCGGAATCTTTTCCGCAGTCGGCAATATCCTGCTCATTGAAAGCATGACCAACCTCAGCGCCGGGGTCTGCTCCACGATTTACCGTTTGAATCTGGCGCTGGTCGTGCCGTTTTCGGTATTGATTTTCAACGAAAAACTTGTTTTGAGCCAGTATGCCGGAATCGTCCTGGCACTTCTGGCGGTGCTGGCGTTCCTGCCCGGCAACGGCGCCAAAAAGAGCCGGAATGCCGGAAAAAAAGCACTGCTGCCGATGGCGATGGTGATAACTGCGGCACTCTTTCGTGCCGGACTCGGATTGTCATGCAAATACGGGCCGCTTCAGGGAGCTTCGATCAACGGTATAAATCTCATTATCGAGATCATCTGGATAATCAGCGGTCTGGTCTACTACTTTGTCAAAGAGAACAAAGTTTACAAATTCGATCTTCAGGTGGTCAAATACGGAGCATTATCCGGAGTGCTTGTCGCCGGAATACTGCTTTTCATGATGCTGGCACTCAGTGCCGGAAACGCGAGCATCGTATTGTCGATAGCACAGATGAGCTTTCTTCTGACCTTTATTCTCAGTGTGATTTTCCTGAAAGAGAAGGTAACCTTGTTCAAACTGTTTGCCATGCTTTGCGGAGCAGGAGCGATTTTACTGCTGGTGTGATTGCGTTGCAAGCTGAAAGCCGCCGCCAAATTATTTGTCTTACCGGGCAAGTTTTTCTTCTTCCCAGCCGATGAGATTGCCTTTGACGGAGTCAAAATTAACTCCGACGATCCAGATATCACGCTTGTCAAGCAGATATTTTTGGAAATACTCTTTTTCTTTGATCTGCGCAAGCGCTGACGGGTCGTTATCCATCTTGAACTCAAAGAGATAGATCGCATTATCCACCTGAACGACCGCGTCGATCCTGCCGTCACTGGTGGTCGATTCCGCTTCGATATACTGCCCCAGCAAGCGGAACATGGAAAAGAAGATCGCCTGAAAATATGCTTCATGCTTTTTATGTACCGGATACGGTATTCCGGCGAAAAACACCTCCATGATCTTGCGGAGTTTTTTCAAGTCGCCTTTCAGTAAGGATGTTGCCATTTCAGCGGCAAACTGCACGGTTCCGGTCTGGGTCTTTCCGGCGTAACTGTTCAAGATGTAGGCACTGAATGCTCCGGCGACCTCCCGGTTGGGGAAATCCAGAAAATACCAGGTCTGCCCGAAACGCTCCTCCGTCCCTTTGATGGTGACATATCCGGTTTGCAAAAGCAGGGTCAAAGGGTCGAGATTGTCGATTTCAAAGGCGCTGAAAGCCACTTCCGGAACCGGTTCATTAAGAGCGGATTGGAAATCAAAATCCTTCTGCTTGGTCAGCTCCAGCAGAAACGAGGGGGTGCCGGTGGAAAACCAGTAGTTGTTGAACTCCCCGCCGGATTCAAGGAACTTGGCAAAAGATACCGGATTGTAAACGGTCTTTGCATTTCTGTGAAAACGGTAACCGTTGTACCACTCTTTGATTTTGGCTTTGAATGCTTCAATATCCTGTTCACCGGCAACAGCTTCGATACGGTCTCCGAAGTT
>SUWE01000012.1 GCA_015061615.1 Lentisphaerota bacterium
TTTGAAGCGCACTATGCGACTTCGTTGTTTTTGGGATTAACATAAATCCGTTTTTATCAAGAGGCAAACCACTTTTGTTTTTTTTGGCAAAAAAATGAGAGACCTCTTGTGTCTCTCATAATATCTGTGAAATCAACTTCGCCAATCTCAGCTGCGGAATTTTTGTATTCTCTCTCGGTTTGGCAAAAAAGATGCTCCTTGCCGACAGTTTCGCTCCGATCGGCAATGCACTTTTTGTCATGGCATCTCCGGGGTGCATGGACGTTATTACCGGCTCACTTGCTTATGCGTTTCAAATCTATTTTGACTTCAGCGGTTACAGCGATATGGCTATCGGTATCGGACTTATGTTCAATATCATGCTGCCGGTGAACTTTCTTTCTCCCTACAAATCTCTCAATATTCAGGAGTTCTGGAGAACGTGGCATATCACCTTGGGGCGTTTTCTCGTCAACTTCATCTATTTTCCCATGGGCGGCAACCGCAAAGGCAAACTGCGCACCTATTTCAATCTTATATTCACCTTCTTTATCAGCGGTTTGTGGCACGGAGCAAACTGGCTTTTTGTCTTCTGGGGAACACTCAACGGTGTTGCTGTTGCGATCCACCGCCTCTGGAGCAAAGATTTGAATATGAAAATGCCCAAATGGGCGGCGTTTATTGTGACATTTCTCTTTGTCTGGCTTTCGCAGATTTTTGTCAAATGCCGCGACATGGGACACGCCTTTGATGTCTTTGCCGCGCTGGGGGATTTTTCTCCGGAAAAATATGCGCTTTTTGCCGAAGAATTTTCTTCATCTGAAATAACACTGTTTATCATCGGTATCTGGATAATTTTCTTCATGCCTGCGACCGACTTTTTCCGCCGCACCTTCAAGCCTGCGCTGTGGAATCTGCTCTTGAGTTTGACTCTTATTGTATGGAGCATCTTGAGCTTCAATAAAATATCGCCTTTTATCTATTTTAACTTCTGAGGGGTGAAGTATGTTTGATAAGATAAAAAAATTTTTCCATAACTGCTATTTGAAACTTTGTGATTTCAGGGAGCTTTCACCTGAAAAATATGTTAAATCTTTTGTCATCATATTGCTGGTGCTTATCGTGTTTGCTGTTGCCGCAGTATTGCTTGTCGACCCGTATGTCCGTTATCATAAAGCTGTCGGTATAAAGCAGATATTCCGTAAGAGCGAAGCTATGATACCCGGGATCATGCGTAACTTTGATTATGATACGGTGCTTTTCGGCAGTTCCATGACCCAGAACTTTGATATTGCCGAAATGAATGCCATTCTCGGCGGTAAATCCATCAAAGCCACCTGTGCCGGATTGGACAGCGAAAGTCTGGATAAATATCTTGAGACCGCCTTTGCCGTTCACAAAAAAGATTTGAAACGGTGTCTTGTCGGTGTGGACCTTTTCTGTTTTTCACCCAGTGACCGCCCCCGCTGGAAGGATTACAAATATATGTACGGTAATCATATTTTTGCGCCTGAATATTTCTTTTCGATCGATACTGCTGATGCCATCCGTGATATGATAAAAACCAATATCACTCAGAAATGGAAGCCGCTTTCCCGTTTTGAGCTTGATCAGAATAAAATGTTCAGCAACAAACCCGGACTCAAATATGGCAGAAAATATCTGGAATATGCCGTTACCCAGCTTCATCCGTTCCCGGTTCCGCTGGATGAGACGACCATTGCCAATTTTGAGCGCCACTTTTTCCGCCATATTGCGGCAAATCCAGATGTGCAGTTTGATGTTTTTATGCCGCCGTACAGCATCTACTTCTGGTGTTATATAGATGAGAATAAGGAACTTGACAAATTGTCCGATCTGCGTAACCGCTTTGCTGAAGGTGTGTTGAAATATCCCAATGTGCGTCTTTTTGACTTTCACGCTGATTTTGATATCTGCTGCAATCTGGATAATTACAAGGATATCACCCACTACTCCCCTGAAATCAATACTCTGTTGTTGAAGAAGATCGCTTCAGATATCCCTGTGAAAAGTTATGCCGGGTTTGTGAAGAATACCAATGCAATTTGTGAAAAACTCAAAGAGTACAAAGCTGAGTTTGCCCGTCTGCGTTCTCTTGATGTCGGACCGAAAAAGCGCCGCGCTGTTGAAGAGTGATTCAGCGCTTGAAAAAAGCCTTTATCCTGAGTTTTGCATTTTCCGTTATATTGCGGTAAAACAGAAAAATATCTGCGGCGTGCAAGCTGCCTTTGGCATCATCAAAAAATGGATGATCGCGGTATTCTTCTGCAGGTCTGACCACCAGCGCTCCCCGTTCCATGTCGATTTGAGCGGTGCAGAAGTTCGGTATCGCTTCAGTAAGACTGCCGTCTTTATTCCAGAATACCGCTCCTCGGCTGTACTTTTCTGATGCCGCAAGATCATCGGTGCGCCAGTTCAATGGATTTATACAATAGTAATTTCCACCAGTGAAAGTATCTTCTTCGCCTTTTTCTGCCACTGAATTCCAGGTGATGATGACCCCTGTATCAAATGATCCTTTGGCAAGGCGCAAATGGTTGTCAGGCGCAAAATCTTTCGGCATTTTCGGGTATCCGATAAGATAGGCGGCAACGAGACGCTTGCGTATTTGCTCATCTTTGAGTTCGCTTCGCATCACCTCTAAAAGTGCCATCGCTCCCTGACTGTGTCCAAAGAGAATAAACGGGCGGTTTTTATTGAAGTGCTTCAGATAAAAGCGGAATGCATTGCGCAGGTCTTCTATTCCCGGGGCAATAGTTTCCAATACCATATTGTTTTCTTTTACCGCCTTTATTGCTCTGCGGTATTCGGTTTGACGGTAAAATGGCACAAAGATCCTGCCGACTCCAGTAAATGCGCCAGCCATCACAGGAATGTAACGGTATGCCCGTTCACAGCTCCTCTGGTCGCTCCAATCCATAAATGCGTGGTCTTTGTGAGAAACTATTGTCGGATAGGCAATGAAGATATCTGCCTCAAAATCTGAGGTCGTTTCACAAACAACCCAGTTTGCGGCAAGAGAGTAATCGACAGGCACACTGATATTACGCAGTTCATCTGATCTCTGAACGGCTGAAAAATCAAGTCCTCTGAAACTGCATCCGGAAAGCAGGATGAGAAGAACAGAGAGCTGTAAAAGGCGGATAAAACGCATTATTCAACGTCCGGCATTACTTCGATATTGCCGATGGCGCGCAGATCTTCCGAGCCGACATCACTGCGGATGATATCGCTGAACTGTTTTCTGCCGTTGCTGCGTATCCACGGACGGCGGGGACGTTCCGCAGTCAACACCACCTCTTTGGTATCGACTGTATAGACCGCCTGATCGCCGCCGGCACGCTGAAGATTGCCTTTATTGTCCTTGCGCAGCAGGACGACTTCACGTTTGCAGACGATGCGCTTCAAATCCTGGGAATCGGAGATCGCGATGCGTGACGGAGCAGAGTTTTCACCCATATCCATTTCAAACGGATCGGCATCCAGCGCATCTTCTTCGGAAATTGTCTTTTCAACCGGCTTTTTATTGCCGTTTTCATCGACCGCGGTTTCAGGCACCGGAGCCGCTCCGGTGAAAACATACATATCTTTGCAGAAAATCTCTGTTCCGCTGTCGTGGATGGAGACATTGCCGTGAAATTCCGAGTAATCCGAAAGCAGGTCGCTCATCGCATTGGCGGCTTTCAGGGTGCGCGCAAGTAGCTTGCCCTCTTTTTTATTGAAGGAAGTCGCCGTTACTGAACCGTCGCAGAGGATTTTTACCAACTGCGCTCCGCCGGATTGTATCATGCCGGGGGTCGGTTTGACTCCGGGGGGCAGGTCGCGGAAAAAGAGGGTGAGGATATCCGTTTTCAGCTCATCTTTATCTTTGAGCATCAAAACTTTTCCGGTGGCGATGATTTTGGTTACCGTCTTGTTTTTTCCTTCCATTCCTGCGGCAAGCGGTGCGCCGGAAGGAGTGTTTTCTGCGGTTTTCTCATCAACTTTTCTGTCGGCGAGAAAGATATCCAGCCGGTCACTGTCCAGACATGCTTTGCCGTCGCGGATTTTTACATCATTGTAAAAGACGATTTTGTTGCTGCGGTAGTTGAGTTCCGCCTGCTTTGACGTGACTGTACTTACGGAAACGATTTTTTTGCCCGGAGTTTCCGGAGCATTTTTCTCAGAACGGCTGACTATTTTTACACTGCCGTTGGCAAAGATGAGATCGACCTTATGTCCGGAACCTTTTTCATCTTCTTTGAGATGGACGCGCAGACTGTCGGTGTAAAGCGAACTTGTCTGGTCAACGGCGATGACATTGCCGTGAAAGTTGGCGATATTCTCTTTGCCGTCAAAATTTGCACGGTCGGAAAATATCGTGCGGGTACGCTCAATGAGTCCTTTTTCATCGCGGACGACCGATTTTATCCGGCAGTCGCGCATGACAAACATGCGGTCAGCGTGGCGTAGCAGTTCGATACGCTGTCCGGTAAGCTGGGTATCGCTGCCGCGGGTGAGGGTCGGTTTTTCTTCGCCGCTGTCTCCGGTGAGGATGATAAGTTCGCGTTTGACATCGTATTCAAGGTGTTCGGAACGTGAAGTCTGTACTCCGTTTTTCTCTTTTGCGGGATCTTCCGGATTCTGGACGAGCAGAACATTGCCGTCGGCAAGGATGCGGCTGACGCCGTCAAGAATCGCTTTTTCATCTTCCGGAACATCAGCTTTCTTTGCCGGAGCCTCTTTTTTATCATCGTTTTTGTCAGCAAGATATGCGGTGAGACGGTCGCAGGTCATCGTATTGCGGCCGTCGATCACTTTGACATTGCCGATTAGCATGATCTCATTGTTTTTCATATCTATACGCAGAGAATCCCCGGTTGCGATGGCATTTTTCTGCTGTTTGGGAACCGGAGAACCTGTAAGTATCTTACGCGGATCGGTTCCCGTATCCCGGACGATGATGCGGACATCGGAGTTCACTTCAATTACCTTGTTTTTGAAGTCTGCTTTGAATCCAATTCCGTCAAGGTCAAATTGCGGGTGACGGAAAAATATCTTTTTATCGCCGAAGGCAACAGCATTGTTCTGGTCGATGAAACACTTCTGCGTGAAAATCACATATTCGCTGATATTGTGGCGGTTTTTCCAGAAATTCAGAATGAACGGCAGTTTTGAACCCAGCGGATAGATTTTTGTCTGCCAGCCGTCGGGAATCTTGTCAACGTCGATTTTTTCCAGCAGTGTGTCGATGAACGTGTTGTTACAATCGACCAGACGACCGTCGCGTTCACCATCCTGAGCAAAGACGATACGTTCCAGAGTATCTTTTTTGTAGAAGGGGATTTTGATATGCTTGAGATTCAATCCCTGCATATCCTCGATCCCTGCGGCATTGGCGCTGAATATCGCCAGCACAAGGGCGAGTGCGGATAAAATTTTGATTTTCATTTGCGGTAACGCTCCATTATATGATCGAATAATCCTTTTTCTTTAAGTATTCTGCGGATGACTTCGCAGGCGGCGCCTTTGCCGCCGGGAGCATTGGTGCGCCAGTCGGCAACTTCGTTCAGTTCTTCGACTGCATCACCGACGGCGATCCCGATCCCTGCGCGGCGGATGACCGGCATATCTACGACATCATCACCCATGTAACAGCACTCTTTTGCTGTAAGTTTATTCTGTTCAAGAATTTCATTGAATCCGGCAATTTTATCCTTCACCCCCAGCAGAGCGAAGGAAAGTTTCAGCTCATTTATCAGAAAATTGTTTGCGTAATCATCTCTGCCGGAAAGCACACCGACTTTCAAGCCCGCCCTCAATGCGAGCTTTATCCAGTGCATATCGTGATGATCGAAGGTTTTGACCAGTGTTCCGTCGGGCAGAAAAACTGCTCTGCTGTCGGTCAGAGTTCCGTCGATATCAAAAATAAGAGTTGTGATTTGTGCAAAATCAGCCGATGAGATCATGGATAGCTTTCACCTGAATCAGTGTTTCCCGGATCTGTTCAAAATCCAGCGAATTGGGACCATCCGACCACGCTTCTGCGGGACGGGGATGGACTTCGGTAAAGAGCGCATCAATGCCGATTGCAGCTGCGGCGCGGGCGAGGGGCAGGACGAACTCTCTCTGTCCGCCGGAAGCATTGCCGAGTCCGCCGGGCAGCTGAACACTGTGGGTCGCATCAAACACCACCGGAACACCGAAATTGCGCATGATCTGCAACGAGCGCATATCCACCACCAGATTGTGATAACCGAAACTGCTGCCGCGTTCACAGAGCATGACCTGTTCATTGCCGGTGGAGCGGAATTTTTCCAGTGCGCCTTTCATATCTTCCGGTGCCATGAACTGACCTTTTTTGATATTCACCGGTTTCATCGTCTTTCCTGCGGCGACCAGAAGATCGGTCTGACGGCAGAGAAATGCGGGTATCTGGAGCAAATCGGCAACTTCGGCAACCGGAGCTGCTTCATCACTTTCATGGATATCAGTGACAACGGGGACGCCGTATTTTTCCTTGACTGCGGCAAGGTATTCCAGACCTTTTTTCAGACCGGGACCGCGACGGGATGAACCGCTTGAGCGGTTGGCTTTATCCCATGAGGCTTTGAAAATATACTGAATATCCAGTTCCGCGCAGAGGGCGGAAAGATAGGAGGCAACTTCCAGACAGAGTTCTTCACTTTCTGCGGTGCAGGGACCGCCGAGCAGAGCAAGTTTCTGTCCTTTGCCGATTTCGATATTTCCGATGGTGACGTTATTCATGATATTTTATCTCCTTGATTCAAAGCTGCAATTAATTCTTCTTTCATGATCGGCGCTGTTCCGATCTTGCCGACGACGACTCCGGCGGCAAAGTTGGCTATTTCTGCGGCGGTGACGGCATCGCATCCGGCAGCCATTGCCGCGGTACAGACGGCGGCAACGGTATCACCGGCACCGGAAACGTCGAATACTTCGCGCGCCATTGTGGGAATTATCTTCAGGAGTTTTCCTTTTTTGAAAACCGCCATCCCCTGCGAGGCAAGCGATATGAGCAGATACTCCGGCTCCCACTCCGCGCAGATTTTTTCTGCGGCAAGCAGCAGTTCGGGGTCTTCGGCAGGGGGCAGATGCCTGCCGTTGTCATTGACCTTTGCCAGTGCGAATGCCTCACTGCGGTTGGGTTTGAGCAAAGTCAGACCTTTGACCGGAGGAACTCCGCCGGTTTTGGGTTTCGGGTCGAGAATGGTGATGACATTATGAGCCGAGGCGACGGGGATTATCCCGTTGAGCATCTCTGCGGAAAGGGTTCCTTTGGCGTAATCGTCAAAAATCACCGCGTCGATCTCATTATTTTCTATCAGAGTGATTATGCGGTCGGTGATTTTTTTCTGAATATCTTCATCCAGAGCGGCGGTATCTTCAAAATCCGCCCGCAGAAGCTGCTGCGCTCCGGCGATGACGCGGCACTTTTCAATGGTGCGGCAATCACCGGTGGATACGATCCCCTGAAGGTCGATGGAAAGTTCCGCAAGTTTGTCAAGCAGTTCTCTGCCGGAAACGTCATCGCCGACAGCGCCGAATGCGGTGACATTTCCTCCGCAGGTGGCAATGTTGCGCATCACGTTGGCGGCACCGCCGGGGCAGGAGGTCCGTTTGCGGATATTGACCACCGGAACCGGGGCTTCGGGAGAAATGCGGTTGACCTCTCCCCAGAGATAGACGTCAAGCATCAAATCGCCGACAACGGCGATTTTTGTTCCGGAAAATTTTTCAACGGTATTGCGGTATATATTGCTCATAAGATCACTTCCGGTTATATTTTTTCAGAAGATCGTTCAGATAGGGCTGGGAGTTGAGCTGATTTTCCCGTGAAAACGATTGACCGTTTTTCAACTGTGAGGCTATTTTGTAAAGCTCCACCACCAGCGGAGAAAGAACATTTACTTCGTCATCGGTTATCATATTTGCCTCACGGCGCAGATAGATCGCCAGATGATCGAGGGTATCGGAAAGCAGTTTTTTTTCCAGTTTGATACTTTCATTTTCCTCTTTGATATCGTGGCAGATGGCGCGGGAAACGTCAAAAAGCAGGAACATTTCACGGCGGCGGATCTCTTTGGCATAGGCGTTTTCACGCTGAACAAAGTGAGGGATGCTCAATGCGATACTCAATTCAGCGATTATCATCGCGGTAAAAAGAGCCAATGCGAAAAACGCCAGATAATTGCGTTTGAAATTGGCAGAATATTTCAATGTCTGCGCCATAAAAACCTCCACGTGGAACTGTCAGAAAAATTTGTCGTAAGAGAATATACATTCTCTTTGCACTTTTATCAAGTGATCTTTCCAATAAGTTTTGAAATTACCTGTTGACAACAGTGATTTTACTTTGCCAGCGCCAGCAGAGCCGCACCGGCGATAAGGAGCAGAAGCGCCCAGCTTTTGGATTTCAGATTTTTGTCTTTGAATATCCACGCTCCGATAAAGAAACTGACCACGCAGCTGCACCGGCGCACAAGGGAGATCATTGAGATCGCCGCTTCGGGCTGACTGACTGCGTAAAAATAGGCGTAATCGGCGATGATGAGCAGTATTCCGGTTGCGGGAATGCTCCATTTCCAGACAAACGGGTGGTGATGACCGAAAAGACGGCGTATACCCCAGGCGATTCCGAGGATAAGCACCAAATCTATGGAAAAGTAGAGCTGAAGCATCTGGCGGTCAAGATTGAGTGTGTTCAGCAGGAATTTGTCATAAAGAGCCGATGCCGCACCGAGAAGCGTTCCGAGGATTATCAGCTGCATACCTTTGCTTTTCCATGGGAACCCCTCCTTTTTGCCGAGCATGGTGAATATCATGTATCCTGCGAGGATAGCCGCCATTCCGACGCCCTGCCAGAGAGTCGGGATTTCTCTGAAAATGGTGATACCGCCGATCATCGTCCACAGTGGCGAAGTCGAGCGTATGGGGGAGGCGAGGGATATCGGCATTTCCCGCATGGCATAATAGACACATATCCAGCTTGAACTGACGATCACCGATTTCAGCAGTATCAGCAGAAAGTGCGGTGTGTTGCAGTTCAATACTGCGGAAATGTCGCCTGTAATAGCGGAAAACAGCAGAAAAAATGCTGTTCCGCAGGCAGTGGCAAAAAAGAGCGCGGGCATGACTGAATTGTCCTTGACCGCATGTTTTTTGCACACATCGTAAATGCCCAGACCGATTGCGGAAATGATTGTCGGCAGCCACCATGAGTTGAGCATGATAAATTCCCCTTAAAAAAGAAAAACACTCCGGAAATGCGGAGTGTTTCCAATGAACATATCTTACTTTTTGCTGACGCGTTCAGCGTAAGTACCGGTACGGGTATCGATTTTGACGATATCGCCCTGATTGATGAAGATCGGAACCTGGATTTCAAAACCGTTGTCGATTTTCGCGGGTTTGGTGACGTTGGTGGCGGTGTCGCCGCGGACTCCGGGTTCAGTTTCGACGATCTCTTTTTCGATGAAGGTCGGCAGGGTGATGTCGATCGGTTCACCGTTGAAAAGGATGAAGTTGCAGAGGCTTTCTTCGATGAGGAAGTAGGCTTTGTCACCGAGGACTTCCGGAGAAATCGCCATTTCTTCGTAGGTTACAGGATCGCTGAAAACGTAGTTGTGACCGTCGTTGTAGGAGTAATAAAGCTCGCGTTCTTCGATATTCGGTTCGTCGATTTTATCGGTGGGACGGTAGGTTTTTTCCATTCCGGCGCCGGTGATCATGTTTTTCATGCGGCAGCGGTAGAGAGCGGTTCCTTTACCGGGTTTGCAGAACTCAAACTCGGTGATGAGCCACGGTGAACCGTCGATTTCGATTTTCAAGCCTTTTTTAAGGTCGGATGCACTGAACATAAATAATTCCTCCAATTTACTTTTGGTTTCAATTCAAGATACATTTGCATAATATAGCACCAAAAAGAATCAAATACAAGTTCAGGCGCTTGCATTAATTGCTCAAACATGATATATTATAGTGAAATTGCAACATAAATACAAGGATTGAATTATGCCGATCACAGATATTCTGGTACGCAACGCTCTGGAAAAGGGCAACGAAACTGCGCTTGTTGAAATTAATCCGCAGGAACTTGAAAAACGCCGCACCTCATGGCGGGATTACGCCCTTATCGAACCGGGACACGGGGATTCCTTCCGCTCCGAACTGACTTGGGGCGAGTTTGACCGCAAAGCCAACCGTCTGGCAAATTTTCTGCTCAGCCGGGGGGTGCGCAAAGGCGATAAAGTCGCCATTCTTCTGATGAACTGCCTTGAGTGGCTGCCGATCTACTTCGGTATTCTGAAAAGCGGAGCAATGGCGGTTCCGATGAACTTCCGTTATACTGCCGATGATATCCGTTACTGCCTTGACCTTGCCGATGCCGATTATCTTATTTTCGGACCGGAATTTACCGGCAGAGTTGAAGATGTCTGCGACCGTCTGCCCCGGATAAAGAGTTTTCTTTATGTCGGAGGGGATTGTCCTTCGTTTGCCGAGTCATACAATTCACTTATGGCGTACTGCTCAAGCAAGGCTCCGGCAGTACCGCTTGATGATGAAGATGATGCGGCGATATATTTTTCCAGCGGCACGACCGGATTCCCTAAAGCGATCGTCCACCGTCACCGCAGTCTGATGCACGCGTGTCTGGTTGAGCAGAATCACCATCAGCAGACCGCGGATGATATATTTCTCTGCATTCCCCCGCTTTACCATACCGGAGCAAAAATGCACTGGTTCGGCAGTTTTCTTGCCGGCGGCAAAGCGGTGCTTCTGCGCGGAATCAAACCTGAGTGGATCATCAATGCCGTTTCTCAGGAAAAGTGTACCATCGTCTGGCTGCTGGTTCCGTGGGCGCAGGATATCCTTGATGCCATCGACCGCGGGGAAATTGATTTGAAGCAGTATGAGTTGAAACAGTGGCGTCTGATGCACATCGGCGCCCAGCCGGTTCCGCCGAGTCTTATCAAACGGTGGAAAGAGCATTTCCCCGAACACCAGTACGATACCAATTACGGACTGAGTGAATCCATCGGACCCGGAGCGGTGCATCTGGGCATGGAAAATATCGACCATGTCGGAGCAATCGGAATCGCCGGATATAAGTGGGAAACGCAGATCGTCGATGAAAAACGCAATCCGGTTGCCCGCGGTGAAGTCGGTGAACTTGCTGTGCGCGGTGACGGAGTCATGCGCTGTTATTATAAGGATGAGAAAGCGACAAAAGAGGTGCTTTCCGATGACGGCTGGCTTTATACCGGCGACATGGCGCAGGAATCCGCTGATGGATTTATTTACCTTGTCGACCGTAAAAAGGATGTTATCATTACCGGGGGAGAAAATCTTTACCCGGTGCAGATAGAGGATTTTATCCGCCGTCACGATGCGGTGAAGGATGTGGCGGTCATCGGCCTGCCCGACTCCCGTTTGGGTGAGATCGCGGCGGCGATCGTTGAATTGAAACCCGACCATGAATTGAGCGAAGATAAGTTCAATGAATTTTGTGCGGCACTTCCCCGCTATCAGCGTCCGAGGAAGGTGTTTTTTGCGGAGGTTCCCCGCAATCCCACAGGAAAAATCGAAAAGCCGAAACTCCGCCGTATTTACGGTGCCGACAAGCTGGTTGCCCAGCAGAATGAGCTGAAGTAAGCAGAAAACCGTTCAAAATCTTAATCAGTTGTATAAAAAATCACAAGCCGCAACAGCAGAAATATCTGCTGTTGCGGCTTGCGCATTATCGGTACATTATTTCAGATAATTACCAACTCTGTTATACCCTGTTATTTACTGATATTGAAGAAAGGCATCCACTTGAAGAAACGGGAGTTTTTGTTGTAATTGAGCAACCCGATTTGAAAGCTGTCATTATAGTTTTCGTGAACATTGAACAGCCCGATTTGCAAGCCGTCATCTTCGCTCGAGTTGAACAAGCCAATTTGGAACGGAGCCTTAAGATTTACAACCCCAAATTGAGCCACTCCTTCGTTGTTCCCGCCGCCAATCTGAACGAAGCCTTTTTCGTTATAAAAACCTGCCAACTGCAGATAGCTGAATTTATTTTCAACATTAGCGAACCCCGCCATCTGTATAATGCTTTCCCCGTTTTTATAATTCACACCGCCTGTGAACTGCAGCAGGCTTGCATTTTCAACATTAGCTAAACCCGCCATCTGTATAATGCTTTCCTCGTTTTCATAATTCACGCCCCCTGCCATCTGGAGAAAACTTTTCTTGTTGTCATAATTCATACCCCCTGCCATCTGGAGAAAACTGTCCTCGTTTCTTGCATTCACACCCCCTGCCATCTGGAGAAAACTTTTCTCGTTTACTGAATTTATACCCCCTGCCATCTGGAGAAAACTTTTCTTGTTTTTTGCATTGTAAAAAACCGCCATCTGCAGAATACTTACACCATTTTCTTTGTTGAATCCCCCTGCCAACTGTATGATGCTCATAGGATTTTTTAAATTAGTGTATCCCGCTGCCTGCAGAAAAGAAAATTCGCTTTGTGTCGTAGCACCACCAACCAGTGTAACAAGAGAATATTTTTGTGATGTCAAGGTCCCCAGTGTGATAAGAGCCATGGAATCTGTATTTGCAAGATGATAAGCACTACCACCTAATTCTTCGCTTATCCCTAACTGAATCGGCGTAAACCAGAAATCAAATGCCATTGCTGTTGTTGAGCAGCAGAACATCACTGCCGCAATAAGAATCAAACACGTTTTTTTCATTTTTTTTCTTCTTTGATAAAGTTTTATTCAGTCAAGTCTGTCTTCAAGATCTTCCACTGCATCCAGCCATGACTCAAGCATATTTTCGATATTGTCAAGAGTGAGTTCCCCTTCCAGTTTGGCAAGTTCTATTTTGAAACCATCAATTTCGATAAAGGCTTTACATTGCATTATTTTGATTGTTTTGGAAGATTTCTTTAATTCTTTTATTGCCTCGTTGATATTATCTTCGGTGATAGCTTTTTTGGACATTGCCACACA
Organism: Lentisphaerota bacterium; assembly: GCA_015061615.1. GTDB lineage: Bacteria > Verrucomicrobiota > Lentisphaeria > Victivallales > Victivallaceae > UBA1784. The sequence continues at coordinate 13,002 of SUWE01000012.1, forward strand.
ATTGTCATAATCATCGTACATGACCTCCAAAGTTGCTTCTGTTGTGATATTTTGGGCTTGTTTCAAGTTGATAAATCCACCTTCAATGGGATACCAGTTGGAAGATTCTTCGCAGCCAGTGATAAAAAGTATTACGGTTGCGATTGCCATAGCGATAGAAAATTTTTTCATTTTTCTTTTCCTTTTTTTGTGTGTTCAGATGTTAATTTTTACAATTACCTTATTCAGGTCAAAGATCATCAAAAGTTTTGTTTTTTATTTTACAGATTTTGAGGCTGTCAGACGGCAGATATCGCCTGCTTTGATGGCGTTTTTGTCTTTGAGAGTGACCACGTTGCAAGTTGCCTGTTTGCTCTTGATCTCAGTAATACGGATGATTGCAATTTCCTGCTCATAATTGTTGATTTTGCGTACTACATTGAAACAATTACCCGTATGATATAACCCCTCAGGGGCATCTGTTATGATTTTATTTTCATTTATTGCCAGAACTTTGACAGGAGAAATTTCTTCAGAAAAGGCGATTGCCGCTTCTCTAGCGGTATATTCCACACATTGCTGATAGAGCTTCTGAAATAACCTTTTTATATCCTGCGGTTGCAGTTGATCTAAAGATCCATCTATAAGGGCAAAAGTGATTTTTTTTGTCAGAATAATTTTGTTTGCAGATAAATCCCAGCAGTTGATAATAATGGTTGATCTTACTCTTAACAAATTTTGGATTCTTTCTGCTGAAATGCCAATCACTGTGGGAATTATTTTGTAGCCACATTCTTCAATATTATCGCTGATGTTGATTGCTCTAATATGACCAAAAGTATTGACCAGACATGGCTTAATCATGCTCAGATTTATTTTTACATCTGATTTGTTTTCTGCTTCTTCAATATAAATTGTCGGGCGGTGTGCAGTCGGTGCTGCTTGCAGGATTGCACAAAAACAGCAAATTGCCGAAAGAATGCTGTAAATAAAATACTTTTTCATGCAGATAAATTTTCTGTTATTGTTACATACGACAAATGATGGTTGCTGCAAAACATCTTGTCTTGCTGCAACCTCATTTAAATTCTCAAAATTCAAATTTTACGATCAAAGATCATCAAACGCAGTTGATGCTCTTTTCTGTTTCACAGGTTTGGTCGGACGGCAGATGTCGCCTTCTTTGATGGTTCTTTTGCCTTTGTGGCTTATCACTTCGCAAGTTGACTGTGTAGGACGGACATCAGTAACTTTGATTGTTGCAATTTCTCTTTCAACTTCGCCTTTCACTCTATACACTTTGAAGAAGTCACCTTCTTTGACGCGTTCGGACTGGACTTTGATCGTAACTTCATCATCATCTTCGTCTTCCATCGCTTCGATAGGATAGCAGAGATCCATCAGAGCATCCACAACCTTCTGGGCTGCATCTTTGACACAATCCTGATAAGCAAGGGTTCCCCCTTTTGCCTGTTCTATTCCAGGAGCAACACTTAATTTTATGGATACTTCTCCGACAACTTCTTTGGCGGCAGCGATTTTGCCGTCAGACAGACGGAGAAAACGCACATTGAGAGAAAGTTTTGAGACTACTTTAAGAAATTGTGCACCACCAACAGTCACTGCAGTTGCATTTTCCTCATATCCTGTGATTGTGGGGACAAGTTTGTAACCGACTTCGGCAATGGTCTGATCTTCGGCATTGGTGCTGCCCTTGGTCAAACCAGCATTGGCTTTGTTCCACTCAGCAACTATTTCGTCGATGCGTTCACTCTCAATAACATCAAACTGTCTGGTGTTGACAATCGCGGTGCTGAGACGGGTTACAAAAGTATTGGTATCAAGATTTACCCCTGATTTGTTGACGATATTGCCGATGTTGACAGCAGGTTTCAGCTTTGAAGAAGCGGCTGACAGTGACAGTATTGTGCTGCAGCAAAGGGCACAAATTGCGATAAAAGTTGATTTTTTCATTTTTTTCTTTTCCTTTTTTTCAAAATTTTCCAAATGCGGCAAGGGGCATCAACATTCCATTGTTGAAATAATAAGCCCCGTCGATCATTACTATATCCACCACGACGGTACGCGGTGTCATGCGTTGATTGTTGTACTCAAGAGCGATGCGGTACGAAAAGTAACGCCCGTTGTTGCGTACTTCTTCAGGTTTGCTGCCGCCTTTGAGTCCGCCTGAAATTTTGAGGTCATCTCTCATGACTTTCTCAAATTTGGCAAACTCATTTTTATTTCTGAATTCGGGGGACATAAGCAAATACATACCCTCAAAGTCATCATTGGCAGCAAAAGTGAAATAGGTGTTGAAAAGAGCTTCAATTGAAGTTTGCGGCGGAATCGTTCTTGCAGGAGCATTGCATCCTGACAACCCCACGCTGATTGATACGCTGCTTTCACCAGATTGGCATCCTGTTGTCCCCGCAGGCAGAAATACTCCTGCAATGACAATCAAAACAGCTATGTTTTTTTTCAGCAGTTTCATTTTTTATCATTCACCTGAATCAGAAAAATTTACTTGTGTGAAGTCCGCGAAGACGGACGAGTGTATTTTTCTTTACCAGACCAGGTTTGTCAACACGAACCCAGCATTTTTTGTTTTCAAGGTAATACTGGTCTTTTTCAATGACAATTCCTGAAGCGAAGGGCATTTCAATAAGCTCTCCTGTATCATCATCAACACTATACTCAATAAAGTCAACGGTTGAGTTGATCTGAGCACCAAGGTAAGTTCCGATATTGACCAATGCTGCTTTACCTTCACCTTTGGTCGCCAAAACTTTTGCAGGGGGACCGTACATCATTGCCAGTCTGGCAATTACTCTGCCGACAGCATCATCGATCGCCTTTCTGAAAAGTTCCTTATCACCGTTTTGACCGAGTTCAGATTCCCCTCTGACCAAAAAATCAATGGTGCTTAAATCAGTCACATTGACCAGTGAAACACGGAGAGTTGCTTCGGCTCTGGTATCCAGACTCTTTGTGATTTCAACTCCACCCTTAATGGCATCGCCAAGAGTATCGTCGCGCTTTGCAACTATGGAACCTGCGAGTGATGTTGCTTGTTGACCGATGCCGACCCATTTGTCTTTAACAAATTTACAGCTGACAAGTTTATAGGTTATCATATAGTCAGTTGCATCAACTTTTGTTTCAACTTTTTCTCCATCCATTACTTCTGCTGTTGCATTCATTTTTGTGATGGAGCCGAGTTGTTTTGTGGCAACAATCTGAAAAAAGCTCAATGAATTGAGAGATACGGAGAGTTTCTCGGAAAGATATTCCCCTTGTTTTTTCATCGCAGGGGTGATCTCTGTCGATGGCTCAAGGGTGACACGCATTCTTTTTCCGTATTTTGCTTTGATTGCATCGTCGATTTCTTTGCTGTTTTTCAGTGATACCGATTCTCTGTCAAACTTGGTTATTTCCAATTGAGCGATAGGAGTAACGCAGCCTGAAATCAGCAGGCTCAATCCGGCAATCATAAATATTTTGGTCAAAATTCTGTTTTTCATCTTTTTCCCTTTGTTTAAGAAAAACATTTTTATATTCGCCGTTCGTTATGTGAAGTATACAGGCAATGTGTGAACGGCAGCGGTCGGCAGCGTTGTTTTTTTTTAAGTCTTTAGAAAATTTACCATCAGGTTCCCCCCCCTGTGTTGAGGAATAAAAAAAGACACATTCCGAAGAAGTGTCCATCTCTTCGCCTACCACAGCGATACAAATCCACACTTGACCGAAATGTGTCAAAACCCGAATGGTCAAGACACACCGATTCTAAAAGTGGATTTATAATACGTCTTTTATTTGAAGTGGTAGTTCAGAGATGGACGATTACAATCAGTTTGTCAGAATTTTTTTATTCAGTTGTTCTTTTTGCCGTTAAAACCTTTATTTTGTTACGGTTAATTCTGTGTCGCACAGAATATTGACCCTATAATATAGTGCCTTTATAATGTTATTTCAAGTTTTATTTTTCTGAAAATCAAAAAATGTTTTACCGCTGTTTATTTTCAGAAAGGAACGGAGTCGCTCCTTGAGCTGCCCGCATCAAAATCCGTCCATTCGCCCTCAGCGCCGTTGTCACGGGTAAGCAGCAGGATCTTCTTTTCCAAACCTTCAAGTTTACTTCGGCAGTGGGCGGTGAGTGCCTTCCCTTTTTCAAACTCCTCCATAAGCTGATCGAGGGTCTGCCCGCCGTTTTCCATTTTTGCCACTGTCTTTTCCAGTTCCGCCAACGCCTCTTCAAAAGGCATCGCCGCTATATCCTGCGGAGTTTTATTTTCCTGCATAGTTCATTCCTCAATTTGCATATTATCTTTTTTTCAATAAAATATATCCCGCTTTTCTGTAAATTCAAGTTGAAAAAGAGTGAAATAAGCGTATATTATAGCTGTGGATAAATGATGGCAGCAATGCCGTTTATCCGCAGGTTGTTTTAATTTTCGGGTGTGCGCGGTGGAAAAAGAGGAGTTTTTTATTATGAAACGGAGTGATCTTTACCGTTGTCCGGTCTGCGGTTTGCAGATCGAAGTGACTGTCGCATCTTCTGCGGATATTTCCGCCCCGCTCTGCTGCGGGCAGGAAATGAAATTGCAAAAGATGAACTCTACCGACGGTGCCGGCGAAAAACATCTGCCGGTCGCTGAAAGTATTGAAAACGGAATACTTGTCAAAGTCGGTTCCGTTCCGCATCCGATGACTGAAGAACATTATATAGAGTGGATAGAGGTTATCAACGGTTCTTATGTGAATCGTTGTTATCTCAAGCCTGGCGATCAGCCGCAGGCGGCGTTTTATCTGCCGCTTTCACCAAAGCTGATAATCCGCGAAAGCTGCAATATCCACGGTGTGTGGCAAAAATCATGACTTATAAAACGGGGGGAATATGAAAAGTTTTTACAACGCAGAAAAAATTTCAGATAATGTCTGGTGGGTCGGCGCTGTCGATTGGAGCGTCCGCAATTTTCACGGTTATCTCACTGAAAGAGGCACTACTTACAACGCCTTTTTGATAATTGATGAAAAAGTTACTCTTGTCGATACTGTCAAAGCGGGATTTTTCAATGAGATGATGGAGCGTATTTCCACCGTTATTGATCCTGAAAAAATCGACTATATCATTTCAAACCACGCCGAACCCGACCATTCTGGTGTGTTGACCGATGCTATCGCCGCCATTAAACCTGAAAAGGTTTTTGCTTCAGCAATGGGCGCAAAAACTCTTAAAGCATATTACGGTCTTGATGTGGATGTTGCTTCTGCTCCCCTTTCTCTGGGGCAGGGAACTCTTTCTTTTGTCGAAACAAAAATGCTCCATTGGCCCGACAGTATGATCAGTTTCTATGATCGTGACGGTCTTCTCTTTTCACAGGATGCTTTCGGTCAGCACCTTGCCGGCAGCAAATTGTGGGCTGATGAGTATGACCAGTCGATCCTGGAATATGAGATGATCAAATATTATGCCAATATCATCAATGCCCAGAGTTCAAAAATTCTGGCTCTGCTTGATTCGCTGCCGAGTTTGAATCTTGATATCAAAGCGATTGCTCCTGATCATGGTCCATTGTTCCGCAAAGATTTTGACAAGGTCTTTGCCGCGTACCGCCGTTATGCTGAACAGAAGCCGCAGAAACGCGCAGCAGTCGTTTTCTGTACCATGTGGCATGCAACGGAAAAACTTGCCCGCGCCTTTGCCGACGGTGTCCGCTATGCAGGGGTTGAGGTAGAGATGATTGACCTTGCCGCAAGTGAACGCAGTGCAGTTATGACCGCAGTTGCAAAATCCGGCTTGATTGCTTTCGGCGCTCCGACTATGAATAATCAGGTCTTCCCTGCCATGGCGGATGTACTGACTTATGTTAAAGGTTTGAAGCCTGTGAATAAGATCGGTTTCGCTTTCGGTTCCTGCGGTTGGAGCGGTGAAGGTGCAAAGCAGATTACTGCCGAACTTGAAGCTATGAAATTTGATTTGCCGATTCCCTTTATCCAGTCCAAATATATGCCGACGGACGAAGAGTTGAATAAGGCATTTGCAGCAGGAGAGACTCTTGCTGAAAAATTGAAAACTGTAACAGAATAAAGGAGAAATTTTCGGGATGTGGGAAGGAATAATGCTGGTCTGCTTCGGGGCAAGCTGGCCGACTGCAATTGTCAAAACTTTGAAGGTGAAAAATCCCAAAGGCAAGAGTTTTCTCTTTATGTCCTTGATCCTGATAGGTTATGTATCTGGGATCATCGGTAAAGCAGTCAGTTTGAAAGGCGCATGTTTGTCAAATATCGTTTTCTGGCTCTATGTGTTGAATTTTTTCATGGTGGCTACTGACTACTGTCTGTGCCTGTATTATACGGTTCAGCGTAAAAAACTTGGCTTGGATTGAAAATCAACCCCTAAAAAAAGGAGAAATAAAAAATGAAAAAGTATGTGTGCGAAGTCTGTGGTTATGTCTATGACCCTGAAGTCGGTGATCCGGATAACGGCATCGCCCCTGGAACTGCTTTTGAGGATATTCCGGAAACCTGGAATTGTCCGGCCTGCGGCGTCGGCAAAGACAGCTTCTCTGAAGAATAATTCAGCAGTTGACTGTTGGACACCTCTTTAACGGGGTGTCCTTTTTTTATATTGGGCCGGGGTGGTGTCAAACTTTTTTCTGAACACCCGTATGAAATATCCGGTATCGGTAAATCCGCACTCTTCTGCGGCGTCTTTTACTTTCAAATTTCCGCTTTCAAGCAGCCATTTTGCTTTATTAAGCCGCAAATCAAGGATGAAATCTTTCATTGTCATGCCGACAGCTTTGTGAAATTCTCCAGAAAGCATGGTGCGGTTGATATTGAGTGCGGCACTTACTGTTGAACAGCTTATCGGGTGTTGGAAATTCAGATGGATATAGTGTATGGCTTTTTCCACTGCCGCAGGGTACTTCGGATTATCCCCTTTGTTTTTCTCAAAATTCATTATATCCGCAGTCAGCTGTTCACAAATCGCTGTCATAACGGCATTTATCCGCCGGTTTCTCGGAGAGTTCCTGTCGGCAATTATTTCCTGTGCGCAGGCAATCAGTGTTGACTGTATGCCGTCTGCGGGCGGATAGTGGCAATAGAAACTCTGACCGTTTTCACTGTACACCAGACGGGTGAGTTCCCGCATGAAAATTATGGAAAAAGCGCCCTCCTGATCGCTTTTATTTGAATAACCCCAGTTGCCGACGCCACCGACAGCAATGATTCCGGAGTTAAGCTCCTTCTGCATGATTTTCCCGTCGTAAGAGGCGGTCATAATGCAGGAACCGGAGAATTTGAATATGGCACGGAAAAGGTAGTTCAACCTCTCATGCCCCGCGGGGCAGGGGGTATTTGACATGTAGTAATATGCGGGATTTTGCGAAAAAATTTCCAGACACTTTTTTATATGATGCTGGATGTTTTCCGAGCTTGTCGGAATCCCCGGCCACTCCCATTGACGTGCAAAAGTATTGAATGACAACTTTCCCATAAAATAGACAAAAATATTATTTACAAACTGTTTTGATATGCTATATTAATGTAGCAGTAAGATGGATTTGTTTCAAATCTGCCAAGTGACAAAAATCAAACTTTTTCGTTTTGTTGCTGAACTGAAAACTTTGTTGAAAGGAGAAAAATGAAGTTTTTAATCACAATTCTGTCGGCGGCGCTCTGCCTTGTGCTTGGTGCGCTGGAAGTGAAAGTAACGGAAACCGGAACGCTCGTTCAAAATGGCAGACACAACGCCTTTCCGTCGATCTGCCGTTACGGTGATGATCTTTATTTCAGTTTCCGCAGTGCTTCAGGTCACCGGATGACCGACGGCATCCTGCCCGTTTACAAATCATCCGACGAGGGCAAAAGCTGGAAAAAAGTTGCAGAAATGAAAGCCAAAGGTGACTTGCGAGATCCCCGTTGTGCAGTTGTCAACGGTAAATTGATGATCTATGCCGGTGAAGTTATCCACAATCCCGATAAGAGTAAAACCTATGTCACCAGAGCGTACCGGATGGATGAAAAAGATAAATTCAGTGAAATTCCGGTAAAGGGATTCAGAAAAAACTCTTTTTTCTGGGGTTGTGTCGCTTATGACGGCGGTTATGTCGCCACTGCGTATGTTCCCAAAACAGCGGAAGCCGATTTGTACAGAAGCAAAGACGGTTTGACCTGGCAGCACTGGATGACTTTGCCGGATAAAGGCAACGAAGTTTCCATGACGGTCGATGCAGCCGGTGAATTGCACTGTGTTATGCGGACTGTCGATCACAGAACATTCCGCCCGTTTTACTACAAAGTTTCCAGAGATGGCAAAATTGTTAAAAGTGTGAAATTGAGTGAAGGTATGCAGGGAATCATGCTGCAGAGCGTCGGTGACGGATTTATCCTTGCCGCCCGCCATTGGAGCTGGGGAAAACTTGGCGCCGAAGATTTCCGTACCGACCTTTTTACTATGGATAAGGATGGAAATTTGAAACTCATTCAGCGTCTGCCGAGCAGTGATGATAACTCCTATGCTTTCGTTACGCAGTTGAAAAACGGCAAATGGTACACCGTTTACTACTCTCAGCACAACTACAATGAGAAATTCAGAAGTGCAGAAAAAGGTAAGGATTATAATTGGCAGAGAATGCTTGGCAGTCACCGTCCGGCGGATATCTGCTTTGCGGTCATTGAGACTACCCCCAGCCGCTGACGCCCAAGAAATAAAAAACAGCTCCCTGAAACACTGCTTTTCGGGGAGCGTTTGTTTTTTAACGGAAAAAAACGTTGAATTGTATCAAATCGACTTGCGTAATGAGCGTTTGCATATTATATTTAATAGAGGACTGTATATTTTTACCTAAAACAAAAGAAAGGTTTTGAAAAAATGTTCAAAAAAGTAACTGTTTTCGCTCTCGTCACCCTCTGTGCGGTTGCCGCATACGCCGCTCCGTGGATGTCCCGTACCTCCAGCCGCGCGCCCAAGACTCTTATTGTCGTCGGCAACTACCGCACTCCCCGTTTGATGGCGGCAACGGTCAAAGCTCTCACCACCCAGCCCTATCTTATTATTTCCAAAGATGCCCAGAGCGGTGCTGAACAGTATTTTATGGTATTGAGCAAAGCCACCGTTCCTGTTCCGGCAGACAAACTTGATGTTTATATCAATCAGCTCAACCCCGGCCGTCTGGTCATTATCGGCGATGAGCGTTTCGTGACTCCTGCGCAGGAGCGTAAATTGCGTACCATCAACACCAAACGCATTCCCATTTTCCGCGTTTACGGCGGTGACTGGGGGCGTATCGCTGAGGAGCTTGACGATATGCTCAATATCGGCAATCTCGGTCGCGAGTTCCGCCGCAATTATTACAATCTTTCTATGAGCGATCCCCGTCTGCGCGACCACAACGATGCCGGAGATGCTGCTGCCGTTCAGAGTGAAGGCGCTGAAAATACCGCGCCTGCCGAACTCCCTGCTGCTGAGCCGCAGGAACAGGCTGCCAACTGAAATATTTGCGGAGTATAAAAAATGGCGCACTTATACCGTATCGCAGTCAACAGTTTCCGCGAAGCACTCCGTGAACCGGTTTACTTTCTCATGCTTTTCGGAGCTTTGCTGTTGATAGGGCACTATCCGTGGATGACTCTTTTTGTCTTCCGTGAACAGCTGAAACTGGTGCTGGATGGAGCCATGGCAACGACCATGTTTTTCTCTCTGGCGGTCAGTGTGTTGTGCGCCACGACAACGATTTCGCGTGAAATGCGTAACGGAACAGTGCTTCTGCTTTTGAGCAAACCGATAACCCGTTTGAGTTTTGTTCTGGGCAAAGTCGCCGGAATCGTTGCCGCATCGGTTCTTTTCTGTCTGATATGCAACTGCGCATCGGTGATTTCAATTTACATTGCCGTTGACCAGTTCCGCATGGAAATGGGGCTTTATGTTGCTTTTATCATCCTTGTTTTCCTTGCCTGTGTCGCGGGAATGGTGATGAATTATCTGCGCGGAACCTCATTTTCTGAATATTCCGTTTATGCTGTTTTGCTGCTTGTTGCCGGAATGATGATCTACTGCTTCAAGTTTCAGCCGCATCCGGAAATGTCGATGGTGAATCTTTCCAAAGCACTGATCCTGCTTTTTCCGGCGGTCGTGGTGATGAGTGTGCTTGCGGTCGGCTTTGCCACGCGTTTTGATGTGGTGCCGAGCATGTGTTTCTGCAGTCTGCTGTTTTTCCTCGGTTTGATTTCATCCTATTTGTTCGGCGGAACTTACACCGATCCTGCGTTGGATATTGTTTTCTCACTCTTTTATGCGGCGATCCCCAACTGGCAATATTTCTGGATGGCGGATGCGATGGCTGTCAACAGCACCATTCCGTTGTCTTATGTCTGGTGGTCGATCGGTTATGCCGCGGTTTATTCTGTTGTGGTCACTGTCTGGGCAGTCGTATTCTTCCAGAACCGTGAAGCCGCCGGCTCCGCCCGGTAAAAGAGCAGGTGGATATCATGGACACGGGGGAGGATAAGAGTACACTGATACTTCTTGACCGTGTAGACTCCACCAATACCTACGCGAAAAACAATTTCCATTTGCTTGCCGACGGTTGTACCGTCTCTGCCGTTGAACAGTATGCGGGCAGGGGCAGGCTTGGCAGAAAATGGCTTTCATCTGCCGGGGATTCCCTTTGTGCAACTGCGGTTTTCAAGCATGTTGAACAGCCCTTTCATGCCGGAATCATCGCCGGACTTGCCGGTTTGGAACTTATCCGCGAACAGATCCCCGATAAATTCGTCTTTTTCAAATGGCCCAACGATATTTATGTTAAAGAGTGCAAAATAGCCGGTATCCTTTCTGAAGGTGTGCTGGAAAAAGGCGCTCTTGCCGGAGTCGTTTCCGGGATAGGGATCAATGTCAATCAGGATATTGAGGTTATGGAAGCGATTGAAAATCCGGCGACTTCCCTTGCTGTTCAGGCGGAAAAAAAGTTTTTTCTTGAAAAAATGCGTTTTGAGCTTGCAGAAAAGATAAAAAAATATTATATTATGTATCGATCAAATTCCCGGAGTGTCGTCGATTTATGGCGGAGTGAAAACCGTCTTATCGGCGAAAATCTGGTTTTGATGGAACCCGATGGAAAGATAAGACAGGGGTGTTTTACTGATATCGGGGATAGTGGAGAGATGATACTGAGAGCGCCTGACGGCAGCATTTTTCGTTTCGATTGCGGAGATGTGAAGATCGATGTATCGTTGATTAATTTTAATTTATTGGTTTACAATAATAAACAAAAAAAGTGATTTCCCGGAAACGGGGGTCGCCAAAACACAAAAGGAGTATCCATGAGCGAAAAACTTCTCGCCGGACTTCAGTTGATGGTCTTTGGTATGGGGATGGTTTATGTCTTCCTCATCGTCATGATCTTCTGCATGAAGTTGATGTCCAAAGTCATTGCGCCGATCGCTGCCAAGCAGAAAGCTGCGGAAGATGCTGCCAAAAAAGCTGCCGCTGCCGCCAAACCTGCCGCTGTTTCGGGTGATGATGCTGTGCTTGCCGCTGCTGCGGTTGCCGCAGTTGCCGCCAAAACAAAGTAATTTTAATCAAATAAATATCAGGTGTATAAATGAAAAAGATCAAATTCATGGATTGCTCGTTCCGTGACGGATTCCAGTCCTGTCTCGGTGCCCGTGTTAAAACTGAAGACTTCCTGCCTGCTCTTGATGCGGCGGTCAAAGCCGGTATCAATCACATTGAGATCGGCGGCGGTGCCCGTTTCCAGGCGCTCTATTTCTACTGCCAGGAAGATGCCTTTGAAATGATGGATAAATGGCGCGAAGTCGTTGGTCCGGAAGTCAATTTGCAGACCCTTTCCCGCGGTGTCAACGTCGTCGGTCTTTCCAGTCAGTCCAGCGACATTATCGACCTGCACGCCAAACTGTTCAAGAAACACGGCATTACCACCATCCGTAACTTCGACGCGCTCAACGACGTGCGCAACCTCGAAGTTTCCGGCCGCGCGATCGCCAAACACGGTTTGAAACATCAGGTCACCGTTACTCTGATGGGACTTGCTCCGAACCTTTCCGAAGCGTATGCCCACACTCCGAAATTTTACATTGACCGTTTGAACGAGATCCTCGCTTCCGGCATTCCCTTTGACAGCCTGGCTTTCAAAGATGCTTCCGGTACCAGCACCCCTGCGACTGTCTTTGAGACCGTCAAAATGGCGCGTGAGATCCTCGACAGCAACTTCGGCGCCGGAGCCAAAGAGATCCAGTTCCATACCCACGACACTGCCGGTATGGCGGTTGCCTGCAATATGGCGGCTATCGAAGCCGGTGCGGATGTCATCGACCTTGCCATGAGCCCGCTTTCCGGCGGTACCTGCGAAGCTGATATCCTTGTTATGTATCAGAGACTGCGCGGAACTGATTATACTCTTGACATTGATCCGGAAAAAATCCTCGGTGTTGAGAAAATCTTTGAACAGTGCATGGATAAATATTTCATGCCGCCTGAATCAATGCAGGTTTCCCCGAAAATCATCTTCTCACCGATGCCCGGCGGCGCTCTGACTGCCAACACCCAGATGATGCGCGACAACAAATGTCTCGACAAATATGACAAGTGTATCGAAGAAATGCGCGACGTTGTTGCCAAAGGCGGTTTCGGTACCAGCGTGACCCCGGTCAGCCAGTTCTATTTCCAGCAGGCGTTCCGCAACGCGGTTCAGGGCAAAAATCCGGACGGTTCCTGGAAGATGGACCCCAACGGTTACGGCAAAATGGTTCTCGGCTACTTCGGTAAAACTCCGGTTGCCCCCGACCCGCAGCTGGTCAAATGGGCGAGCGAACAGCTCGGTCTTGAACCGACCACCAAAGCTGTTGTCGAACTGAACGATGCCAATCCGAAACTGGGCATTGCCTATAACACCGGACTTCTGAAAGAAAACGGACTGGAAGTCACTGAAGAAAATATCTTTATCGCCGCCGCCTGCGGAGAAAAAGGTATCAACTTCCTCAAAGGTGACAAACCGATGGGTATCCGTTACAAAGAAGCTGAAAAACCTGCCGCCAAAGGCGGAGCAAAAGCCTATACCGCCAATGTCAGCGGTACCAACGTCGTTGTTGAACTCAATGCCGCAGGCGATGCTTACACCGCCAAAGTCAACGGCAAGAGCTTTGAAGTCAAACTTACCGAAGGTGCCGCCGCTGCCGCTGCTGCTCCTGCTGCCGGTGGTGCTGCTGCCGCGATGACCAGTCCGCTCCCCGGCACCGTCACCAAGATTCTGGTGAAAGCCGGTGATGCTGTCAAAGCCGGTGACACTGTGATGGTTATTGAAGCGATGAAGATGGAAACTCCGATCGCCGCCGCTCAGGATGGTGTCGTTGCCTCCATCGACGTCACTGTCGGTGCGGTTGTCGGCGAAGGCGATGCTCTGCTTTCGATCGCGGGTGCCGCAGGTGCCGCCGCTCCTGCCGCCGCCGGCGCAATGACCAGCCCGCTCCCCGGCACCGTCACCAAAGTTCTGGTGAAAGCCGGTGATGTTGTCAAAGCCGGTGACACTGTGATGGTTCTTGAAGCGATGAAGATGGAAACTCCGATCGCCGCCGACAAAGACGGTACCGTCATTTCCGTTGATGCCGCGGTCGGCGCAGTCGTTGCCGAAGGCGATGCTCTGATAACTATCGGTTAAGGAAATTTTACCAATGAATATGATCAAAAAACTCAGTTTGGCGCTGATTTTTGCGGCTGTGGCGGTCTTTTCCGCCTCAGCTGCGGAAAAGTGCGGCAAGGCTTGTGCCGAAGGCAAAAAAGGCTGCCCTGTTCAGATCACCCGTGATGCTCTGAAAGCCAAAGGTGCGGCTTTGGATGAAAAATCCAGTGACAATATCTTTGAATGGTGGACCAAAGGAGCTTCCCGCTATCTGGTTTACGTCGGTAAACTCAACGAAGGAGGCAAAGTCAAATATGTCCCCACCACCATTTACACTGTCACCATTCCTTATGACGGTGTCTGCAACCCCGGCCGTCAGATGATGATGTATCATCCGGAAGGTTACAGCAAAGGTCTGCTCAATGCAAAATCCACCATCAAACTGGTTCCCGGAACTCTGCATAAGAGCGTGAAAGATGCCGGAACTCTGCTTCCCGGAACGATGATGGCTGAATTTGAAGCTCTGGAAATTGCCCAGAGTGCTGTTGCCGGCGGTGATGGCTCAGCTCAGAAACTTGAAGGCTGGGGAAAAACCTTTGACAGTCTGTGGAAAAGTACCGGTATCTACGACCTTTACCGTCAGACCACCGAAAATTTCAGCAGTACCTGGACTCTCGGTCTGGGCCGTGTGCTGATGATGATGGTTGCTCTGCTGCTGATTTATCTGGCTATCGTTAAAGAGTTTGAGCCGCTTCTGCTGCTGCCGATCGGTTTCGGTGCGCTGCTGGCGAATATTCCGCTTGCGGGTATTTCCGGTCCTGACGGTCTTCAGGGAATGGTCTTTGAAGTCGGTATCAACAGCGGTGTGTTTCCGCTTCTGATCTTCCTCGGTGTCGGTGCGATGACTGACTTCGCTCCGCTGATTGCCAACCCCAAAACCGCGCTTTTGGGCGGTGCCGCCCAGTTCGGTATCTTTACCGCGCTTCTCGGTGCGCTTGCTCTTGCTCCGCTGGGTATTGATTTCGACCTGAAAGATGCCGCATCCATCGGTATCATCGGCGGTGCTGACGGTCCGACTGCTATTTATCTTTCCAGCCGTCTCTCACCGAAACTGCTCGGTGCGATCGCCGTTGCCGCGTACAGCTACATGGCTCTGGTTCCGATCATTCAGCCGCCCATCATGCGTCTTTTGACCACTGAAAAAGAGCGCAAAATCAAAATGTCCACCCTGCGTCCTGTCAGCAAAATCGAGAAAATCTGTTTCCCGATCCTCATCACTCTGCTCTGCGCCCTGCTTCTGCCGGATGCCGCTCCCTTGATGGGTATGCTGATGTTCGGTAACCTGCTTAAAGAGAGCGGAGTCACTGAGCGCTTGAATCAGACTGCTCAGAATGCGCTGATCAACATTGTTACCATCTTCCTCGGTATCGCGGTGGGAAGTAAACTTTCTGCGGATCAGTTCCTGAGTCCCCAGACTCTCGGAATCCTCTTCCTCGGAGCGGTTGCGTTCAGTATCGGTACTGCTGCCGGTCTGCTGTTTGCCAAGCTGATGAACTGCTTCAGCAAGACCAAGATCAACCCGTTGATCGGTTCCGCCGGTGTTTCCGCTGTTCCGATGGCGGCGCGTGTTGCCAACAAGGTCGGTCAGGAAAGTGATCCGTACAACTTCCTGCTGATGCACGCTATGGGGCCCAACGTCGCTGGTGTTATCGGTTCTGCCGTTGCCGCAGGTGTTATGCTCAATATGTTGAAAAACCTCTGATCGGTTTTGAAAAACATCTCAAGCACCGGATTTTCCGGTGCTTTTTTCATGAGAGGGACAGTATGATCAAAAAAATAACATTTCTTCTTCTGACGGCGGCATTTTTTATTGTGCCGTGGGTGTGGACTCCTGCGCGTGACTGGGCGCCGGGAATAGCAGTACTTGCCGGAATCGTTTTTGCTGTGGCGTGGGGTAATCCTTTTGCAAAATATACGTCAAAACTCACCTCGACCCTTCTGGGGTGGGCTATCGTCGGAATGGGGTGTGGAATGGATCTTGTTTCCGTTCTCCGTGCCGGAGCAAGCGGGTTTATTTATACCCTGATCGGAATTACTGCCGGCATCGGACTCGGAGCATTTTTAGGTTGGAAGCTCAAACTTCCCAAAAATGCCACATACCTTGTCAGTGTCGGAACTGCCATTTGCGGCGGCAGTGCCATTGCCGCCGCCGCGCCTGCCTTGCGTGCCAAAGCGCATGAAGTAGCGATGGCATCGGCAACGGTCTTTGCGCTTAATGCTGTGGCATTGTTCCTCTTTCCGGTCATCGGGCACAAACTCGGATTCAATCAGGAGCAGTTCGGTTTTTTTGCGGCGCTTGCCATCCATGATACAAGTTCGGTAGTCGGGGCGGCGCTTCAGTACGGCGAAAGCGCGCTTGAAGTGGGAACGGTGGTAAAACTTGCCCGTGCGCTCTGGATAGTGCCGGTAACGCTTTTTCTGACCTGGTTCATTGCTGATAAAAGTGGGGAAGAGGGCGAAAAGCGCAAAGTCAGGGTGAAAGTTCCCTGGTTTATTCCGGGATTTCTCATTGCCGCCGCCATTGTGACGTGGATACCGGCATTGAACGGTGCAGGGGGATTTTTGAAAAATATTTCCAAATACCTGATGATAATGACACTCTTTCTCATCGGGGCGAACCTGAGCCGTGAAAAATTAAAAGAACTGGGGGTGCGTCCGGTTCTGCTTGGAGTCATTCTCTGGGTGATTTTGAGCGTATTGTGGTGTACGGCAATACATCTTGAGTGGGTGAATTGTTCGATCTGATTTTCAGGCAAAGAGTGCCGCCAGCACGATTGAAAGAATGATACAGCCGGCGATGATCGCTCCGGAAAGAATGAATGCACTGCCTCTGGTGGAAACGGTCTCAGATTTCACCGGGGCAGTTGTTTTTTCATCGTTTTCAAATGCCTGCCACCTGCCGCTGGCAAGGTGGAATCCGGAGAGGAGCGAATCCAATGCGGCAGTATCGCCCGACTCTGCCATTGCAAGCAGTTTTTCGTGATACTCTTTCAATACGGAGTGATATTTTTTCAGTTCGGCACACTTTCTTTCCAGAAGTTCCAGACGGCATTCGGCTTTGGCAAGTTCATGGATTATTCTGCCTTCAAGTTCCCGCCGTTTTTTTGAATCTGCATCGTCACTGCCCTTGTTGAGTGAGGGCATGTAGCGCAAGCTGGCAGGAGTTGTTTCCTTTGCCGCCGGTTGCGGCGCACTGTTTTCCGGTACAGACTCTTTTTCTGTTCCGGCAGAGTCGTTCCCTTTGCGGTGGAACTGTTCGTAATTCTGTTTCAAACGTTCCTGCATATCCAGCAGTTTGTCGCCGATAAATTCATCCCGTGCCATTATATTTCTCCGTAAAACTGTATTTCAGAGGCAATTTCAGTTAAATATAGTGTCTTTTCGCTGATAAAGCAAGCGCATATTTCAAAAATTGCCTTGAAAAATCACTCCCCGCATGATATTTTATCTATATGTTAAAGTATATCATTCGTCGTACAT
This sequence comes from Lentisphaerota bacterium, assembly GCA_015061615.1. Taxonomy (GTDB): domain Bacteria; phylum Verrucomicrobiota; class Lentisphaeria; order Victivallales; family Victivallaceae; genus UBA1784. The sequence goes on from SUWE01000012.1 coordinate 30,167, forward strand.
TTTATTCTGTCTGGGTCATTTTCGGAGTTCTGCTGCTTACATTTGCTCTTTTCAACCTTGCTTCCGGTGATCCGGCGGCGGCGGTTCTGGGCAAAAATGCGGAACCTGCCGAAGTGGATTCTTTACGCCGTGAACTCGGCAGTGATCTGCCGCTTTTTTTCGGACGGGATTGCACAACTGCCGCGTTTGCCGGAGCTGAGGCTGAAAATCTTGACGGCAGAAGTTTTCCCCGTCTGCTTGATGTGAAATCCATCCGGGCTGAAGTTGTCCGCAAAGACGGAACATCTGAAATCATTCCGGTTGCCGATGATGCAAAAATTTTTACCGTTGAGAAAGTTCCGGGGAATCCGGCGGAAAAAGTGACCTTTATCCGCCGTCAGGAGTCACCGTGGAACAGTCAGTTTTTCCGTGCGCTCGGCGAACTTGTTTCCTTTAAGAAGGATGCTCCTTATATCAGCTTTTTCAACTTCGGCAATACTCTGATGAGCCGTGAACCGGTGACCGATGTGCTGAAAAGGGGGATCGGACCGTCGCTTGCATTGATGCTCCCGATATTTGCCGGGGAAATCATTGCCGGAATCGTGCTTGCTCTTGCCGCAGTCGCTTTTGCCGGACGTTTCCCGGACCGGATATTGATGCTCGCAGCTGTGTTTACCATGAGCATGAGTTATCTTGTGACGATCATTTTCGGTCAGTGGTTTTTCGGTTATTATCTCAATCTTTTTCCGGTATGGGGATTTGGAAAAATTTCCAATTTCATTTTGCCTGTCATCATCGGCATTATCAGCGGTATCGGCAGTAATCTGCGCTTCTTCCGCACGGTTTTTATCGACGAATTGCGTAAGGAATATCTGCGTACCGCACTTGCCAAAGGAGCTGCTCCGGCTTCGGTGTACGGTTATCACCTTTTGAAAAATGCCATGGTGCAGATAATCACCCGTATCGGCGCCGGCTTGCCCTTTTTGTTTACAGGAAGTTTGCTTCTTGAATCATTTTTCGGTATTCCCGGTCTCGGTTTTGCCGGAATGGAAGCGCTCTATGATTCAGATATCCAGATGCTCAAGGCTCTGGTGATGATGAGCGCACTGCTTTTTGTCGCAATGAATCTGATTACGGATATCGCCTATGCCTGGGCGGATCCGCGAATAAAACTGAAGTGAGGTGTATTTATGGATATGGAACTTCTTTCACCTGCGGGCAGTCCCGCATGTGCTTTGGCGGCGTTTGATGCAGGCGCCGATGCGGTTTATGCCGGATTGAGTAAATTCAATGCCCGTGAACGCGGCGAGAATTTCACCCCTGACATGATGAAAAAAATCGTCGATTATGCTCATGCGCACAGTAAAAAAGTCTATTTGACTCTCAATACTCTTTTGCGTGAAGCGGAATTGCCGGAACTTCTTGAAACGCTCGATATCATCGACGATATCGCGCCCGACGGCGTGCTGGTGCAGGATCTGGGGGTACTGCGCCTTGCACGCGAATATTATCCTGATCTTATTCTTCACGGTTCGACCCAGATGGGATTCCACAACTCCGCCGGATTGCAAATGGCGGAAAAGCTCGGACTGTCCCGGGTGGTGCTGGAGCGGCAGATCACTATGGAAGAACTTGCCGCCATCCGCAAACAGACCAGACTTGAGCTTGAGGTTTTTGTCCACGGATCACTCTGCTGTTCCCTTTCCGGAGTATGCCTTTTCTCATCTTACCTCGGCGGGTGGAGCGGTAACCGCGGCAAATGCAAACAGCCGTGCCGCCGCCGCTACTTTTCCAAACAGGGCAATGGATTTTTCTTTTCTCCGCAGGACCTTGCGGCGATCGAACTTCTGCCGCAACTGCGTAAGATCGGAGTCCAGTCACTCAAGATCGAAGGCAGATTGAGACAGCCGGATTATGTGACCAATACCGTTGCCGCTTACAGGATGATGCTCGATTGTCCTGAAAAAGATTTTGCCGCCGCCCTGCCGGAAGCGCGCAATCTCCTTTCCAAAGGGTGCGGCAGACGCTGGTCGCATGGATTTTACACGATGGATTCCGCTAAAGAACTTATCAAATCCGATGCTGTCGGTGCTGCCGGATTGCGGGTCGGAACCGTTGAGGCGGTCATGGATAACGGTTTCGGTCTGACTGCGCAGAAACGTATCCATATCGGTGACCGTATGCGTATCCAGCCGGCAAGCGGTGATGACGGAGTGGCATTGACGGTGACAAAAATGTTCGTAAACAATACCCAGAGCAAATATGCCCGTCCCGGGCAGAAGGTTTTTGTCTGCTGTGATAAAATGGTATCCTTCAACGGCAGTGTATTCAAAATCGGGGAAAGTTTCCCGGATTACACCCGCCGTCTTGAAGCATTGCCGGCAAGAAAAACTCAGGTTGAACTGAAGCTGACGCTTTCTCAGAACTCTCTGGATATAAAAGTTCTCAACGCGCCTTTTGCGCCCTGTTCCGTTCCGCTGACCTTGAGTCAGGCAGAAAAACACCCGGTCGACTCCGCCAGAATACTTTCAGCATTTGCCGAATCCGATTCAGCTGACTTTGCCCTTGCATCATCAAGCAGTGTTGATATCGACGGCAGTTACTTTTTCCCTGCGGCGGAACTCAAACAGATCCGGCGTGACTTCTGGAAGGCGTTCCATGCGGCTGTCAAGCCGGAAACGGTATTCAGCAACCGGGTATGCGCGCTGGATAAGTTCCGCATCGATTATATGGCGATCCGTCCTCTGCCGGATAACGGGGAGTTCCTGCGGGAAACGGTGGCGATGAAGCCCAACGGAGCTGAACCTGCCGACCGTCATGCGGTTCGTGCGGATAATATTTTTGACCTCAACAAACTTTCTCAGGAGGCGATTTTGCCGGAGTTCTGTCCTGAAGCGAAACTGCCGTCATTGAAAAAAGCGGTCACATCCGCCATTGCCTCCGGTATCCGCCGTTTCCGGATAACTTCGCTTTACGGTTTTGCGCTTTTTGATGATACTTCAGAGCTTTTTCTCTGTGCCTCCGCTCCGCTGCCGGTATGCAACAGCGCGGCGGTGATGGAGCTTGCCGACTTCGGCTGTTCCCGCATCATGGCGCATATTGAAATGAGTAAAGATGATATTCTTGCCTTGCGGAACAAATCGGTTCTGGAAGTGGAGTGTTTCCGTCTCGGCAGACCTTCACTGCTGACGACCAGGGCAAAAATTCCCTTCGCCGGGGAATTTTCCGATGCACGCGGCAACCGCTTTGAATTGCGTTTTGAAAAGAGCAGCGGTTTGTCACGGATATTCCCGGTCAAGGTCGTATCAATTCCCCGTCTGCCGGGAATCTATGACTTCTACGACCTGCGCAATGCGAACTGGAAGAACAGCGATACTGAGACCTTCAATCTTGAGTCTCAGTGGTTGTAAACGGTTTGCCGTAAGTCTCTCTGATAAGAAGTGAGAGCAATCCGGCAATTACCGCCACAGCTGCAAGTACGGCAAAAACGAGCAAATAGGAGTTTTTGCCGTAAATTTTTATTCCTTCGATCGTCTCCGGCGGAAAGATATCCATGAGTTTTCCGGCACCTGCACCGAATCCGGCAGATACCGCATAGGCGAAGGCGTTGCAGACACAGACGGAAGTTCCGAAGCTGTGTTCCGGATTGCTTTCTTTGAGTACCGCGACAAAAATCGGAGCAATATTGCCCGCAAATGCCATAACGATCATGCCGGCAACCGGAAGAAATGCACCGGTATTCTGCCATACTCCGGCAAGGATAAGCAATGCTCCGGCAAGACATCCGATACCGGAAAAGATGACAAGGGGACGGCGGCGGTTATTTATCCAGCTGCTGACGTTGGCGGCGATAAAACCGTTGACCGTGGCGATTATCATCGTGACTGTCAGCACCAGTCCGGAAGCGGAAGGTGAAAGATGGCAGAAATCCTCAAGAAATTTTTTCCCGATGGTCGACTGCAAGGCAAAGTAAGTGCCGAAACTGATACCGACAGAAAGCATAAGTGCCACGTTCTGCCGGGATTTGAAGACATTCAAATAAGCCGGAATACTGAATTTTACGCTCCGCTCCACGGAGGGGAAGTTGTCTCTTACGGCAACGGCAACGTAAGCAAGGTAGAACAGCGTCATGATTATTCCGGAGCCCAGCACCATTGTGAAATAGCCGAATTTATCCACTCCGGCGATGAACGGCGATGCTCCGGTGATCGCTCCGGCGTAGCCGATAATGGTTGCCACACCGAGTACCAGAGGCAGTTTGCTCCCGGCGACACGACCGATCTCTTTGACCATGCTCAAGTAGATGGATGCCGCACCGAATCCGGTGAGCAGACGGCTGAAATAGAGCAGTTCAAGAGAAAAACCGAATGCCGAAAGAATTGAACCGATACAGAAGAGTGTTCCGCCGGAGATTATCACTCTGGCTCCGCCGTAACGGTCCACGAGAACGCCGATTATCAGCTGGGAAACGGCGTATACGCCGAGAAACATCGCACCGATCCTGGTGACTCCTGCGGCATCGAGGGTGAACATCTGCTGAAGTTCATCGAACACCGCTCCGGGAATGATGACTTTCTGCAAATTGGAAAAGAAGTATACCGGAGTTATCAGAAGCAGGATTATCCAGCCGGGAATGCTTTTTTTGGTGACCGCATCCATGATATCTTCCTTTCAGCGGCGCCGCGCCGGGCGGCGGGAAAATGAACTTTTGCGGCGGGGAGAGTTGTGTCCGGCAGAGTGTTCTTTGCCGGGCAGAACCGGATTTTCAACTTCCGGCGGCAGAGTGAGCTGTTCTTCCGTCGGCAGAATACTGCTGAATTGCGTACCCAGAAGTTCTTCGATGGGGGGCAGATAGTATGCTCCGTATTCACAGAGGAAACTTATCGCGGTCCCGGTATTGCCCGCCCGTCCGGTACGGCCGATACGGTGGATATAATCTTCCGGCTGTTCCGGCAGATCGTAATTTATCACCAGTGAAACATCATCGACATGTATTCCGCGGGCGGCAACGTCGGTGGCAATGACGATCTTTTCACTGCCGGAGCGGAATTTTTCCAATATCCTTATCCGCCGTTCCTGCGAAATGTCTCCGGAAAGCAGGGGGACGGAAAATCCGTAACGGGCAAGGTCATATTGCAGACGGCAGTTGACATCTTTGCGGTTGCCGAAAATTATCACCCGTTCATACTCTGTTGTTTTGAGGATATGGAGCAAAAGCGCAAGTTTTTCATCACGCAGAACCGAATAGAAGGTCTGCGTGATATTGTCACTGACCATTTTTTCCGGTTCACTTTCCAGCACGACCGGGTCGGCGAGCCATCCGGAGGCAAGGCGCAGAATACTTTCATCCAGTGTGGCACTGAAAAGCAGGGTCTGGCGCTCACCTTTGCGCGGCATCCGGGAGACGATGCGTTTGACATCGGGAATGAATCCCATATCCAGCATACGGTCGGCTTCGTCGATGACGAGGATTTCAACTTTGCTCAAATCCAATGCACCGGAACGGCTGTAATCAATGACTCTGCCGGGGGTACCGATGAGGATATCGAGCTGACACTCCAGAGCGCGGCGCTGTTTTTCGTGATCCATGCCGCCGAAAACGCAGGCAATGTTCAATCCGGTGTAAATCCCAAGTTCACAGGCATCTTTATGGATTTGCATGGCAAGTTCGCGTGTAGGGGCAAGCACCGCCATTCTGGGGGTGGCATCAGGACGGTTTTCCGTCGGAGTGCTGTTGAGCAGCCGGGTGAAAGAAGCAAGCAGAAATGCGGCGGTTTTTCCGGTTCCGGTCTGAGCTTTTCCGGCAAGGTCGCGCTTTTCCAACAGCGGGGGCAGAGTCATTTCCTGAATAGGGGTGCAGTATTGGAATCCGGCGTGCTGGATACCGAACTGGACATTTTCATGCAGTGCGTAATCCAGAAAACGCACTTTCCCTTCACACACCGGAACATCCGCAAGAGTTTCCGGACGCGGGGGAGTTACCTTTTTTTCCGCCTTTACCGGTGCCGGAGCAGTTTGTGCCGGAGCTTTTTTCTTTTTTGCTTTCGGTTTCGGCGCAGTTGACGGAACCGCTGCTGCCGGTTGGGCTGTACGTTTTTTCTTTTTTGCCGGTTTCGCCGGAACGGGGGATTTTTCCTCTGCTCCGGCAGAGAAAAGATTTTTTACAAATGATTTGATTTTACTGAACACTTTTGAGTCTTTCCAATATTGTATCGTGCAGGTCGCTCCGGCGCAGGGCGAACTCCACATTCGCCATAACAAAACCTGCGGGGGTTCCCAGATCATAACGTTTGCCGCGTATACGGCAGCCGTAAACACTTTCATTTTGCATAAGTTTTACTATTGCATCGGTCAGCTGGATCTCTCCGTGCAGTCCGGGGAGTGTTTCCGCCAGCGCGGTGAATATTCCGGGGGTGAAAAGATAGCGTGCTGCCACAGCCAGACGGCCGGGAGCATCGGCAAGCGCAGGTTTTTCCACCAGACGTGAGAGTTTCAGTATCCCATCGGCGATCTCTCTGCCGTCAGCGATCCCGTAAGAGGATACTTTTTCGTCGGGAACTTCTTCCAATGCCACGACCGATGAGCCGGTTTTTTCATAAACATCAACGAGCTGTCCGGCAACGCTTCTGGATACTGCGGAATCCATCACCGTATCTCCGAGCAGGATAAGTACCGGATCTCCGCCTGCAAACTCTTTTGCCATACTGACGGCATCGCCCAGACCTTTGAGTTCCTGCTGATAAACAAAACTGATATCTGCCAGATGATTGAGTTTCTGCATTTCTTCAAGCAGTGCTGTTTTGCCGGATTCCGCAAGGCGTTTTTCAAGTTCAACAGCAGTTTCAAAATGTCGTATGATCGCCTCTTTGCCGGAACTTATGATGATGAGTATTTCATCTGCTCCGGCGGCGACGGCTTCTTCCACCACATATTGCAACACCGGTTTATCGACCAGCGGAATAAGTTCTTTTGGTACACTTTTGGCAAATGGAAGCATCCGGGTGCCGAAGCCTGCGGCGGGGATGACTGCTTTGCGGAGCTGTTTTTTTATCATGCTTCACCCGTGGTGACGATATGGGGTTTGATTACTTCGACATCGAAGAATTTGAGTTCTTTTTTCAGCTTTTCAAACATCGCCTCATCTTCAAATGTTCCGACGATCGCTCCGCCGGAACCGGTGAATTTTGCGGATGCTCCGCAACTGCGGGCTATTTCCACCATGCGGCGGTTTTTTTCACTGATGCTGTTTGCGCAAACTTCACTGCGCAGATCAAAATTGCGGTTCATTAAAGATGGAATTACTCCAAAATCTTTATTTTCAACAGCTTTGCGCATGCGGCAGGTCAAATCAGCCCACTCTTCGATCGCATCAAGGACTTTTTTATCCCCGGCAAGGTAATCATCTTTCAAACGCGAGTGGAGTATTTCCGAGCCTTCAGCAAGGTCGGTACGGTAGGCAACGAAGAAATTTATTTCCTCCGGAAGATTTATTTTGTCATATTTTCCGAAACCGTTTGTTTCCATGAAATTGCGGTCAAAGTCCATGAATACGGGGTGATTGTAAGCCTGTGCCACGCGATCCTGCAATCCGGCGGGAATGCTCAACTCGTCGCGTTCTGCGGCAAGTACGATATTGGCAAGCCGGGCAGGGGGCATATCCACATTGTAAAACTCCGCCAGTGCCCGCATCGCCGCCGTGATGATCGCAGACGACCCTGCCAGACCGAGACGGTTGGGTATGGAGCTTTGATAACGGATGGTGAAGTTCTTTTTTTCAAGTGTTATACCGTGTTCGCGGCAGTAGATAAAAAAAGTACGTGATGCGGCTTTGAGCAGACGGATTCCGCCGTAGTAACCGTAAAGTTTTATTTTGCGGTCGAGGTCTTCAAGGTCATCGAACACATTGACATCACGTGAGGCGGAAAGAAAGGATATTTCCGGTGTCTCATAAAGCTGGACTTCAGCCTGATAGTTGTCAAAGACAAAGGCTATCGTTTTGCCGAAATAACCATCTGACGGATTACCGATCACCGCTGCGCGGGGATATGCTGTTTTGTGTATTATCATAGAAATTCTACCGTAAATCAAAGTATATTTTTATAATATACACGCGCATGGAGATTTTTGCAAGACACAAACTGTTTTTCTCTGCCGTTTTCACCCGTCAGAGGCTTTATCCGGTCAATTTTTTGCTTTTGAAGGATCGTTTATCACTCCGGAAAGCAGCACCGCTTTAGTGGTACGGTCAAAAAGTACCAGCACATAAGGTCTTTCTGCACGGAAGATGTTTTTCTTTTCCGGGCGGGGCGGGGCTGAACCGCATTTTGCCATAGCATAAGTCACCGCCGCCATTTCTGTACCTGTTTCATTCAGATCAAGTTTCACAAGCTGCCGGGCGCTGTCGATATAGAGCGGATCTGTGGTGTTGTCAACGATATAGATCAAGTCTCCGGTTTGCGGATCAAAGAGGTGTTTTATTCCTGCTTTTTTGAAAAGTTTTGCCAGATCGCAGTCAGTTTCCATCTTCAACTTGGGCAGGGATAGGATCGTCTTATATTTATAGGAAGATTTTTTAACGAAATACTCCACTCCTTTATCCGCCAACGCTTCAATAACTTTTGTTACCGGTTGTGCCGGATCTTCGGTCATAAGGAACATCATTCCGAAACGCTTTTCCTGATAATCGAGGATAACTCCGTGGATACCGCCGTCGCTGAAATAGGGGAGATAGCGTTCATCACAAAGCATTTTTACCGGTTTGACACTTCCGTCGGCGCAGGTGAATTTGCGGTTGCGGGTCATGAATATTTCAAACTCCCTATTCCAAAGTGCCTTGAAGTAAAGCACATTCATCAGCACCATATCCGGATCATTGGCAAAATCTCTTTCGGTGAACACTTTGTCGAACATGTTGAAACTCTGTTCGGCAACCAGTTTGTTCAGCATATCGGCGCACTCTTTTTTCCGGGAGAAGTCTGCTTTGTAACATTTGCCGCCGAAAAAATCTGCCGCCGCATCGACAAACTTTTTCTGCAATGCAAGTTTGTCATTGAATACAATGGAGTTGCACGAGCTGAATTTTGCGTTTTGATTCTCTTTCAGTGACTTGTCTGCCGCTTTGAGTTCCTCGAACAACGCTTCGTTGATACCGAGGATTTTGTCGATTTCTTCCGCGCTTTTTCTGCCGGCGCCGATGCGCACCATGCCGAAGCACTGCTGTATGCTGTACGGTGAAAGCAGGATATTGTCATTCAGCGCCATTTTGTGTGCGGTGTCAAGTATTTTGAACATTGGTTTATCCGGTAATTCTGCGGAAAAAAGCGGCATTGCTGACATGATTGCTCCCAGTAAAATTTTTTTGATCATTTTTCTTTCCCTCACAGGTTGTTTTGTAGAAATATAAACTTTTTTGCGCAAAAAGTCAAATGTTATACCGCTTTTTTTCAATAAATAACTGGAAAAAAATCAGATAAGTGCTAATTTATACGCATGTATAAATTCTGTGAGGTTTTTTGATGAAAGATTATGATGTCGTTGTCGTCGGCGCCGGTCACGCCGGATGCGAGGCTGCTTATGCCGCCGCCCGTCTCGGTGCAAGCGTGCTGCTGGTGACATTCAATATGGACCATATCGCCCAGATGAGCTGCAATCCGGCTATCGGAGGTATTGCCAAAGGGCAGGTCGTCCGCGAGATCGACGCTCTTGGCGGAGCGATGGGAATCGTTTCTGAAGCCGCCGCCATCCAGTTCCGTATGCTCAACCGCACCAAAGGTCCTGCGGTCTGGTCTCCCCGGGCGCAATGTGACAAAGCCGCCTACCGCGGCGGAATGAAATTTCTGCTTGAAAATACCCCGGATATCGACATCCTGCAATCTGAAGTTACCTCATTTATCGTTGAAAATGAGTCCATTTGCGGCATCGTTACCCATCTTGGCGACCGCATCCGGACCCGTGCTGTGGTGTTGACTACCGGGACTTCACTCAACGGAACTTTGCATTATGGTCTGAATCACTACCCCGGCGGACGTGCGGGCGATCAGGCATCATGCGACTTGTCAACGGCGATAAATCAACAGCTGGGGATCGAACTCGGCAGGTTGAAAACGGGAACTCCTCCGCGTATTCTTGCCAAGACCATCGACTTTGCCGGATTGGAACTTCAGCCTTCGGAGCCGGAAGATGAGGAGTTCAGCTTCTGGAGCAGAGCTTTGCGTCCATCGCTTGTCAATGCGGTGCGGCGTGATCTGCCCTGCTACATGCTCCACTCAACTGATGAAACGGCTGAAGTCGTGCGGGCAAATATCAGCAAATCCCCCATGTACAGCGGGGTTATCAAAGGTATCGGTACCCGTTACTGCCCTTCGTTTGAAGATAAGGTGATCCGTTTTCCCCAGCATCCGTATCATCTGCTTTTTCTTGAGCCGGAAGGTGCGGAAACCGGTGAATATTACCTCAACGGCTTTTCCAGCAGTCTGCCGCCGGAAGTTCAGAAACTCATGCTCCGCACTCTGCCGGGATTGAAAGATGCGGTGATTTCCCGTTATGCCTATGCCATTGAATATGATTTTATTCCCCCGCATCAGACCGACCGGACATTGCGGAACAAGAAGTGGTGCAATCTCTTTACCGCCGGGCAGATCAACGGAACCAGCGGTTATGAGGAAGCCGCCGGGCAGGGACTTGTTGCGGGAATGAATGCCGCCCGTCATGCCGCCGGAAAATCCGGAGTATTCCCCGGTCGTGATCAGAGTTATATCGGTGTGATGCTCGACGATCTGTCGACCAAAGAGATCGTTGAGCCGTACCGTCTTTTCACCAGCAGAGCCGAATACCGTCTGACTCTGCGGCAGGAAAATGCCGACTTGCGTCTCTGCCGCCTCGCTCATGAATGGGGCATTCTGCCGGATGCGAAGTTTGCGGAGTATGAGGAGTACGAAAAACTCTTTTTCCACTACCTCAACCGCGCCAAACAGATCAAGAGCGGAAAAAACACACTTTTTGCCGCCCTGCGTGATGTCGCGCCCGGAACCAAACCGTTCCGGGTGCCGGAGATCGCGGCAAAGTTTGATCTCCCTGATACCCGGATCGGCAGAAGAGTATGGCAGGAACTGCTTATCAGTGCCAAATACGATGGCTATCTTCAGCGTGAGGAGCAGGAAATAATCCGTCTGAAAAAACTTGAGGAAAGTTCCATTCCGGAGGATTTTGATTACTCCAACGTCCGCGGCTTGTGCAACGAGTCCCGGCAGAAACTGGAAAAAGTCCGCCCCGTCACTCTCGGTCAGGCAGGACGTATCGACGGTGTGACTCCGGCGGATATCGGTCTGCTTCAGGTGCATCTTAAAAAGCTCAGGGGAAAAGTGCAGGATGAAAAGTAAGTTCCGTCAGGATAAATGGGGCATTGCCGCTCTGGCGGTCGTGATTTTTTATCTTCTGGTCGCCTGCGTTACAGAGTGCTACACCATTTACTGCCGTGAAAATAAGATCGTACCTGTCTACAACCGTTCAAGCGAAGTGCGTTATGCTCCGCCGTCAGCGGAACACCTGTTCGGAACCGATTATCAGGGGCGTGATGTCCTTGTCCGCTGTGCCGCCGGCTGTGCCAGTGCGTTGAAAACCGGGCTTATATCCGGCTTCATCGCCGTGGTGATCGGGGTTACGCTGGGAATGTTTGCCGGATATTGCGGCGGAAAGACCGATGAAGCCGTGGTCTGGCTTTTCAGTACCTTTGCCGCCATGCCGACACTGCTTTTCATTCTTGCCTTTGCGCTGTTGATGAGTCAGGAGTTCCTTTCTCCGGCGGCGGCGGAAATTCTGGAAAAAGCCGCCTTCTGTCTCAATACCGATCCGGGGATGCTCGGCGTTTACCTTGCCATCGGACTTACCGGCTGGGTGACACTGTGCAAAGTTATAAGGGGTGAGACGATGAAACTCCGGAATCTGGCTTATATTTCAGCTGCGAAAGTTGCCGGAGCCGGAACATTCACCATTATCCGCCGCCACATATTCCCCAATATTTTCCACCTGGTGATAATCTATTTCACCACACTTTTTGCCGGAGCGGTGATGCTTGAAGTTATCGTCAGCTATCTCGGTCTCGGCGCTCAGAGCGCGCCCAGCTGGGGGTTGATGATCTCCGACGGTCAGAGCCGGTTGTGGGCGGGGGTCTGGTGGGAGATCACCTTTGCATCCGGAACACTTCTGATATTGGTGCTTGCGCTCAATATCCTCGGTGACTCGCTCCGCGATGCGCTTGACCCCCGCCGTTGAATCATATCTTTTGGAAGAAGATCAGCAAATATGAACGCGGTTCGGGCAGAACACAGTTGAATTTTTGCAGCTCTCTGCCGGAGAGTACCGTTTTGTTTTTTTGCGGGAGTATTTCCACTTCATACTGCGCATCGGGTTCGATATCGCGGAGTTTGAGGGTGTATTCGCTTTCTTCGCACATTTCCCGCCGGAAAACTGCTGCATATCCGGCTTGTTCACTTTCTTCAAACAACTCCATTGCATAGGCGTTTGTGAAATCTTTCGGAGCGCAGTCAAAAAGACGGTAGTAATTTCCCGCAAGATATTTCCGCATACGCAAAGTGATATTGAGCATTTCTCTGAGCCAGTCGGCAAATGGGGCGAAATTTTCCAGCTCATCGCAGAAGTTGAGCAGCATCGTTCCCAGAGAGCCGCTGACAAATGCGTAATCATCGCCCGGTTTGATGACGGTTCCGCAGCTGTGGAACGGTATCCAGCGGGAAAGACCGTCAAAATGTATCTGATTTGCCTCTGCAAGATAAGGAATCGTTCTGAAACACTGGAAATCGCTTCTCCACAACGGAATACTCAAGCTGAGAGTTTCCATGTCGATTCTCTGTCCGCCGGATGCGCAGTTGTCGATCATCAAGTCCGGGAAACGCTTGCGGAGTGTTCCCCAGAAACGGTAGAATCCTGTTACAAAACGTGACTCCGCCATGCCGATGCGGTCAGGGGTATCGGCGGCTTCCCAGAAAGGAATGGTGTTGAAGTTGAAGTCTTCTCTGTACCAATCCATTCCGTTTTCTGCGGCAAGTTTTGAAATCGTTTCAATGGCGTAGTCACATGCGGCATCGTTGCCGAGGTCGAGCATACAGTTATCTCCGTCAGTAAAGACGAAATATTCCGGATGTTCTTTGACGATGGGGGTATTTTTTACCGCCCTTTCGATTTCCACCCAGAGGAGGAATTTGCGGTTCGTTTTATGCAGTTTATCTGAAAGCGGTTTAAGACCTCCCGGGTGGAGCAGCTGATTCACCCGCCAGTTGCCTACTGTTGTGTACCAGTCGCTGCGTAAAAGTGCGCGGGGCAATTCCCGGTCTTCACCGTACCACCCTGCATCGACCCAGAACACCTCAAGCGGCAGGGAGTGTTTTTCAAACATATCGGCAAAATCCATCAGCTCCCTGCTGGGGATAGTTCCGCCGTACATAGCACATATCGGGGGATAGACCAGAGCGTTTTTGCTGTCTCTGACCTGACGGTGGCGGACGATATATTTGCGGAACTCGTTCCGGCTGTCTTCAAGTCTGGCAACGGAAAAGTGGGCGGCGATTGCCGGCTGACGGATTTTTTCACCCGGCAGCAGATGAAAGTGTGTGGCTTTCATGCCGACTTTTGCTTCGAGGGTATCGAAGTTGTACATTTCAAAATTGCCGACCCATTCGCCGGACCAGCCGATGGCGAAATTCATCCGGCGGTTGTTGTAGAAATCAAGCTCAAAAAAGGGCAGCCATGTCGAACTTGAGCGCCCGTCTTCGGTGGTCAATCTGAATTTGTTGAGGTCGTGGCGGCAGGTCAGAAGAACTTCCGACTCCGTGAAGTCATTGCCGGTAGATTTGGAACCGTAGGTGCGCCTGAGGATGACTTCCGGCTGAAGCAGAGCCGCCATTTCGCGGTAATAATCAGGCGTTCCGTTGTGCGGCAGATCGTAGACGGTCTTTTTCAGGTGGAGCGGCAGAAAGTTTTCGACGATGGCGGTTTTTTCGTCCGTCAAAGCCGCAAGATAAGGTGTCCACTCAACGACATGCAGATCGTCGAAAATACGGGCATCTACCGCAAGTTCAAGTTTCCCGTCGGGTGATATCCATTGATGATGATATTGATCTTTTGCCGTCTCAGTCACGGTGTGCGCCCAAAGTTCCGGATCAAACGGTTTGCCGTCATAATCAAAGGATAATCCGACATCGGCGGGGGAGTTGCCGCGCTCACCGGGGTGTTCGGTTGTGCCGTCGGAATAGATTATTTCCGGCTCCATCCAGCCGACAGGGACGGCGGCGCCGCTCCGGTCGGTCATGCGGATATGGAAAGTGTCGGTATCCGGGAGTTCCGCTTCGATCTTTGCGGTTTCACCCATTTTTACGGTGGTTGACGCAAGCAGATCGCCGTTGCAGTCCAATACTTCAAAATCAACCAGCCACTTTTCCGGATCGAGCTGTTTGCGGTCATCGTTGATAGCGGTAATGGCAGAGAAAAATTTTGCTTTTTTGACAAGTTTTACTTCGCATTCAATGGATTTTGCAAAAAATATTCCCCAACCCCGGTAAAATACTTTGCCGTTTACCTGCAATGCATTGATGCTGAATGGATTCCATGCGAAGGCGTAGCCGTTCCAGCCATTGCGGAAACACAATGGTTTATCATTGATATCACGGATTTTTATCTGTTTGACTTTTTTTCCGGTACGCCAGAAGCCGGCGGTATCTGCATAATCTCTGAAAATCATAAAACAAAACCTTTCCGATTTTTATTGACTTTTGCAATTACCTTATAAATATACCCGTAAAAACGGTATTTACCTTAATTGTACTGCAAAAGAATAGCACTATTTTGCAAAAAATCAGAGATTGAGCAGTCGGTCACAGCTGGCAAGGGTTGATTCACGGTGGGAAATGACGATCAGAGTGACTTTTCCTTTGAGTGAGGCAAGAACATCGCATAACGCGTTTTCGGTTTCCGCATCCAGAGCGCTGGTCGCTTCATCGAGGATCAGGACTTTCACATCTTTATAAAGTGCGCGGGCAATGCCTATTCTCTGGCGCTGACCGCCGGAAAGGTTGCCGGTCGCGGTCAGAGGCATATCAGGTGAAAAGTTTTCCAATCCGGCAAGTTTGAGCGCGGCGGTGACTTTTCCGTTATCAGGATTTTCTTCCCCGAAAGCGACGTTTTCGGCAACTGTTCCTTCCAGCAGAAAGATGCTTTGAGGAACGATTCCGAATTGCTTGCGCCATCCGGAAAGGTCTCCGTAAATATCTGTTCCGCCGGCGGTGATTTTTCCTGATTGCGGATTGAGAAATCCCAGAAGAATATCGGTAAGCGTGCTTTTCCCTCTGCCGGAGCGTCCGGCGATTGCAAGCGAGGAGCAGGGGGGGATGCTCAAATTGAAATTTTTCAGAACTGCTTCTTTGCCTTTGTAAGCGAAGGTGACGTTTTCAAAAACGATCTCCTTTGAGGCATCGGCACAAACTCCGGATTTTTCCGGTTCCTGCGGCAGAGTTTTGAGAATGGAAATCACCAGATCGAGCTGCGGCATATTCTGTCTGATCAGAGTGAGATTGTAGTGGCACCGGCTCAATGCGGGCAGTATTCTGCCGATGGCGGCGGTGAGAACAGCGAAGGTCAGAAGAATTTCCGCCTTGGGGATATCCAGAAGCAGCATTACGGCAAATGCACCGCTTGCCAGCAGTATGGCGGCGGATTCCAGTACCAGACGCGGCAGTTGCCCAAGAGTGTAAAGTCTGGAGGCAAAGAAACTCATTTTTGCGTAGCTTTCATCAAATTTTTTCAGGAAAAAATCTTCCTTTGCCGCGCATTTTACCGCTTTTGCCCCCGCGATACCGGCAAGGCGCATCCGGTTTTCTTCCAGAGAGGAAACGAGGAACTGTTCGCCGTTTTTCCGGTTGGCACGTTTGGTGAAAAACTGAGTGAATCCGGTTATTATCAGCATGAACGCGATTCCGGAAAGGGTTATTCCGGGAAATAGCGCCACCGAAGCGGCGGCGAGAATGGCGATCACCATGATATCCGCAAGCAGCTGCATCAAAGGCAGCAGTATCAGATTGCCTACATCGTTGAGCCGGATGAAACTGCCGAAACAGTAATCTTGAGAAAGAGAGTTGAAACTTTCAAAATCGGCGTGCAGGAACGATTTGTAAATGCGGTGTGCAAGTTCGTTTCTTTTTCCGAAAATGAAATTGCTCTGGATATTCACGATCGAATAAGCAAAAATATTTTTTGCCGCAAGCAGAACTCCGATAGCGGCAACGGATGCTCCCGCGGCAAGATCGGGGGATATTCCGGGGATAAGATGCGTTACAAACGCGGCGAACTCTTTTCCGGCGGCGCTTTCCGGAGCAAGAAAGAGCGTTGCAGCCCCGAGCAGAACTCCGATGCCGGCAAGTTCCAGCAATGCTGAGAACGTCATCAGCACGGTAATGAAGATGAATTTTCGTTTATCCTGCGGTTTGAAAAGCCACCTTACTTTGGAAATTAGTGATTTCACGGTCAAAAATCCTGTAAAAATTTGTCTTTTATATTAATATAAAGCCGATATGCGTGCTTTGCAAGTTGAAAAATGCACATATCAATATTACATTATATGCGTAACATATTTATCACATAAAAGGAGAGATACTATGGAACTTCGTTTTTTCAATACTATGGAACGGCGCCCGATGGTTTTTGAACCTGTTGAAGCCGGTGCTGCCAAAATGTACACCTGCGGACCGACAGTTTACAATTTTGCCCATATCGGAAACTTCCGCGCATATATTTTTGAAGATATCCTGCGCCGGACACTGGAGTATTTCGGATACACTGTGACTCAGGTCATGAATCTTACAGACGTTGATGACAAGACTATCCGCGATTCCCGCAAAGAGGGATTGCCCCTGCGTGAATTTACCGCCCGTTACAAAGAGGCATTTTTTCAGGATATCAAAACATTGAAGATCGAACCTGCGGAAATCTATCCGGCGGCGACCGATCATATTCCGGAAATGATCGCGCTCATCCAGACCCTTATGGATAAAGGTTTTGCTTATCAGGCTCAGGATAAGTGCATTTACTTTTCTATCGAAAAATGCAAAGATTACGGCAAACTTGCCCGTATCGACCGCGAAAATCAGCGCGACGGAGTGCGTATATCCACCGATGAATACGCCAAAGATGCGGTCGGCGACTTCGCATTGTGGAAGGCGTGGGACGAGGCGGACGGTGATGTTTACTGGGAAAGTCCCTGGGGCAGGGGCCGTCCGGGCTGGCACATTGAGTGCAGTGCAATGTCGATGAAGTACCTCGGTGAATCCTTCGATATCCATACCGGCGGCGTGGATAATATGTTCCCTCATCATGAAGATGAGATCGCCCAGAGTGAAAGTGCCACCGGAAAAAAATGGGTCAACTACTGGCTCCATTGTGAACACCTGATGGTCGACGGTACGAAAATGTCCAAGTCTCTGGGCAACTTCTACACACTGCGTGATTTGCAGGATAAGGGCTGGCAGGGCAGGGAGATCCGCTGGGTGCTGGTCGGTGCGCACTACCGCAAAAAATTGAACTTCACCCTTGAGGCGCTTGCGCAGGCGCGCGAAACTCTTGCTAAATTCGATGCGCTTTTTGACCGCCTTAAAAAGATCAATACCGCCGGTGACGGCAGTGAAGCTGCCGAACTTGTTGACAACAGCAAAAATGCTTTTGCTTCAGCCATTGCCGATGACCTCAATATTGCTCCTGCTCTGGCAGCGGCGTTTGACCTGATGCGCGGAGCCAACCGTCTGGCGGACAGTGGAGAACTTTCACAGAAAGGAGCGGAAGCCGTTCTTGCACTGTTCCGTGAATTTGACCGTGTTATCGGCTGTTTTGAAGTCGATGCCGTCCGTGAAAGTGCGGCAGTTCCTGCAGAAGTGACTGCGCTTGCCGAAGCCCGCGCCGCCGCCCGCAAGGCAAAAGATTTTGCCGAAAGCGACCGTTTGCGCGATGAATTGACCAAACTCGGCTGGGCTGTGAAAGATGTTCCCGGCGGAGCGTGGGAGCTTAAGAAGTTGTAAAAACACCTTGCTTTTTCTTCCCGATGACTTATATTGTCATTAGCAGAGAGGAGAAAAAGCTATGCACAAAATAGAAAAACTCAGAGCTGCAGAATTTCCTGCGGCAGTCCGTGACGGGGTCGTGCTGGTTGACTTTTTTGCCAGCTGGCACGGTCCGTGTTACAAGCAGGGTGAATTGCTCAATACGCTTGCCGACGGCGATTTGATTCCGGAGGAGGTGAAAATAGCCAAAGTCGATATCGACGAAGCACCGGTGATCGCTGCAAAATTTGAGGTCGATATAATTCCGACACTGGTCGTTTTCCGCGATGGAACAGAGGTCGGCAGGATCGTCGGAGAGACCGATCAGAGTCATTTGCTTGAGCTGTTTTCTTCCGAAGAATAAAGAAATAATTTCAAATACTTCTGAAAAAAATACGATTTTTTTATTTTTTGAGCTTGAATGTTGACGTTTGAGGTGTATAATATATATTGTAAGGCAGAAACAGTGCTGCTTGATTGAAAAGTTTGAAAATTTGAGTTCAATATGAGTGAAATGGAAAAAGGTCAGGTGCTTGTAAGCGCCGAACATCTCGTTAAAACCTATCGCGGCAGAACCGTTGTCAAAGATGTTTCCATCTCGGTTCGTTCCGGAGAGGTTGTCGGTTTGCTCGGTCCGAACGGTGCCGGCAAGACCACCAGTTTTTATATGGTGATGGGACTTATCCGTCCCGATGGCGGCAGTGTCAGCTTCCGCGGCGTGGATGTTACGCATATACCGATGTACAAACGCGCCCGTATGGGTATGGGATATCTGGCACAGGAACCGTCGATCTTCCGCAAACTGACGGTGGAAGAAAATATCATGGCGATTCTGGAAACGCTGGATATCAGCCGTGCTGAACGCAAGAAGCGGTGTGCCGAGTTGCTTGAGGAACTGAGCCTGACCAGATTGAAAGATCAGAAAGCTATGACTCTTTCCGGCGGTGAGCGCCGCCGTCTGGAAATTACCCGCGCACTGGTGACCAATCCTTCATTCATCATGCTTGATGAGCCGTTCAGCGGGGTCGATCCGCTGGCGGTTTACGATGTTCAGCAGATCATCCTTCAGCTTAAAGAGCGCAATCTTGGAATTTTGATAACTGACCACAATGTGCGTGATACGCTTTCTGTTGTTGACCGTGCGTATATCATGTGCATGGGTGAAATTCTGTTGGAAGGGCCCAGCGATTATCTGGTAAATGATCCGGAGGCTCAGAAGGTCTATCTCGGACCTAATTTTTCGATGTGATACACCACTGATGGAATTGGCTGTCAGTTGGAAACAAAGAAAGGTGTGCTGTCTATGCTCATCAATGTAACCGGTCGTCAATTAGAGATCACTCCTGCAATCCAGACTCAAGTGGAAAATGTCCTTGGTGTGTTGGATATTCCGGCGCTCAAGGTATCCGGCGTGAATGCAGTGCTGTCCAGAGAGAAAAACCGTTTTCAGGTTTCTCTGGTGCTTAACTGTAAATCGCACACATTGACTGCGGAAGTTGAGGATTTCGATCTTTACCGGGCACTTGATGCAGCGGCAGACAAAGTCGAAGCCCAGTGTCAGGCATTGAAAGAAAAAATCCAGGAACACCGCGGCACAGTGGAAGCTGAAGCAGATGCATCTGCGGAATAATACTTGTAAATTAATAAAAACAGGGCTGCTGCAAAAATTTGCAGCAGCCCTGAATTTTATTTGATTTTATTGAATTGATAAAGACGCGTTTCATGTTGTCGCAAATATGCCTTGAAACTTCTATTTCCGTTATGTGTCGGAATTTTTCTGCCGGTCAGCAGATCGGTAACTTCCGCCGCAAATGGCAGAAATACTTCTTTCTCTCCTGCTTTTGCAGCATGAATAAATCCGCATTGACCGTTAGCGGTAACAGTATCATTGCTTTTTATCCAGATGTGAGCTCCGGCGGAAGCGAATATTTCCCGGTAAATATCCGGAGTTAATTCTGTTGTTGCCGTATATACTTTTTTATGATTCTGAGCATTCTTTACCGCATAAGGTTTGCCGGAAATAATTTCCCCGGGTGCAAAAGGCATTTTTTTATTGGTTTTTTCAAACTTCAATCCGGTCAAATTTTCCATGTTTTCCATTGAAAGTTTGCCGTTATGGATAATTCCTGCACCGGGAGTGAAAACTATTACTGCATTGTTTTTACAGAGTTTTTCCTCTATTGCCTTGCGGATATCCGGTTTAAGATAAAATCCATTGACAATGACAAAACATTTATACTGTTTCACGGGAAACTTATCCGACAGGATATCTTCAAGCAGATAAGCATCGCACTGGGCACCGGATTTTCCGGTATTTATTCTGAGAAGATAACTGCTGGCGTTGGTAATCTCATGATTTTTCTCCACCAGATATGGCAGGGAATCAATAGAGTATAGCAACGCCACATCAGGCTTATGCACACAGGTGGGGTTGAAGTTGTGTTTAAATGCGTCGTTGAGTAATTTCCCGGCATCGACCAAGCCTTGATTGCGATAGGAGTTGCCCGTCAGGTCACAGGTGTATATAGGGGTGGATGTCACCATACCGATTGCAGAATCACGCAGCAGTACCGAAGTACTTTCATAGAGATTATTCACATGTCGGTGACTGGGGGATTCATTGAGGAATGTTCTGGTATCATTTTCTTGGAAATAGGTTGCTCCGTGGAGTTTGAGTGAACTTATAGAAGCCATATTTCCGCCGGGCAATCCCAGTTTACGCAAATGGTAGTCGATGGGACCGGAGAAAAAGTCGGCGGCTCCGGATTCGTAAATTTTTCTGAATGCAAGGTGACCGATATTTTGTACGGTGTGTCCGGAATAAAAGAGCAGATAACCGCCGTAAATACCGACAATTTTATTTTTTGCTTCGGCTTTTGCCGCTTTGAGAAAATGTATGGCTGCGGTTGCCACAGCATCACTCTGACACTCGATATAATCGATAATGAGCTGTTCTTTTTCCGGATCACGGAACCACGTGTCACTTGACATGAGCCGTTCTTTGCCGTGGGGTACCGTGATTTTGGAAGAATCAAAATTACTGCCGTATTTCTGTTTGAGAAATCTCCGGAAATAATTCTGCATTGCAGTACTGAAGTCGGCATGACGCGGAGGATTTCCGGCGGTTGCCCACACTCCGGGGTATTGCCATTCTCCGCCGTCGCAGAGCGAGGCAAGGCGGTAACCGGCAACATTGCTCCGCAAAGGGGAATTTTCTACACAGCGGATAAAGGAACGGATAAAACTTGCACCATCTTTGAGCCATTGTGCTGATGCCGGACTGGCGAGATTTTCATGTTTGCTTTTTCCATCAAGATATATTGCCTGATCGGGATATTTTTCATACCACCAGTAAGGAGCATCGATTCCGAAGGTTACGATCAATCTGATTTCCGGAAATGAAGCAACAAGCCGGTTGAGTTTGCGCCGGGCAAAGGTGAAATCATAACCTTCCGGATTCCATCCGGGAGTGGTCAATCCTCTGCCGACATTTGTTCCGACGCTGACAATAAAGTAGCGGTATCCGGTGTCGTAATGTTCTTTGATGCTTTGCATTACCCTGCTGGTAAAAACCATTTCATTAAAAGGTTTGTCATTGATATAAATAATCGGGCCATTGACAGACGGACGTACTTCTGAAACAAGGTTCGGTTTCAAATCCGGATTTTCTTTTACCGTAAATGTCAATATTTTACCCGTGTCGGCACGGGTGTTTTCTCCTGAAAGTTCCAGAGTATAGTTATCACAAAGGAGTTTGCCGGCAAAGAGATTCTGAGATATTTCAACTGTTTTTCCCTGAGTTATTTTTGTTGGCAGGATGATTTCATCTTCGGCAATGATTGTACCCGATGCAATTGCACAGGCGGAAATTTTTTCCCGTGGAGCAGCGAGCATTTGTGCGCTAAGCGTCATTTTGATATGTACTCCGCCTTTGATTGGCGTAAGAACTGTATTTTCTGCTTTAAATTGGTCGCGTTTTACAAAATGATTATACTCCATCAGGCACCAGCTGCCCCACGGGAGGGCAAGGTAATTTCCGATAAGTTTTGGGGCAAATGATTCATTTATTCCGTAAAGTCTGGTTTTCCAATCGTTTTCGGGGTTGCGGAGTGTTCTGAAACTGTTGTCAGTATTTATGGAATATGTTCTGCCAGCGGCATCAGTAATGAAAAAATTGGCAAGAATACCACTTGCTTCACCATTGTTGTACAGACTTATTGAGATAAGGTTTTTTCCCTTTTTGAATAAATGCGTAACATCGGCAACGCGTGGATTCTGCCATGAAAGGTCTTCAATAGTTACCTTCTTACCGTTGATATAAAGTGAAAATCTGTCATCACCGGTTCCCTGAAAACGGCAGTCAAGGGGCTGCGAATCCAGAACAATCTCTTTTTGGAAATATTGAGGACCGCGTTTGTAGAAGTTTTCGGCATCTGCTATCCAGAATGCTCCGTGCCATCTGTCTTTTTTATTCTCGTTTTGAGGGATTATGCAGAAATTCTGCAACGGGGCATCAGCTGAAAAAAAAAGAGAAGCTCCATTCCCTTTCAGAGTAAAACGGAAACGGTTTTTGCCATTCTGAATATTTACAGGGAGTTTTTCAATACATTGCCCGTATGGGTTTTCTATGAGCAATTCCCCTTTCGCAGGGGAATTGCTTGAAAAGTTCAATTCATAATCCTTATCCGGGACAAGATGATAAAAAGGACCGAATTTTTTTCCGCTTCTTAAAGTTCCGGCAAGGTTTTTTAAACTGGAAAAAGTGATTTCAGCAATTTCAAGTTTGCATTTATCCGCAGTTGACGGAGCTGTGATATCCATGCGGAATCCTGTTACAATACCTTTCCAAGTTGAGTATTTTCCCAACGGCAGACGGAAATCCTGATATTTGTCTGTCAGATTCAGTTTCAGTACGATTTTCTGCCTTTCGCTCAGGATATTATCCGCTTGTGTACTGAAATAGATTATCAAGCTGTATTTTCCCGGTTTATCGGTCTTTGCACGGATGATCATCGTTCCATATGTTTTACAATCCAGTTTGACCGGAATAGTTGGTGATATGGAATATTTATCTTTGAAATTGAGTATCATTGCACCATTTTGCAGCGATGCCGGAACGGTCAATCCATGCCGCCAGTTCCACGCTTTGCTTTCCGGCAGAGAAAAGTTCCATTCCGCAGGTTTTTCATCCGGATTTGTAAATTTTGCTGATCTCCAGAGAAGTGTGCTTCCGGAAGGGGCGAAAAAATCCAATCTGAATCCGGTGATTTTTCCCTGCCACTTTGCCTGTTTGGAAAAATCAGCCTTTACGGTTTGCCACTCTCCGCTCCCCCGGAAGTAAACTGCAAGTTTCTTATCTTCGGAAAATTCAGGATTTGTTTCAGAGGTGTAATAACAGAATATGAGACGGCTGCCGGATGGAACTTTCAAATCAAGTTCCAGTAAATTGTTTTCGGCGGAAAAATTTACATTTTTTCGTGTAAAAACAGCATAACCTTTACGGGGAACGAAGGTTATGGCATTCTCTTTGGTTACTTTAACCGAATCTGCTCCCGAGAAGTTGTACATATTCAGTGCGGCAGGCAGATTATTTTCCCAGAGGATCGCTGCATTCAGCAGTGATGAAGCTATAAGACAGAAGGTGATGGATTTCAGTTTCATGATTTGGCAAGCTCCCGGATTAAAGATCCTTCAAGGCAAGGCTCTGATCAAAGTATTGCAAAAAGTTTACAACGGTCAGGCTGCTGCCGACCATGAAATATTCAGATTGTTCCAGACCGTTTTTCATATTTTCCGGTCGCACACTCTGTACATTGCCGCCGAGGCAGGCAATATTCATCGAACCGCCGTGAATGGCATGGAGCGTTGCAAAATTTTCACTTCCCGGTCCGGTATAGAGACTGGTGTTGCTCTGTGATGACACTCTGGCATAGGTGTCTGCGGAAAAAACTACTTTTGAATAGCTTGCAGAATATTTTTTGTTGGGATCATCAAACGGCAGTGCTGTTTTCCCGAAAAGCCTGAATGCCGGAAATCCGCTGTATCTGTAGGGGAATGCATATGCATGGAGCGTTTTGCTTGAAAGCACACTTAAATCTCTTGACGGACAATAAAATGATTCAGGCAGATTTTTTACTCTGTTTGCTGCACTCATTGCGAGCAGTTCCTGATAAGAAGGTCCGCCGAGATATTCCGAAAGAACGCAATGCCCATTACTCGTCTGAATCCATTCCGCATAGGTGCGTCCGTGAACAAAATAACCATCGTTTGCATCGGCGTAACTCATCGCTGCTTTTATCACCTGACCGAGATTGTTTATGCATGCAGCACTTCTGCCCCGTTCTCTGGCACTGTTCAATGCCGGAAGCAATATTGCTGCAAGGATTGCGATGATGGCGATAACAACCAGAAGTTCAATCAAAGTAAAGTCAGCAGATTTGACTTTCCAACGGGGAGCAGAAAGATTTTTCATGATACATCAGTTCCTTTTTTTTCTGGAGGCAATTTTCAATTCGAGGCGTTGCATTTATTCATACTGTCCCGCCGAAAATCGACAGGACAGTATAGTACAGGAAAAAAGTCAATCAAGTTCGCCGTCGCTCAAGCCCAGCGGAAGCGGGGCAGGGCGTTCACAGCGGGAAGATATGGCGATTTTTGTTCCGGCGGCACCGGATTTTTCAAACGCGCACATGATTTCCATCACATGACGTGCCATTTCCGCAGAAGCCCGGTGCGGACGGTTCTCTTCGATAGCCAGAGCCATATCGGCGATACCGATACTGCGGCTGTTTTCACTGTATATAAACGGTTTGGGCAGTGTCTCAAATCCGCTCATTCCGGGGCGGAAAACTTTTACTTCGCCACCGAATCCATTCGGATCGGGTACGAGCAATGAACCCTGATCACCATATAATTCGATCGGGGTATGCTTATGGGCATAGACATCGAAACTGGCAATGAGCGTGATCACCGCACCGGACTCAAATTCGATGATTCCGGTCTGGTGGGTCGGCACATTGACCGGATATTTACCAAACGGCTGATATTTATCCTGATATTCAGGCGAAACCGTCGCACCGAAAGTACGGAATTCACTGCCTTTGGCAGTTACAGCAGTAACGCTTTTTGCCGGACCGAGCAGAGAAACCAGAGCTGTTACGTAGTAAGGACCCAGATCGAGCATCGGACCGGCACCTTTATCGTAGAAAAACGGAGCATGTCCCCATTTTTCCGGGCCGCGTCCCTGAACGATGGCAGTACCGCTTAAAACTTTGCCGATCCAGTTGTCATCTATCGCTTTTCTGGCGGTTTGCAGACCGGCTCCGAGGAAGGTATCCGGTGCGCAGCCGAGGCGGAGATTCTTTTTTGCCGCAAGTTCATAAACCAAATTGACTTCACCGGCATCGATCCCGAAAGGTTTTTCGGTATAGGCATGTTTTCCGGCATTGAGGGCGGCGGTGAGAATGGCACAGTGCATTTTCGGCGGTGTAAGATTGAGAACGATCTCCACTTCCGGATCATTGATCAATGCTTCGGTGGTCATGGCACGGCAGTTGTAAGCGGCTGCTTTTTCCTCCGCCCGTGAAATCATTGCATCACTGCAGGCAACGACTTTGATATTATGAAAACGTTCTGCGGCTTTGAAGTAAGTATCGCTGATCATGCCGCATCCGACGATACCGATTCCGGTTTTTTTCATGGTTTGATAAATCCTTTATTTATTGCCGACGGCAAGATCGTTGCGGGTAAGATAATCGTAACTGCGCTGCAATGCTTCAAACATTTCGATATCGCAGTAATCCAGTTCCACGATAAGGCAGGGGACTCTTTCCGGAATGAGCGGCACGAGATCGGTAATGGGCAGTTCCCCGTCACCGAGGGCGAGCAGATCGATTTTGCAATCCAGATAGCCGTTTTTCATTTCGCAGGATTTGCAGCTGGTATAGGCCCCGTCTTTCATGTGGATGGAAACGATATCATCTTTGAAAGTTTTCAAAACGCTGCAGGGGTCGACAGTACCATTGCAGCTTGACCAGTAACAGTCGATCTGGTATTTCATTCCCGGGCAAAGTTCACGGTAGATCTCATATTTGAGTCTGCCGTCGAGTCTGGTGAATTCCCAGTAGTGATTGTGCTGCATCATGGAAAAACCGTTGCGGTTGAGGAATTCCATCATGGCACGGCTGTTTTCGGCAGTACGTTTGATCGCATCCATATCCTCAAAATCTTTCGGACCGTAACCGCAGACGATGGTCTTTACCCCGATGGCATCGGCGATTTCCATAGCTTCACCGAGAATTGCCGGATTACTCGCCCACGGAGAGTGGCTTGAACAAATTTCCATACCGAGATCATTGACGATTTTTTTGAATTCGGTCGGTCTCAAATTCCAGAATCCGGCGGGTTCGACCGCTTTATATCCGATATCGGCAACTTTTTTCAAAGTTTTTACAAAATCCTCTTTTGCATAATCCCGCACCGAATAGAGCTGCAAAGCAATGTTTTTAGCCATTTTTTCCTCCATATTGAAAATTTACCATTGCAAAGTACAACGTTTGCTTGCATTTTTAATATAGTTGTGGTAAAGTAAAAAAGCAATTGATCAAAACTACTGTTTTTTAACTGAAATTATACTGGTTTATGATGAAAAAATTTTTTGATCATTATATAAAACTGCATGATTGTACTCTGTTTCTCGCACCGAAAAATGTTATACGTCCCTATACTCTGCCGGAAAATTGTGAATTGATTGAAATTATTACCGGCGGCACAGTTTTTCATCCGGAAAATAGTGGTCATGCCTATCGCCGGGGTACGATTTTCTGGCATCAAAGCGGAGAGAAAACAATTTGGCAGAGTGATCTTGATGATCCGTACCGCTGTCTGGTATTGAGTTTGGTAACCGACGGCAGTCCACGCAAATTTCCCCGGATAAGCAAGTGGAAAAACATTCCGGAATTGACCGTTTTTACCGGCGATATGCTGGATTTTTCCCGCCGTGGCATGCTGGATGATCCATTGGTATTCAACTATTGTATGGGGATATTGTGCCGTCAGATGGTCAAAGAGGTTAAACTGCCCCGCATTCTGCAGAAGGCATGCCGCATATTGAGCTGTGAACCGGCAAGGAATATCAGTGTGGAAGAATTGGCAAAAGAGGTGAATTTAAGCGGTTCCAGATTGTTTGCACTTTTCCGGGAATATCTGCACACTTCCCCGCACCGTTACCAGATGGAAAGGCGGATCGAAATGGCAAAGTCGCTGTTGAGTACCCGTCAGGATATTCCGGTAAAAGAAATTTCAGCGATGTGCGGCTTTGAACACCTTGAACTTTTTTACCGCCGTTTCAAACAGTTCACCGGCATGACTCCCGTCGAGTACCGCAATACTTGAATATCGAGGCAATTTCAAAAGTTCTCAAAAAATCTTGAAAATTCCCGTTGTGATCTGAAACAGGAGCGTTTTCGGTGGTTATTTATTCAATAGCCACGCTCAAACTACCGCTTTGATCTCATCAACGCTGATTTTTCAATCTCTTTTTGAATCAGTTTTGAAATTGCCTCCAGCAATAAAAAAGCCGCTGAGCGCAAAACCTGTGTTTTTTTGCAGGGGTGCTAACGACTTGTCACGGCGTAGTGTAACGAAGACGGACGCCCCCTGCACCCCTGGCGCCCGCGCATGCGGGATTTTGTACTGGCAAGTGGTATGCATGTGTGGTGGTGGTTCGACTCATGTGTCGCAAAGTTTCACCCTCTGCCGCCTTTTCTGGCG
>SUWE01000076.1 GCA_015061615.1 Lentisphaerota bacterium
AAATTCATCGCTGCGATCTTAAAGCGGGGCGTTTTCGGTGGTTATTTATTCAATAGCCACGCTCAAACTACCGCTTTAATCTCATCAACGCTGATTTTTTAATCTCTTTTTGAATTACTTTTGAAATAGCCTCACTCCATGTAAGAAATAAAGATTTTTCCCAAGTAAGTTGTCAAAGTCTCTATAAATAAGGATGGACAAAATGACACTTGCAAAGGAAAAATTTTTATTGACCGCAAACCTTCCGGAGTGCGTTCCGGATGGCGGTCTGCACGCTTTTTACGCCCCACTGATTTCTTATTGCGCCATGCTCTGCGGTTTGAGGGAATGCGAGCGCGATAAAGCTGTTTCTGAAACGCTTGCTGAACTTGCTGAACATCAAAGAGTTTATCAAAAACTGAGTGCATCTTCTCTGCGGCGGCTCATCTGCCGCAGGCTCTTTGCTTTTCTCCGGGATGAAAGTGAATGTCTGCTCCCCGACGGCGTTGAATGGGAAAATTTTCTGCATGAATACCGCTGTAAACACCGCTTTTATACTGCGGTGGAAAAATTGAAATATCTTCTCCCTTCGGAAATTTTTGTCGCCTTTGAAATGTTTGTCATCCACAAGCGTTCCGCAAAAGATACGGCAGATTTTCTCGACCTTGGCGTTGCGGCAGTTTACAGTGCCAAAAGCCGCTGTATAACACTCCTTAAAGAATTGACCGGCGAAGCGGAAGTTGCGCCGGATACGCCGCATTACACCCGCGAAGAACTGGATATGTTCCGTCATAATCAGTTATCCTCATTCAGTGCATTCAACTGTTCCGCCCACTTGAGCGTCTGCAAAGAGTGTTCAAAGATCATGGAAGAACTTGCAGAAGATGATTGTTTTATCGCCGATTTGTGCGGCAGTATCCAATTTTTCAGAGAATTTTCAGAAAATTTGTGAAAAATTATGTAAGAAATCATCAGCTGTACAAAGTCTGTGTACAAAGACCGTTGGATAACACAAAAACAAGGAGTTGAAAAAATGAATAATCCCAACATGTTTGAAGAATCAAAGAAGTCAGAAAAAAAGAACGGCAACCGTTCCCTTTTCATCACCGGAACGGTTTTGGCGCTTTTGTGTTTCATCTTCGGTTCGACCTATGGATGTATCAGAAAATGGGGCGACGGTAAAGATGCCCCCACCCCTTCGATCGAAAAAATCCAAAAGTTCCAGAAGCATGTCAAAGATTTGCGTTCACAATACGGGCAGAAAAACCTTGAGGCACTCGCCAGATTTGAAAACAAAATCGCTGAAATCGGCAAAGTTGATTTTCAGCAGGCGCGTGCCAATGTTTCCCCGACAGTCAAGCAGTTCGCGGAGTTCAAAAATTGCGGTATCCTGATTTTTCTCATGGCGCGTGACAAAGTAAGCAAAACTGAAACCGCTCAGGAGTTTATCAACGGCAAAATAGAACAGTCCATCCTCAAACCCTGCTGCACAGGTGCCGGCAAAATGCAGGAGGAGTTGCAGAATTTCATCCTCGAATTGCAGGAAAACAACAACAATTTTTCTTCCGCCTGCCTGAATGAGATCAAGGCACTGCCCGACGGAACTTTTGAATACGATGCCCGCAAAACTTTTGTCAACGGAATGTATGAGTTTGAAGGTCTGGTCACGGATATGGCGGTCAGCAAAACTCTCACCACGGCCGGTGTCGCTCTGGAAGTTATATTATGGAGACAGACTTTCAACGCTATCATGCGTCTTGCCGGAAAAACCATCGCCAAAATGGGTGTCAGTGCCGCCGCTGTTGTTGCCGACGGTCCACTGCCGATCGGTGATATTCTCGCTGTCGCCGGTGCCGCATGGTGTGTGTATGATGTTTACAATATCTGCAAAGTTCTGCCTGAAGAAATGGCACTTTGCCTTAATACTGCAATAGATTCCTGCGAAAACAATTACCGTCAGGAAACTCTTGCCAAAGCCCGGATGCTTCTGGAAAAAAGCTGTGCGGCAATGGATGAATCAATGAAAGAGATCGCGGAGGCTGAATAATGAAACACTTTCTGTTGAGCATGATGATCGTTTGCGGACTCTTTTCTTCCGCAATGGCAGGCGTTATTCAGGAAACTATCGAAGCGGCGGTGAAGATCAGCGGCAAAAGCATGTCGCGCGCAAGCAGACGAGCCGCAGTTGCATCACTGAAAAAACTGGCTTCAAAATATGGTGATGATGCACTGAAAATGGTCAGACACGGCGGAGTCGAGGCTCTGCATCTCGGCGAAAAATACGGTGATGATTTTCTGCGTCTTGCAAAAAATGCCTCTCCCCGTGCCATACGCAGTGTGACTTTGCACGCCGATGAACTTCTGCCCATTGCCAGAAAACTGGGTAAAGATTTCATGATGCTTGAAGGCAAAGTTCCGGGATTGGGGGCGAAGGTCGTCGCTGAATTCGGTGACGATACTGCGGTGATGCTCGCCAGAAATGCCTCAGCAGACGATATATCCAAACTGCTCGGTCTGGCAGCGCATGCCGATTCGCCCGCGACAAGAAAACTTCTGGTCGAAACCTATAAAACCGGCGGCAGTAAATTCCTTGAAAAAATCAGCTGGAAACATATCGCCGCAACAGGATTATCTGCCGCAACGATCACTGCCGCATACAAAATATCCAACGGCGTGGAAAACGGATTGGAAATTGTCGCTGACAAACATCCGGAAACTTTCAAAGACTCTTTTGTGACTCTTGCCGCTCCCTTCGCGTGGGGGATAACTGCCATTATGCTTGCCATTCCTGCGGCGTGGGTTGCAAAGCGCTTCCTGCGTATCTGCCGTGAAAAACGCGGAAAAGATGCGGAAAAAAAGAGTGATGGCACTGAAGAAAAAGCCGCCGCTTCTGCCGCTGAAGCGTGAGAAATGATTTTTTGAAACTTTTATTGCACCTTCTCTTGACAAATCATTGCTTCTGTACTATTTTTTGCACTGAGCATATATCAGAGTGTTGTCCGGTGCGATGTTATCGTAAAATAAATTTTGGAGTTTGCAAGTTTTATGAACAGTTCTGCAACTAAAGGGTGGCGCGTGTTTTTCGCCCATCTGACCGAACTTGGAATATGGTTCGTTATCGCAGGAATATTCTGCGGATTCTTTTTTGAATTGGAGTTCCATTCCGCCCTTTTGAGCGTATTTATTGCGGCGCTTCTGCTCTCTGTTTTTGCCGGTGCGCTTGCTTTTGCCATCTGCGGTACGACTCTTTGCGAGTGGCTTTTCGGGTGCAGAGTTGAGCTGGATGATCTGCGGCGCAACCGCTTTTTTGCCTACATTCTGCACCGTCTGGGCGTGCGCAGACTCTCTTATGCCGACAGCCGTATTTCGGTCGTCAAATATCTGACTGCGTTTATTCTTGTGGTTACGGTTCTCTATCTGATTTTCGCGTTGTAAACAATGAGGGGGGAAATGTTCAAAAAATCATCCGGTTTCAAACTTTCCGGCATTTTCTGCGCTCTTGTGTTTGCGCTGAACTGCTTTGCCTGGCCGTGGGATACGGGGGCGCGGCTGAGAAAAAAGTTTTACGGCAGAGAAGATACTCAAGTGAAATATCAGGATCCGCTTCTGCCCTTCATACATGCTGACAAAAAAGTGACTCATGAACAGTTCCGGGAATTGCTCATGAATATCTCTGCCGATCAGCGCAAAGAGCTTTGGAAAGCTCTCACGGGCAAAGATGCTCAACGTGAAATTTCTGCCGGAGAACTTGAAGAAGAGCTGCACCGGGCAGGCAAACACTGGATAACTTACCGTTTTACCCAATTTGATTACCATGAAACTGTTCAATATGCCGCCCGGAAACTCGGCGTGAATAACGATGAATGTTCCTATGCAACAACTTTTCAGCTTGAACGGCGCATTATGGAAAAGATTTTTGCCGGGACATGGGATAAACTCTCTGAAGATGAAAGACGGCAGAAACTTGCTGAAGCCGGGCTTGAGCCGGACAATATCGCCGCTTACTCCGCAATGACCGCCGCCGTTCTTTCCGGTTTGTCAGGAACAGCTTCCGGCTGGACGGCTGCCGGGATCGCCACCGTTGCCGGGGCACTGCTGACCGGCGGACCCAATGTCGCAAAAACGGCAGCGTTCATCGTTGCTCTGCATTCGATAAAAGCCAATGCGATGCAGAAATCTGGAATTGATATCGCACCGTATGTGCTGAAGTAAACAAGGAGAGAAAAATGCTGGTTGCGGGGGACTCTTTTCATGGCTTGAAACTGCGTGAATTATGCGGCAGAGGCGGCTTCGGCGAGGTCTGGCTGTGCGAGGATATTTCAGGTAAACGCATGGCGCTGAAAGTTATCACCAAAGATGAAAGCCGTTCCGACTGGAAGCGGGAGTTCAAGGGGATGAAAAAGTACCGCAAAATCACTGAAAACGCTCCCGCTCTGCTTCAGATATTTTCTGTCGGTGAAGATGAAAAATGCTTTTATTATACGATGGAAGCGGCAGACTCCGTTTCCGAAGTTCCTTACAAACCCGACACCCTTGCCGCGCGGCTGAAAAACGGTCCTTTGCCTGAAAGTGAATTATGGGGAGTGTTCACACAGATATTCAAAGCCGTGAAACTTCTTCACAAAAAAGGCGTTGTACACCGGGATATCAAACCCGACAATATCGTTTTTGTCAACGGAACGGCAAAACTTGCGGATATCGGTCTGATCTCTCCGCTGGATGTCACAGTCACTCAGGCGGCATTTACTCAGGTCTATCTGCCGCCGGAAGCGGTGCATGAACCGGAATTGCTCAAAGATAAAAAAATGCTCCCGAAATTTGATATCTACGCTTTCGGCAAGGTGATCTACTGTTCGGTCACGGGGAATCCGCCGGAGGATTTCCCCTCTGTTCCGGCAAATATCAATATTGTCAACAACAATCCGGTA
This sequence comes from Lentisphaerota bacterium, assembly GCA_015061615.1. GTDB lineage: Bacteria > Verrucomicrobiota > Lentisphaeria > Victivallales > Victivallaceae > UBA1784. The sequence goes on from SUWE01000076.1 coordinate 4,908, forward strand.
AAATTGTTTTTCAACCTTTCCCGCCTGATTTGCGAAAACGATCCGGCAGAAAGAGCCGATTCAACCGGAAAGGTAGCAAAAGAGCTTGCCGTTATCGGCAAAGTTCTGCGTACCAAAGATTTCTGGATTTACGAAACCGGACATGCCGCATTGAAACTCAAATATTTGCTCAAAAGTATTTTCTGCAATACCGGTATCTGGTTGAGCAAATACGGTATTTTTATTCTGCTTCTGTTCGTGATAATCACTTCGCTGTTTCTTGGCAAATTGAACGAAAAAGCCAAAGCGAACACTGTTTTGCAAGCCGAGTTGCAGGAAATGAAGCGTAATCAGGAAGCGGAGCGCAAACATGTTCCGCAGTCATGGTATCAGCAGACAAAAGATCAGGCACTTGAGCTTTACAGAAAAGCAAAAGGTTTCTTTAGTAAATAAAGGAGTTGCAAATGGCATTTGAAACACGCAAATCCCTGCTGTACAGGGTCAAAAACGGTGATGAATTTTCGTGGAACGAGTTTTATAAACTTTACAGCCCCCTCATCAGGCTGCATGGCGGCGACTTCAATCTCAACGAAGAGGAAAAAGACGAATTGGTGCAAAAGGTCATGTGCGAAATATTCCAAAAGGATATTCTGAGTAAATACTCCATAGATCAGGTTCCCGAAGATGTTGTATATAAACATGACCCGAATGTTAAAGGCCGTTTCCGCCACTACATGCGTGCGATCATCGGCAATCATGCCAGAGCAATGTTCAAAAAGCGTAACAGTTCCGCAGTCAGTATCGACGACCCGGATATGCCCGATGTTTTTTCGGAGGAGGATATCAGCCGCAAATATGAGGAAGAATACCGTATGCTCGTTTTGAACGACGCACTCAAAGAGCTGAAAAACAAAGTGGAATCCAAAACTTTTGCCGCTTTTGAAATGTGCGCCTTGCAGAACCGTCCGCCGAAAGAGGTCGCGGAATTTCTCAATATTTCCATCGAATCTGTTTACACCAACCGGAGCCGCTGTGTGAAAACCCTTAAAGAAATCGTGAAAAGTATGGAGGAACACTGATATGAAATGCCTCTTGCATGAAGATGTCGTATTGTACCGTCACGGAAAGCTGCCGTTTTTGAAAAAAATCTTCTGCCGTCTGCACATAAAAAAATGCAAAACCTGTGCCGCCGTGCTTGAGGATATTTACAAAGAAGACGAACTTATCGCTGAAATGCAGAACAGTATCCGCGTATTTGAAAATTTGCAGAAAAAGTGTTCTGAATGATCCAATATAAGGAAACAGTTTGACAATGTTAAGTAAATTCAGAATCTTTTTTGCTCTTTCCGGAATAGTCTGCTCCTGCTTTGCTTCAGATACTCCCGCTTTGAAAATCGTCTGCTTCGGCGACACTCTCACCTCATGCGGCGGTGAGGGCGGCAGATACTCTGATATGCTTCAAATTTCCCTGCCTTAACACAAACTTATCAACAGCGGCATAAGCGGCGACACCATCGTCGCCGATACCATATTGCCGGCTCTGCGGAAAATCCTGAAGTGAACTGTTCAGCGCATCGCCTGTTTGACAGCCCGCTTTTTGAGCATACAGGCAAGGAGCATTTTCAGATATTCCCGGATGACTTTTCCGGAAAGTTTGCTTTCCCCGCGGCGGCGCATGGCGAATATGATCGGTACTTCGGTGATTTTACCGCTGTTTGAAAGATTCAGCAGCCAGGCGATCTCCAGCATGATCTTGAACCCTGCCGGATCAAGAAACGGGCGTACTTTCTGATATTCACTGCGGCGGATGGCAAAAAATCCTGACATCGGGTCTTTCAGCGGAACTTTGAGAAATATTTGCGCCATCAAAGTTGCCGTTCTGCTGGCAAGGCGGCGGAAAAAGTTCCATTGTTCCGCAAATCCGCCATTTTTCGTATACCGTGAACCGACAACCATACCGACGGTGCCGTCATTGAATTTTTCAACGATTTTCCGCAAATCTTCTGCCCGGTGCTGACCGTCGGCATCCATACAGCAGAGGATATCCGAATCGCTCAGATCAAAGGCATCGACCACACTCGGACTCAATCCGCGCGGCGGCGGATGGGCGTAACCGCGGATTCTTTCATTGCCGCCGGAATATTCTGAAACCTTCTGCAAAGTTCCATCCTGTGAAGCATCATCCGCTACGATGATATCCAGACCGGGGATATCCTGTTCCAGAATATCCCTGATGGTATTTACGATATTTTCCGCCTCGTTATATGTCGGCAGTACAACTGTTATTCTCTGCATTCTGCACTCAACTTTCTTCTCTGCATAATATAGACCGGAGTGCGCGGAATTTCAATAACATGATTTGAAAAATCATATTTCAATGATATATTGAGACTGTTTCAAAACACAAGGACGGCAGCATTTATGAAAAAAAGAACGATCATTCTGTATCTGCTTCTTGCGGCATTGATCGCCGCCGGAGCATTGATTTTTGTCAAACGCGACTGTACGCAGGCGGGACTTGAAACATCCCGGCTGGCAGTGGTACAGTCAGTGGTTGACAACGGAACATTTGATATTACCGGAAGCATCTTCAAAACTTCCGACAAAGCCTTTATCGACGGAAAATATTACGGCGACAAGCCTCCGCTGCTGACTTTCCTTTCAATGGGTGAGTATTTTATTCTGGCAAAGGTTTCCGGAGTGACTTTCAGCAATCATTACCATCTGGTGATATTTCTGCTCTATCTGCCGTACTTTCTTGCCGGATGCGGCTGCGGATTTCTTTTTTACCGGATTCTGAACCGTTATATAAAAAACAGTTCCACGGAAAAGTTCCGTATTGCCGCAGCTTTTCTGTCGGTGATTTCAACGCTGGTATTTTCCTATTCGGTGACTATCGGCAATCATGTTCCGGTGGCGCTGATGCTTCTGTGGCTGATACTTCAGCTGGAAAATACGCAGAAAAGTCAATACTCCGTAAAAAATCTGCTCTGGTGCGGAGTCATTGCCGGATTGATATTCAACTGTGAATTTGTTATCGGCGGAGCATTTGCCGCCGGAATATTTTTCTTTGTCCTCACTGCTCCGGCGGAAAATCTGCGGATAAGAATAAAACGTGCCGCCGTATATTCGGTCGGAGTGTTGCTCCTTATTGCTCTTGAAGGAGTTATGAATTATATTTCGTACAAATCCCCGCTGCCGTTGTATCTGCTTACCCATAAGCCGGATATGGCAGAAAAAGATTATCTTTACTACGCGTGGAACATCCTGTTCGGTTTTGAAGGATTCTTCCTCTACATGCCCGCCTGTTTTCTGCTCTTTTTTGCGTTGCGGTATAAATTCCCCGGCAAAAACCGTGTCTGCCGTTACATGCTCGGCAGTATGCTTGCGGCGACCGCAGTATTTATTGCCGCGACGAGCGATTACGGCGGATTCTGTTACGGATACCGCTTTATGGTTCCGTTTGCTCCGGTGATGCTTTTGTACGTATTCCTTTCATTCCACACGGTGAGAAAAAGGAGTTGGTGCAATATCATTTTCGGCATTGCTCTGGCGTGGGGTATTGTGACTTCCGCTGTCGGAACACTCAATCCGTGGAACAGCGGCTATGAAGGTTCGCTTACCGGTGAAGGCAACTTCAACCGGAATGTCCGCAACGGATTCCTCGGCAATCTGTATGTTTTTTCTTATGAACACCA
>SUWE01000013.1 GCA_015061615.1 Lentisphaerota bacterium
GGGATATGGAACAGAGAAGCCCCAAATAAAACGCACTTGTTACTGCTGCGATCATTTCGACAATCTCTCTATGCCTTCGTCAAGGTATTTTTTGAAATCTTCCGGATGCCTGACCAACTCCCAAACCCGGTCGAACCTTTCAAATTTTCCATTCCGTTCCATTACCACGCTGCGGCTGACCAGCTGAAAATCCCGTACAAAGTGTTCGTGTTGCGGTTCTTCAACGTTTACGGAAATGAACTTGACATTTTTATATTTTTCCGCAGTTTCTCTGGCAAGTTGTTCAATGGTGTTGCAAGTCATGCACCGCTTTGTACCGTGAAAGTAATAGACTTTCAACTCATTTGATGAAACCTTTTCTGTGACAGTTGCCGGAACTGCCGTTTTTGTTTCCCGGTCTATTACATAGAGAACACTCCCTGCCACAAAGATCAACAGCAGAATGGTTATGATTTTTTTCAGTTGATTTTCCGGCTTTTTACCGGAACAGCAACAAGTCCTCTGTGTTGTCTGATTGCAGGTGGAGTTTTGATTCCCCTTGTTCAACAGCACTGAAATTTCCTCAACAGACAAAACCTTTCCGGAACTGGCGACTTTTCCGTCAATTACCAATGCCGGAGTGACCATTATCCCCATTGCCACGATTTTTTCAATGTCGGTGATTTTTTCCAGATCACACTCGATGTGGTGTTGTTTTACTGCCATTTCTGCATTGGCAAAAAGTTTTTGACATTTGCTGCATCCGCTTCCCAGAATTTGGATTTTCATTTGCAAGGCTCCTTTCAGATAAAGAATTTGTGGAAAATATTGAACAGGTAACCGACCACTATGATGCCGATCACGCAAACTGCAATAAAAAGTGTAAGCAACTGCGGTTTGACAGCTTTACGCAGCATAATAATAGAGGGCAGACTTAAAGTCGTAACCGCCATCATAAAGGCAAGAACAGTTCCAAGCAATGCTCCCTTATCCAGTAATGCTTCTGTAACCGGGATCGTCCCAAAAATATCTGCATACATGGGGGTTCCGGCAATTACTGCAAGAATTATGCCGAAAGGATTTTTATTTCCCAGCAGATTTTCCACATAGTGTTGAGGAATCCAATTATGGATAAACGCTCCGATCGCAACGCCGATCAGAATATAAGGAAAAACCTTTTTGAAAGTATCAAACATTTGCTCTTTTGCGTACATCAACCGTTCCTTGCGGTTTAATACGGCAGACTCTGCTGACGCAGATATATTGGTTTGGTAAATGAATTCTTCCACATACTTTTCCATACGCAATTTTTCAATGATGCCGCCACCGATCACGGCAATGACCAGCCCCGCAATCACATAGACAACTGCCACTTTTGCGCCGAAAATACTCATCAGCAGTATCAGACTGCCCAAATCCACCATTGGAGAAGATATAAGGAATGAAAACGTTACCCCAAGCGGCAATCCGGCACGGGTAAACCCGATAAAAAGCGGAATCGATGAACAGGAACAAAATGGAGTGACTGTCCCCAGCAACGCTCCCAGAATATTTGCCCATACCCCACGGTATTTTCCCAGGATACGCTTGCTCCTTTCCGGTGGAAAATAACTTTGGATATAAGAAATAACAAAAATCAAGACGCACAATAATATAGTGATTTTCAGCGTATCATAAAGAAAAAATTGTAATGAGCCGCCCCATCTGCCGGAAATATCCACTCCGGATTTTTGAAGTATTTTCCCGATTGCTCCATTGAGGTAGTTCATCCCCAGCAGTTCATTTTGAATAAAGGACCAAAAGTTCATAATTTTCCTCTTTGTTTATATATTTAGTTAAACAACTAAATGTATCTATAAAAAAAGATCACTCGACCTTTTTCTTTCCGATACACTCGATCATATTAAGTATACATGGACATTGCAAGCGATAATAAACCTGCTTACCCCGTTTATCATCAGTAATGATTCCGGCATTTTTCAAAACCGTCAAATGCTGGCTGACAGTAGCAAACTTGACACCAACAGCATTGACAAATTCGCAGACACAATGTTCCGCCCCGTCAGCAAGCTGCTTGACGATCCACAAGCGGATAGGATGTCCCAAAGCCTTGAAAACTTCAGCTTCTGTTTTACAACAATCTTTTTCATATACCAGCATAACAACACCTCGTTATTTAGTAATATAACATAATGTTCTGATTTTTCAAGCCGCTTTTTTAGAAAAAGCAATATTTTCAGTTGATGGCAACAGGAGAAACCTTGCCGCCATTTTTGCATTTTAAGGGGCGTGTCGCGGCGGTTGCAGCAAGGTTCGGGTAAGTGGCAAAAAGCAGAGAAAAAGCACTTGTGAAGCGGTTTTGTGAAAAAAACTTCACAGAATTTTTGGCGAGAGTTGAAAAATGGTCAGCGTTTTTTTATCTTCCCCCACCAAACAATCATTTTTCCTCCCCTTTTGCCGTATTGATGGATTTTATCAGCATCACCCGGATTTGAGAACAGACATTATCTAATTCCTGATATTTTGCTTCGTCAATATAATTTGTTTTCAGCAGGAGTTCCAGCCAGTAACTTGTTTCGTTGGCTTCTTTGAGGGCAATTTGCAGTTTTGCGATAAAGTCCGGTTTGCCGTGGGCATATTGTGCTTCGTGAATGTTTGCTCCGATACTGGTTCCGGCTCTGCCGATTTGATTGGAAACGATCGTTTCGTGCTGACTTTTCAGGAATTTTACCAGATTGAGAATCTGCACAGCAAAGTCAATGGAAAGTGTACGCAATTTGCTTTCAGCCATAAGATGATCTCCTTCTGTAAAGTAATATATCACCGCAAAAGAAAAAAATCAAGGCGGCTTGCCGCCGTGTAAGCGAAGCGCACTAAAAGATAACACCATCCTTACTCGCACAGCGAGAAAACTTCACGGGCAGCGCAAGCTGACCTCTTCACAAGCGGAATGAAATGGAGCGTCTTCATCCACCTTCGCACAAGGCTACGGTGGACAAGCAAGTAAGTCTTCTCCGGGGTTTGGTGAAGATGTGAAGAAAAGGCTGCGCCTTTTGAGTGAAGAACTTTTGCGATTGCCGCTTTGCGGCAAGTTGCACAAAAGCAGTTAAGAGAAGACTTGCGTCTTCGTTCGCCATTTTTTTTGCTTTTCAAAAATGCTTTTCTGGGATTGCCTTCATTTCATTCAGGCTATCCCGCATTTTTGCAAAAAAATGCTTTTTGGGGATTGCCTTCATTTCATTCAGGCTATCCCGCATTTTTGCAAAAAAAATGGCGGAAGAAGAGGGATTCGAACCCTCGGAGAGTTGCCCCTCGGCGGTTTTCAAGACCGCTGCCTTAAACCACTCGACCATTCTTCCGCAAGTTATCTTAATTAACATAACTCCAAAACAGGGATTTTGCAAATGTGTTTTTGTAAAAAACTAAAAAAAATGCTGTTTTTCTTTAATCTCTTTCCTTTTTACTTGAATAATCTCTGAAACGGTGATATATTTGAGGCAATTTCAAAAGTTCTAAAAAACTCTTGAAAATTTCCGTTGCGATCTGAAAAAATGAGCATTTTCATCTCATCAACGGTATCTTTTCAATCTTTTTTTTATTGACTTTTGCAATTACCTCATATTTCAGAAACTTTTGGAATGTGGATTTATGAATGAACTTGTTGCTTTAGTTGCTGATATTTTGCGCAATGGCGGTGTGGAAAATTTCCGTCAGGAGTCGCGCTGGATCGCAGAAGATGCTCCCGATGCAGATTCTGCACTGGATTATGCCCGCCGCAGGGCAGGGGGGGAGCCTCTCCAATATATTCTGGGGAGTGCTCCTTTTCGCAATCTTATGTTGAAGGTCGATTCCCGTGTGCTGATTCCCCGGCCGGAAACTGAAACTCTTGTGCAGTGGCTCATTGACCGTGTGCCGTATGGTGGAAAAGTTCTTGATATCGGTTGCGGCAGCGGAGCGATTGCCATTTCTCTTGCCGGTGAGCGCCCCGATTTGCAGCTCTTTGCTGCGGATATAAGTCTTGAGGCACTTATGCTTGCAAAAGAAAATGCAGAACTTTGCGGAGTGAATGTCAAATTTTTTCACAGTGATATTTTTTCTGCATTTGATGGTGAGAAATTTGATTTTATCGCTGCCAATCTTCCATACGTTACAGAAGATGAATATGCTGAACTTGACTCCGAAGTCCGCGATTATGAGCCGAAACTTGCATTGACCGCAGATGATGACGGTTTGGCGCTGATTTTCAGAACTATCGACGGATTGCCCGCACATCTTTCCGGCGGAGGCGGAGTGATTTTTGAGCTTTCGCCTCATCAGGCTCCGCGCTGTTGTGCCGCGTTGGAAAAAATCGGCATGCGCAGCATGGTGATAAAAGATCTTTGTCAGCGTGACCGTTTTGTTGCCGGAATATCCTTATGAACCGTCAGAAAATGCTTGCTTACCGCAAAAAGCTCGGCAACAAGGGTGAAAAGGCGGCAGAGGATATCTACCGTGCGCAGGGATATATGATCCTTGAACGTAACTGGCGGTGCAAGGCGGGAGAGCTTGACATTGTTGCGACCGACGGAAAAACTTTGATTTTTGTGGAAGTTAAAACCTTGCGTTACCGTGAAGGGGCGCGTCCTGAGCTGAATCTTTCAAATCATCAGCGGCGGCGCAACTTCCGTGCGGCGCGGGTGTATCAAAAAATTTGCAGCGGACGGGGAATTTCCGGACGTTTTGATCTGGTGACGGTTATTTTCAAAGGAGCGTTTATTTATTCTCTGCGCAAATACACTGATTACCTGCCGATGCTGCCGCCGCTTGATGAGCCTTGCGGCAATAACTCAGAAGATCTCTCTGTCCGGGAGGAAAAGAGCCGTCTCGGGTATCTGAAAGAGTTTTTCTGCGATCTGCTTACCTCTTTGCGTGAAATGAGTATGAGGAAATTTCTGGAACTTTCATTTTCCGGTTGTCCCATTTGCGGTTCTGAGGATTATGGGATCAAAGACGGTCGATTCTGTCCGGAGTGTCTTGCGCAGCTGAACTTTTTTCCGGATAAGTTCCGTTGTCCGGTTTGTGGAGGTTTGAACGATACTTTGCTTGCGGTTTGTCCGCAATGTGCAGGCGCGCCCGCTCCGCCGTGGGAAAATGCGGTATCCATTTTTGAATATGCCGGATTGGGCAGAAAAATATTGATCCGTTATAAATTTCACAAAGCCAGCGAATTTGCCCTGTCTCTGGGGATTTACGGCGCTAAAGCGCTTGCAGACAGCGGTATTGATTGTGATTTGATAGTTCCTGTTCCGATGCATATCATCAGGAAAATGATTCGCGGTTACAATCAGGCGGAGTTTTTTGCAGAGATAGTTTCTCAGAAAAGCGGTATACCGGTGATGAATTTACTGAAAAGCCGTTTTTCGTTGACAACTCAGCACAGCCGCACGCGTGCTGAACGTTATAAAAAGGTGAAAAAGCACTTTTTGTTGCGCCGTCCGGTTCCGGCAGGGAGCAGGATTCTTCTTGTTGACGATGTTTTTACCACCGGTTCGACTTTGCGGGCGGCGGCGGAGGTGCTGCTTGCCAATGGTGCCGCTTCGGTATCGGTTCTGACCATTGCCCGCCGGAATCTGATTTCTTCCGTCAAAGTTGATGTGAGTGACGTGTTGCGGCTGAAAGCACGAGGCAAATGAATCTTTTTTGCAACTTTTTTGTTTGAGGAATTTTTAAATTGCCTCATTTGACAAATATTTATTCTGTGCTATATTATAAGGTACTTTTGTGTATTGTTGACTATTCTGTTTGATTTTTATTGTGTACAGGATATGTCGCATAATACACATTATGTTAAGTCGTTTCAGCTTAAATCCTTGCACTTTCTCTTTCTTTTTTGTTTAATCCAGCAGTATCATTTTTTACAATCACTTTATTTCAAACATATTACAAAACATTTCCCACTTAACATAATGTGTATTATGCGACACTGAAAATGCTTTGTTTTTGCAATCTCTTTTATAATCAGCAACTTGCATAGAATTGTGTTGAGTAGATAAGATGGAAGAGAAAAAAGAAAATAATCCCAACGGGATGGGGATAGTGTTCGGAGATATTCCTAAAATCCCGACTCAGGATGCCATTGACGGAATAAAATTTGACTTCAACGACGGTTTGCGGGTGCAAATTCCCAAAGGAGCAAAGTCCTACCGTATCCGTTTTGTCGATTTGGGAACAAAATCTTGTGTATATGATACCGTTACCCCCGATGGCGGCGACTGTGTTGTATTCAGTTTCAAAAAATATTTTATCAAGTTCCGGCTGGTCATTTCTGAAGTTGCTGATGATAAACTGCTTTTTATGCACGATTTTGATGCAGCAGACAAAGAAGTTGTGGTACGTTTTCCGGTGCATACGCTTGGTGATACCATTGCCTGGTTCAGTTATGTGGAGCGTTTTCAGCAGAAATTGAACTGCAAGCTTATCTGCGTTGTGTCTGATTGGTTTGCGGAAATCGTAAAAAATCAATACCCTCAAATCAAATTTGTTTCCAAAGAAGAAGCAGCTTCAATCCAGTCTTATGCCAATTATAATGTAGGGCTTTATGAACTTGGCAATGTAACTCATCAGCCGGTGGATCACCGTTATGTGGGCTTGCATCGGGTGGCGGCGCATATTTTTGGAGTGGATGACAGTGATATTCCGCCGCGTTTTGACCTTTCTGCGCCCCGTCAGATAAAAGAAAAATATGTGTGTATCGGGGTACAAAGCACAAGTTTAGCAAAATATTGGAATAATCCCGAAGGCTGGGATCGGGTAGTGGATTACCTGAAAAGCAAAGGTTACCGTGTATTGTGCATTGACAAAGACCGCATCGGCGGCAAGGCGGGAACCTTTATCCGCAAACCGGAAGGGGCGGAGGATTTTACCGGAGCGTTACCGCTTCAACAGCGTATTGATTTGTTGAAAGATGCCGATTTCTATATCGGCTTATCCAGTGGATTGAGCTGGCTGGCATGGGGATGCAAAGTTCCTGTAATCATGATTTCAGGCTTTACCAATCCGATAAATGAATACAAGACCCCGTACCGGGTTATAAATTACAATGCCTGCAACAGCTGCTGGAACGAATTCAAAGATTTCAACCTGACCGATTTCTGGCACTGTCCGCGACTGGCAGGCACTGACCGGCGTTACGAATGTACCGCAATGATCACCGCCGATCAGGTAATTGATATGATTGATAAAGTAATAGAAGATATAAAATAAAGGTAAGTAATTATGGCGACAGGCGAAAACAAAACCATTAATGGCAGTTTGACACTTGATGACAGATATCAAACTACGATATACGATGATATATTGACTATCAGCGGTGCCAATATCTCATTGCTTGACCCAGCAGGTGAAATCTTTACCGATAAAGGCAATGATACGGTTACTGTAACTGACTCGACAATCACCAGCAACAGTGAAAGCGGAGCTGAGCTGATGTTTTCCATGGGGTCTGACAACGACTCTCTTACGATATCCAATTCCACACTGAACGTCAATACCTTTATGGGCAGCGGCAACGACACTGTTACTGTTGCTGGAAGCATATCATCTGAAGTAACCATTAATAATCAGTTTTCACTCGGTGCTGGTGACGATACTCTGACCTTGAAATCTATACTTTCTGGAACCGGCGATCTGGTCTTCGGCGACGGTAATGATACGCTTGTTTTTGATGGCGGACATTTGCTGACAACAGGAAGTATTACTGGACTTACAAATTTGACCGTTACAGGAAACACTGGTACGCTCGGGAATAATCTGACATTATCAGGATCCCAAAATGCAATTACTTTGAATGGAAATTTAACAGGAACGGATAGTTATAAAGTCATTACTGTTTCCGATAGCACAGCAACTTTCAAGACTGCAAATAATGTCAAAACAAATGTTGTTTATTCTGTTTCAAATGTAATATTCAATCATGTTGACGGCGGTACTCTGGAAATTGCCGAAAGTTCCTATTGGGCATTTTCAGCGGATTATTCAACTGTAACGCTCCATGATACAGTTTTGAGAAGCAATGGTGGCAGTTTTTATGGAACAGAGACCGACTGGATCATAAATAACAGTGATATATCCAATAACACTAACGGAGCCAATCTTACCAACGGCTCTCTTGATTTGACTGCAGTCGGTTTTTCCAACAACAGCAATACTGCCTTGAAATTGTCGGGAACAGCTCTTACAGGTAAAGATGTTTCTTTTTCCTCCAATGCTAACGGGGCATTGGATATATTACACGCCAATGCGGTGTTGGATGACGCACGGTTTGCAAAAAATCATACCGATGCCTCGTGCATCTCCACCTCTCGCGTCTCCGCCTCTGTCTCCGCTTTTGGTGGAGCAATCAGACAAACTGCCGGTAATATGGTATTGAGCAATTCATATTTTTCTGGTAACAGCGCAAATGTAGATGTAATCGCTTCCAACAGTGCTTACGCCTACTCCTTCTCCTACGCTTCCGCTTCCGCCTACGCCTTTGCCACCGCTACCGCTACTGTTTACGGTGGGGCGATTGCCAATAGTTCTGGAGATTTGATATTCAGCGGCAGTGCAAACTACTTTTCCGACAACAGCGCAAATGCAAATGTAATTGCCAAAGCCTATGCCATAGCCTCCGTCAGTGTCGGACCCTACGATAATGGCATTGCGTCCGCCTATGCCTATGTCTCCGCCACCGCTACCGCCACGGCTTACGGTGGTGCGATAGCCAATAGTTCTGGAGACTTGATATTCAGCAGCAGTGCAAACTATTTTTCTGGCAACAGCGCAAATGCAAAAATAATCGTCCAGGCCATTCCCAATGCCCGCTCCTCTGGCTATGTCTACTCCTACCCCACCTGCATTCAAAATTCCCGCGCCTTCGCCACCGCTACCGCCACGGCTTACGGTGGTGCGATTGCCAACTGTTCTGGAGACTTGATATTCAGCGGCAGTGCAAACTATTTTTCCGACAACTGTGCAAATGCAAATGTAATTGCCGTAGGCTCTGGCTTCGCCACCGCCATTGCTTACGGTGGTGCGATTGCCCACAGCTACGGTGTTTTGAAATTGAATAAAGCCTCTTTTGATGGCAACTATGCAAATGTCAGCGCTACCGCCGCCGTCCGAGATACTGCCGCCGTCCGAGGCAACGCGTACGGTGGCGCTATCGCTGCAAATAATTCAATTTTGAATTTGACAGATGTAACATTTTCGGCTAACAGTGCAAGTGCAACCGCTTATGGCTCTCCCAGTTCCGTCGTCTCTGCTTATTCTACCGCCTCCGTCACGGCTTACGGTGGTGCGGTTTATATTTCAAATTCAACTATGGAATATGTTGTTACAGAAAACGAATGTATTGAAAATATCGGCAATAATGCCCAAAAAGGCGGTTTTATCTATCTGGATGGTGTTTCAGAGACAACATTCAAAGTTGATGGCTCTCTGATTGTCGGTGATTCAACGGGTATGGACTCTATCGCAGGTTCTGAAACTTCAACCATTATCAAAACGGGAAGCGGCAAATGGACGGTCAATTCCGATATTTCAGAGTTTACAGGTTATTGGAATCTCAATGAAGGCATATTGAAACTTGACCGTATCGCCCGCGATATCACCCTTGATAACTGGACTATCGGTGTTGATGCTGAACTGCATTTGAGTGCATTGAATGATACGATAACCATGAATGTCGATAAAAAGATTGGTACTATCGACCTCGGCGGTGGCAGTGACAGAATCAATACAGGGGGGTATCATCTTTCAGATGGTCTTTTGCGGATCAGTACATTGACCTTGACCGGCGGCGGCAGAGTCAGCAGTGAAATTACCAACCGGACCGCTGGGGCAGGATTTGACCTGATCCTTGATGATGTTACTTTGAACAGCATCATTACCGGCGGCAGTGCCGCGGATAAAATCACTGTTACTCAAAGCTCCACCATCGGCGGAGTGTTGAATCTGGGCAACGGTGCCAACACTATTACTGCAAATTCCGGTACTGAAACAGTATTTGCCAAAAGTGTGATACTCGGAACCGGGGCAGACACTTTGACTTTTTCATCTGTTGTGTTTCAGGACTCCCTGACTCTCGGAAATGGTAAAAACTCATTTTCAGCAGAGGATTCTGCAAAAATCTCTGGTGCATTTTCTGCAGGAACAGGTGATGATACATTGAGTTTCGGCTCTGTCGAGTTTGGCAATTCTGCGGATTTGGGCGACGGTGTCAATTCTCTGACGGCTACGGGAAATGCTAAATTTTCCGGAACTCTTTCCGGCGGCAGCGGTGATGACACCTTTGATTTTTCTTCTGTAACTTTCAATCGCAATGTTAATTTGGGCGATGGAACCAATAAGCTCACAGCAACGACAGCAATCATCAATGGTGATTTGACCGCAGGCAGCGGCAACGATACCATCAATTTGAAGCAGGATTCAGAACTTCGCGGCAATATCGCTCTGGGCGGCGGCAAAAATTATATTTATGTTACCAAAAATCTTACTATTACTGACGGTTTTACTCTGGATTCCGAAGGAGAAACCCATCTGATTGTTTACAACAATGCCGCCTTGAACAGCAATTCACTCAATGTCTATGACCCTGAGAACAGCAATACCGTCTCTGTAACTTATGATTGGAGTGACGTTGAAGGTTTGGATAAAGTCCGCCTGCTCGTTTCCAGTGATGCGACATTTGAAACCTTTGAATTCACTGTTGAACTTTACAATCAGAGCAAAGAGTTTACTCTGAATGTTTCCGACAACTACTTTATCCAGTTTCAGGCACAGGATGAAGACGGCTGGTCACACCGTATCCTTGACGATACCGAAGCCCCCGATCAGGTCACTGGTTTTGCCATGGATGGCACGACTGCTGTCTGGGATGATACTCACGACAACTGGGGCGGAAACGGTGTCAAACAATACAATATTCAAGTTGCTTCCGATGCCAATTTCAATTCTGTGATCGGCACTTACACCGCCACAGACAACTCATACGACTTTTCTTCCTTCGCCGACGGCAATTACTTTATCCGTATTCAGGCAGAGGACTTTACAGGCAACAAGGGCGAATGGAGCGATGCAGAAAACCTTTTGATCGACAACAATGCCCCCACCAAACCGGCAAATGTCACCGGAAAAGTCTCCCTTGATTCCATCACGGTAAACTGGTCTCCGGCAAGCGATTCCGGCAGCGGACTCAAAGAGTACAAAATTGAATTTTCCACCTCTTCCACCTTCTCAAGCATCACTCATTCGGCAACTCTTTCCGGCACAAGCTATACCGCAAGTGACCTTGCCGATGGAACCTATTATTTCCGGGTGTCGGCGGTGGACAATGTGAACAATGTCAGCGCATGGAGTACCGTTTCCAGCGTGATCGTGGATACCACTGCCCCTCAAGCGGCTTCAAATGTGAAAGCTTCGCAAAATTCCGGAATCGTCACTCTAAGCTGGGATGCCGCCAGTGATGCCGGAGTCGGAGTCAAAGAGTACATCATCGAGTATTCCACCGACAACAGTTTCAGCAGTATCGCCGGAACCAGAACTGTCTCCGGAACCTCATGTTCCATCAACGGTCTTGCCGATGGAAATTACTGTTTCCGGGTGCAGGCAGTCGATAAAAACGGCAACGCCGCTTCATGGAGCAACACCGCAACGGTGATCGTCGACAGCGTTCCGCCCGCCAAGCCAACTGCATCGGCTGATATTACCTCCGCTACTAATAAAGATGTTACAGTCAGTGCCGTTTTTAGCAGTGATTCAGTGGTCAAAGAGTACAGTCTGGATAACCGGAATTGGTACGCGTACTCCTCCGGAGTGGTCATGAGTAATAACGGCACGGTCTACTTCCGCGGCAAAGATGAAGCGGGAAATTATTCCGCAGTCACCAGTTACGAAGTGACCAACATCGACAAAGTCGCTCCGACCAAGCCGACTGCATCGGCTGATATTACCTCCGCTACCAATAAGGATGTTACGGTCAGCGCCGTTTTCAGCAGTGATTCAGTGGTCAAAGAGTACAGTATGGATAACCGGAATTGGTACGCGTACACCTCCGGAGTGGTCATGAGTGATAACGGCACGGTCTACTTCCGCGGCAAAGATGAAGCAGGAAACTATTCCGCAGTCACCAGTTACGAAGTGATCAACATCGACAAGGTCGCGCCGACATTTGATATTTCAAGAAGCACGGAATCATTGACCAATCAGAATGTCATCCTCACCGTTTCGGCAAAAGACAGTGCCAGCGGCATAAAATCTATCCAGTACAGTTTTAATAACAGCTCTTGGATGAGTGGTTCAACCGTCAATGTTGATTCCAATAAGACAGTTTACTTCAAAGTTACCGACAATGCCGGTAACGTCACGGAACACTCGGTCGTTGTTAACAACATTGACAAAACCGCGCCCGCCAAGCCAACTGCATCGGCTGATATTACCTCCGCTACTAATAAAGATGTTACGGTCAGCGCCGTTTTCAGCAGTGATTCAGTGGACAAAGAGTACAGTCTGGATAACCGGAATTGGTACGCGTACACCTCCGGAGTGGTCATGAGCAATAACGGAACAGTTTACTTCCGCGGCAAAGATGAAGCGGGAAATTATTCCGCAGTCACCAGTTACGAAGTGACCAACGTCGACAAGGTCGCGCCGACCAAGCCGGAAGTGTTTGCCAGTACCACCGCGCCGACCAATAAAAATGTGACGGTCAGTGCGGAGTTCTCACTCGACAGCATCAAACAGCAGTTCTCCTACGACAACCAGACTTGGTACGACTACGAAAGCGGAATTGTCCTCTCCCGCAACGGAGTGCTTTACTTCCGCGGTATCGATGCCGTCGGCAATGTCTCAGAAGTTGCCCGGTATGCCGTTACCAATATCGACAAGATCGCGCCTTCCGCTCCGGTTGCCAGTGCGGACATAACCAGTTTGACCAATAAACCGGTCACGGTCTCTGCGACCTTCAGCGATGATGCCGCCAAACAACAATACTCTTTTGATGGTTATACCTGGAGTTCTTACTCGTCCGGCATTGTTATGGAAAGTAACGGTACAGTTTACTTCCGCAGTTTTGATGCCGCTGGAAATGTTTCGGAAATCACCGAATATATTGTCGAAAATATTGATAATATTGCACCTGCCAAACCGACTGCAACCGCCGATATCACTGCTGAAACAGAAGATGCGGTAACGATTACCGCCGCATTCAGCAAAGATTCTGTTGTTAAACAGTACAGTCTTGATAACAAAAACTGGAAAACCTACACTTCCGGCGTTGTTATGGAAAGCAACGGCACTGTCTACTTCCGCGGAATCGACGCCGCAGGAAACATTTCCGCTGTAACCGCTTATGAGGTAAATAATATCATTGCCGTTTCAGATGTGATTGCCGATGACCTTGATGGTAACGGTTTGGCAGATGTTATCCTTGTTCACACAAAACAGGGATACTCCGGAGCATGGCTTACAACGGGAGATGCTTCGGTTATCAAGTGGGGCAGTCTTTCTAATGTCAACGCAGGAACGGAAATCCTCGGTACCGGAACTCTTTACGGAAGTGAAAACGACGGTCAGGATATCTTCTTTGCCGACAGCAAATCCGTCGGAGCCTGGAATGTCGTTGACGGCAAAGTTACCGGATACAAGTCAATCATGAGTATAAACTCCAGCACCAACGTCCTCGGACTTGGTGACTTCAACGGTGACGGTGCAACGGATATCCTCCTGCGTTCCACCAACGGCGACCTCGGATTCTACAATACCGACGGAACCGGGTTCACTTATCTCAAAGGATTGGGTAAGGAGTGGACAGTTGCGGCGATAGGCGACCTCAACGGCGACGGCTTGGATGATGTCGTCCTCCGTCACGATGCCGGATTTGCCGGAACATTCCTCACTCAGGAAAATGGAACCGTCAAATGGGCAAGTCTTGATACGCTGAAAAGTGATATGACTATCGTCGGAACGGGAGACTTCAACGGTGACGGCGTTGATGACGTTCTCCTTCAGAACAAATCCAACGGCTGGGTCGGAGCTTGGCTCGTTGAAGACGGTAGAGTTGACAGCTTCATTGGTCTTTGCACCAATAAGAACACCATTGAACAGATCGCGGACTTCAACGGTGACGGGATCGACGACCTCCGCATCCGTGCTGGAGCTGATATCGGTGTTCTCTACGTCAACGGTGCCGACGATACCACATGGCAATACTTCAAGAGTGTCGGAACTGAGTGGGACACCTCATTTTCCGCCCTCGCGTAATTCTTTATAAAAGCAAACGTGCCGTACTCCGGTTTTCAGAGTGCGGCTTTTTTAGACCAAAAAACAGCCGCAAAACATTGTCTTGCGGCTGTTTTTAACAGTTTTTCAGAAATTATCGGCAATGTAATCAATAGCATTGCGGAAGAATTTCACACCTTCACCCTCAGCAGGCAATTCGCCTTTGGTCGCCTTGACAGTCGTCCAGTCAGGCGCATTGAAGGGAGAAAGGAACGCCTCCGGGTGCGGCATCAGACCGAAGACTCTGCCGGTCGGGTCGCAGATACCGGCTATTGAATTGAGTGAACCATTCGGGTTCGCCGGAAACTCAGTCGCATTGTTTCCATTGTCATCCACATAGCGGACTGCAACAAGATTGCGTGCCTCAATTTCAGCCAGAACTTTTTCGTCAGCCACAAATTTTCCTTCTCCATGACGGAGCGGCAGGCGGACGGTATCCATTCCTTTGGTAAAAACACAGGGGGATGCCGGATTTGCTTTCAAACGGCACCAGTCATCGCGGAAGACTCCGGAATCATTGTGCGCCAGCGCAGCAGTCTGCACAAAGTAGTTGCCATCAAGAGCCGGAACCATGCCAAGACGGGTCAAGGTCTGGAATCCATTGCAGATACCGATGACCAGTTTGCCGTCATCAATGAATTTCTGCAGCTGATCGCGCAAATTGAATTTGACCCGGTTGGCAAACACGGTACCGCTGCCCAGGTGATCGCCGAAAGAAAATCCGCCGATAAAGGTGAGGAAGTGGTATTTATCCAGAGTTTCCTTGCCCGCGAGCAGATCATTGAGGTGAACAAGTTCGGGGGTGCTTCCGGCGAGGCGGCACGCAGCAGCGGTCTCTTTTTCACAGTTGAGTCCGAAGCCGGTGATGACCAGAGTTTTGATGTCAGATTTTTTCATCTTTTCTCCAAATAAGTTTTATGTGTGATAATCTGCATTGATTTTTACATATTCATAAGACACGTCGCTGGTCCAGACCCAGTATTCGCCGTCACCTTCATGAAAATCGCAGGTGATGGTAAATTCACGCTGTCTCACGGTATCCAGCAGAGCTTCTTCCGGGGTTCCGGCATCGCCGCCGTTTTTCACCACCGGAATATCGCCGAAATAAACATCGCATTTCTCATCGGAAAATTTCGCTCCGGAATATCCCAGCGCGGCAACAACTCTGCCCCAGTTCGGATCATTGCCGAACCATGCTGTTTTGCAGAGCAGTGAATTGCCTACCGCTTCGGCGGCAAGTTTTGCATCAGCATCAGAACGGGCATTGACCACACGCACTTCAACAAACTTTGTTGCGCCTTCTCCGTCAAGAACCATCCGTTTGGCAAGATTCTGCATCAAAGCAAGAAGAGCCTGAGCAAAAACTTTTTCTTCCTCCGACTCAGGAGCTATCTTTACTCCGGATTCGCCGTTGGCAAGGATAAGCACTGTATCATTGGTACTCATATCTCCGTCAACTGTGATCCGGTTGAATGAGGCATCAGCTGCCGGGGAAAGAAGTTTTATCAGCTGCGGCTTGGATATTTCTGCATCTGTGGTAATTATACATATCATCGTCGCATGAGGAGCGGTCAGGTGAGGATCGATCATGCCCGCGCCTTTGGTCATTGCTCCGATACAAACGCTTTTGCCGTTGATATCGACTTTAACCGCCGCCGCTTTGGGGACTGTATCGGTCGTCATGATCGCTTCACTCGCACTATTTCCTCCGTCAGCGGAAAGAGCCGGAACTGCAAGAGCCACGCCTTTTTCGATGAGGGACATATCCATCTGCACACCGATCCTTCCGGTGGATGCAACCGCAACTTCTTCTGCGGAAATCCCCAACGCTTTTGCCGCGATCTCACAGCTTTTCTGAGCCGCCGCCATTCCCGGTTCACCGGTACAGGCATTGGCATTGCCGCTGTTGATCATGACCGCCTTGAGGTATTCGCTTTCAAGTACACGTTTACGGCAGAGCCGTACCGGTGCCGCTGCAAAAGTACAGCTGGTGAAAACGCCCGCAAATGCAGCAGGTTTTTCACTCAGCACCATTGCGAAGTCCGGCGCTCCGGAACGCTTGAATCCGGCGGTGACTCCGCTGGCAAGAAATCCTGCCGGAGTTGTTACCGAACCGCGTTCGATAAATTCAAAACTCATTGATATCTCCTCCGAATGAAGCTTTCACATTGATGGCAATACCGCCGCGGGGACGGAATCTGCCGATGACCTCAGCTTTGCGCGGTGCACAAGTTCTGACAATGGCATCAAGCAGAGAGTTGACCGACTCTTCATGAAAGATATTGGCATTGCGGAAGCTGTACAGATACAGTTTCAGCGATTTGCTTTCTATGCAGAGTTTATCCGGAATGTAACGGACTGTGATATGTCCGAAGTCAGGCTGTCCGGTTACCGGACAGAGCGAGGTGTATTCCGGACAGTCAAATTCTATGACATAATCCCGGTCGGCATAAAGATTGTCGAAACACTCCAGTCTGGCTTCCTGCGGATGTTTCGGATAATTGCGCTCTGAAGCAGAGAGCAAAGTCAGTTTGCCGAATCTTTCTTTATCATTTTTTTCCATGGTGAATTTCACTCCCAAAAAGAACAAAATATTTACTTTAGATAATATAGCACATTTTTGGTACTCTTGCAAGGTTGAAAAAAACAGCTTTTCGGGGTATATTATAATATTTGACAGAAATTTCACTGTTTTATTACAATAATTGAAAGGCTGACATGGAGCAGATAATTGAAGGCGGGGATAATTCCCGCCCTCCGTCTTGCGCGGAAAAGAGAGTCGTTTTTTCAGTATTCAAGTATTTTCCTTACGGAGGATTGCAGCTTGATCTCATGCGTATGGCAAAGGAATTTGTTTCCCGCGGGATCAATGTGGTGGTCTATTGTATGGGCTGTGATATCCCGGAAATTCCGGAAGGAATCGAATTCCGGGTGCTTCCGGCAAAGGGGTGGAGCAATCACCGCCGGGCAAGAAATTTTGAAAAGGCTCTTGCCGCCGAACTTAAAAAGGAACAATTCCTTGCCCATGTGGCATTCAACCGGCTGACTCCGGCTGATTGGTATTTTGCGGCGGATGTTCCTTTCGTTGAAAGTGCCAAACGCTCGTTTCTTCAAAAACTCCTGCCGCGTTACCGGACTTTTGCCGCTATGGAAAAAGAACTTTTCCAGCCGGAAAACAGTACAAAAATATTTTGCATAACTCATGCTCAGCAGCGTGATTTTCAACGGATCTACGAAACTCCTTCCAACCGGATCTATCAGTTGCCGCCGGGAATTGATGAAAAGTTTGCCAACGCCCTGTCTCTGCGG
This sequence comes from Lentisphaerota bacterium, assembly GCA_015061615.1. Classification (GTDB taxonomy): domain Bacteria; phylum Verrucomicrobiota; class Lentisphaeria; order Victivallales; family Victivallaceae; genus UBA1784. The sequence continues at coordinate 17,584 of SUWE01000013.1, forward strand.
GAAAAACGCGATGAAATGCGCAGTAAACTCGGTATACACGAGGATGAAACTCTGCTTATTCAGGTCAGTTCCGCATTCCGTACCAAAGGAGTTGACCGTTCCATTGCAGCGCTGGCTTTTCTGCCGGAAAGTATCCGCGAAAAAACCCGGCTGCTGATCGTCGGCAGAGGGAATCCGGCTGCCTATATGAAGTTTGCAGAACGTTGCGGTGTTGCCCGTCAGGTGATATTTGCCGGAGGACGCACTGATGTTCCGGAACTGATCGCCGCCGCCGATCTGATGATACACCCGGCGCGCAATGAAGCCACCGGAACGGTACTGCTTGAATCACTTGCCTGCGGAACCCCGGTTTTATGCAGTGCAAATTGCGGCTTTTCCCCATTTATCAAAGAGGCGGGAAATCTTGTGCTTCCCAAACTTTTCCGTCAGAAAATATTGAACCGCACTCTAATGGTTGCTTTATCAACACCGGATAAACTTGCTGATTTGCAGCAATCTGCGGAAAATTACGGACGCAACGGTGACTTTTACCGCCGGGCAAAGTGTGCAGTTGATTTAATTACAGGATGTTGAACGATATGAGCAGAACCGATTTGCGCACACCTTTTGACACTCTCTGGCACGGAAAGGATGTTTTTGCAGAAGTTTTCGCGTTGGAAGGCGAAGAATTCCGCAATGTGAAAAACCGCCGTACATTCCGCATTGAAGTCAATGGCAAAGGTTTTTTCGTAAAGATCCATCGCGGTATCGGCTGGAAAGAAATATTCAAAAACATTTTCCAATTCAAACTTCCTGTGACCGGAGCCGGTAATGAATACAACGCTTTGGAAAAACTTCACTTGCTGGGGATCGCCACTATGGATGTCGCCGCATTTGCCGAACGCAATCTCAACCCTGCGGCGAAGGAATCATTTCTCATAACCCGTGAGCTGACCGGTGTGATTTCTCTGGAAGATCTCGTCAAAGAAACTGAACTATCTTTTGTATCCAAAAAGAAACTTATAGAGGCCCTCGGTGAATCTTCCGGCAAAATGCACCGCGCCGGTATAAATCACCGGGATTGCTACATTTGCCACTATCTTTTGCACAAAGATACCTTGGATAGTTCTTCCCCGCGGCTTTCTGTGATTGATCTGCACCGGGCACAGATAAGGAAAAAAGTTCCTTTCCGTTATCAGGTGAAAGATACCGCAGGATTGCTTTTTTCGTCTTTCGATGTTCCTTTGAGCAAGAAGGATATTTTCCGTTTCATCAAAGCGTACAGCGGCAGGTCACTGCGGGAAGAATTGAAAGAAAACAGCAGATTTTATCAGGCAGTATACCGAACTGCCTGTAAACTTTATCTGAAAGAATCCGGTACAGTTCCGGCAGCTGATCCGTTTGCCGGAAAAACAATTCAGAGGTAAAAATTATGAATCAGGCGGCTAAATTGGCTTGGCGGCTTGCGGAAACTCCCGCAGAAATCGTTCCGGCTTTGCAAATCCTTGAAAGCGAATATCCGATTTCCGAAGGCGGCAGAGGTTTGAAACTCAAGTTCCGCAAGGTTGAAAGTAAAGAAACTTTGTCCAGAGTGCTGCGTAATCGCGGCGAAGTCACGATCGAATATTCCACATTGACTGCGGCACTGCGCGGAGTCGGTTCCGCTCTTGCCAAACTTGATGGAGAAGAGAAAACCGCATTTGAAAAGCTCGGAATCATGCTCGATGTTTCGCGCAATATGGTTATGCGTCCGGAGCATTTCAAAAAATGGCTCCGCTGTATGGCACTTTGCGGATGCAATGAGGTTCTCCTTTACTGTGAGGATACTTACGAACTTGAAGATGAACCTTTTTTCGGTTCTCATCGCGCGCCGTATTCTCTGGAAGAGTTGCGGGATATGGATGATTATGCCGCCGCACTCGGTATTGAATTGATCGGCTGTATCCAGACTCTCGGACACATGGAACAGCTGCTTTGGCACCGCCATTACGCTTCGATGACCGATTCTGAACGGATCATGCTTGTTGACTCGGCTGAAACAGAAAAACTTATCCGCAAAATGATATCTTTCTGGTCTTCGGCACTTCGCAGCCGCCGTATCCATGTCGGTATGGACGAGGCTCACGGCCTGGGACGCGGGTTGCATCAAACCCTGCACGGAGCTGAAAAAGAATCTTCGATCATGACACGGCATTTGAAACTCGTTTCCGCTATCTGCAAAGAAAACGGATTATCACCGATGATCTGGTCGGATATGTTTTTCCGCATGACAAATTCAGCTCACGAATATTACGACTACACCTCGCCGTTCCCTGCCGGATTGAAGCAGGAAATTGATCCGGATACTCAGCTTGTTTACTGGGATTATTATCACCGGCAAACTCTGGATTACCGCAAAATGATCGCCCGTCACCGTGAGCTTGGCAAAGAACCGGCGGTAGCATCCGGAATCTGGGTGTGGTCACGGCTCTGGTATGACCATATCCAGACAATGGAAACAGCTCTGCCGTGCATCGATGTGTGCCGTCAGGAAAAGATCAAAGAGTTGTTTTTTACCATGTGGGGCGATGACGGAGCCTTCTGCAATTATGATTCAAGTCTTGCCGGAATAATCCGTTGTGCTGATCTTGCTTACGGAGACAGGGATGAAAATGACAGTGCCGACCGTTTTGAGGTTGTCTGCAATGCCGATTACGGCGCCCATATCGCTGCAAGTGAACTGCAAATGCCGCTGAATGAAAATCTCACCCTGCTTCCGGCGATGATGCTGTGGGATGATCCCCTTCTGGGAAAATATTTTGACAGCTGCAAGCGTGCCAATCCGGAGTTTGATCTTGCCTATCTCGATCAGCTTGATGAGGTACTTTGCCGCATAATGCCTTCGGCGGAAGATAGTGCCGCAGGTGATATCGGTTACGCAGTCGATCTGATAAAATTCCTGATAAAAAAAGTTGAGCTGCGCGGAGCGCTTGAAGCCGCTTACGATCTCGGCGACCGTCTTGCCCTGCGTGAACTTGTCACGACCACGATCCCCGCGGCGATAGCGGCGCTGGTGGAAGTCGATGCAGGATTCCGCCGGAACTGGCTGAAATGTGCCAAGGCGCACGGTTTGGAACGTATCCAGGTGCGCAATGCCGGACAGTTGGCGCGTCTGGAAGAGCTGTCGATCAGAATACGCGAATATCTTGACGGAACGATTGAGCGGATAGAGGAACTTGATGAACGTCTGCCGCACTCGGTTCCGCCGGAAATGATGAATCGTTACAAAGAAGTTTCAGGTGGATCATGGATCGTATAAATGAACTTATCTTGCAGGCAGAGAAGTTTTTTGCTGATGTTCCGGGTGAAAAAATCGTATTTGCCGGAAATTTGAAGGAAGCATTGGTTCCTTACGATAAAGAAAATTGCATCGTCTTTTCCGGGACTCATTACGCAGAGGAGATCAAAGCCGAAGGCTTTTCCGTCTGGTGCGGTATTGAAGCAGAACCGGAAACATTGACCATCGAAAAGATGGCAGCGTTTTTGCGCGAAGAAAAACCTGAACAGGTCATTGCTGTCGGCGGCGGAAGTGTGCTGGATGCCGCCAAAGCCGCCTGGCTCATGGTGCAGACAAATTGGTCTCTTGATGAACTTTTCGGGGTAAACCGCTGGAGCGGAGCAAATCCGGAAAAATCCCTGCGCCGCATAACCGCTGTTCCTACTACAAGCGGAACCGGTTCCGAAGCAACTCCTTACTCGAATATAGTTGTCAAAGCTGCCGGAGTGAAGCGGCTTATCGTCGAAAAAGAAAGCGTGCCGGAAACGGCGATACTCATTCCGGAGCTGACGTCAACGATGCCTCCTGAACTTACCAGAGCAACCGGATGCGATGCGTTGGCACATTTGATCGAAGGATTTCTGAATGTCGGTGCTGACAGTAATAATCCTGCGGCAAATGATTGGGCAAAGTGCGGTATTGCATTGACGGTATCCGCCCTTCGTGATGCAATGAACGGGAGTGATCATGCCCGTACTGCAATGGCGTATGCTTCTTTGCTCGGTGGAATGACCATCCGCTATAAATCCACTGGATTGCCGCACTTGTGCAGTTTTTCATGGTTCGGCAGGATCGCACACGGTGATGCCGTTGCGGTGTTGCTTCCGGAGTGTTGGCGATATTATCTTGCCAATCCGGAAGTATGCAGAAGAACTATGGAATTAAGCGATATCTTCCATGGAAATACCCCGGAAGAAGTGATTGCTTCTTATGAAGATTTTCTTGACAGTGTCGATATGCCCGGCGGCTTGTCTGCGTGGGTTGGTATCAACGCCGATTTGATCGAAAAAACCGCAAAAAGCGGCAGTCAGAATAAAATGAAGCTGGAATTGGCTCCGCATCCGGTACCGCTGGATGAGAGCTATGATATACTTAAAGCGATATTGAAACTCAGTTTGTAAAAGGAGAAATGAAAAATGATTTATGTTATCGCCCGTATGGAGCTGAACGAGGGATGCAAAGATGCCATGCTCGCCGTTCTGGCAAAAACTGTTCCGCAGGTTCTTGCTGAAGAAGGCTGTATCATGTACACTCCCTGTCTTGATGCCGATGATGCAGACGGCAAATATCTGACCCTTGTTGAAGCGTGGAAAAACCGTGAAGTCCACAAAGCGCATCTTGAAATGCCGCACATGGCTGATTTCCGTGCCGCTGTCAAAGATTTGCGCAAGGGTTGCGATGTTAAAATCATTGAGCCGGTAATGTGAAAAAATTGATAAAAAAATTATTTTTTTCCGATGATGCTGCCAAAGGGGCATTATTCGGAACTGCCTTGCTGATATTCGGCAGTTGGAGTGTTGTAAATCTGGCATGCATGTTTCAGTTTGACTTTTTGCTTCCGGCGGTCGCTGTTTTCTTTGTTTATGCCTTGATAACCGGATTCCGTTACGGTTGGCTCCGGCGCAAAGAACTGGCATTTTCCCGCAGATGGAAGTGGCAGATACCGGCAACACTCTGCTGGATTGCCGCCGCAGCCGGACTGGCTCTGGCGATAATGGCATTTTCAGGCGGTTTCGGTTTTTGCGGATGTTATGGATTTTATTCCATTATTTTTACCGGAGCGGTGCTTGCGGCAGGTTTGTTCTGTACCGCAAAAATAATTGCGGCAGCCGAATTTGAAGATTGGAAAATCCTTTTCGGCAAAAGCACATGCAGTGTATTGATAATTTGGGTCCTCAGCTGTGTAACACTTTATATAAGGAGTTTGTCATGAACGAATATTGGATAGTTAACGGAATAGTCAACGATGCCGTAAATGAAACACCACAGCGGGCGGATATCCTTGTTCGCGACGGAAAAATTGCTGAGATCGGAACTTATTCCGGCGGAGAAAAAATCGATGTCAACGGCTTGCAGATTTTTCCGGGACTGGTCGAGGCACATTGCCATTTGGGATTGGATGGCAGCGGCAATGGTTATGCCGGAGCAGACTATAATGAGAAAAACGATTGCACGACCCCTGAACTCAATGCGATCGACGGAATAAATCCGATGGATCCGACTCTGCATAATGCACTGGCTGGCGGTGTTACCTGTGTTGGAACCGGACCGGGCAGTTCCAATGTGCTTGGCGGAACATTTGTTGCCATCAAAACCTGCGGGAAGCGGATCGATAACATGATCGTAAAAGCCAAAGTTGCCATGAAGTGCGCCTTTGGTGAAAATCCCAAAAACCTTTATCAGAATAAATCCATCACCTCCCGCATGACGACAGCTGCCAAACTCCGGGAGATGCTTTTCAAAGCGAAGGAGTATATGGATAAAATTGATGCTGCCGGCGATGATGCGGGCAAGAAGCCGGACTTCAACTTCCGTCTTCACTCATTGATTCCGGTTCTGCGCAGAGAGATTCCGTTGAAAGCGCACGCGCATCAGGCAAATGATATATTTACCGCCATCCGCATTGCAAAAGAGTTCAATGTGCGCTTGACGCTTGAACATTGTACAGAGGGTCATCTGATCGCCGATGAGCTGGCAAAGGAAAATATTCCAGTTGCCGTGGGACCGAGTTTTATGCACATGACAAAGCCGGAAGTTATCAACCGCAGTTTTGTCACTCCGGGAGTCCTTCACAAAGCCGGATGCAGAGTGTCGATCATTACAGACTCAGCCGTTACTCCGCAGGAACATTTGGCGGTGTGTGCCGGTTTGGCATGCCGTGCAGGAATGGATGCGTTTGCCGCATTGCAGGCGATCACGATCAATCCGGCGCATCATCTGGAAATCGCCGACCGCGTCGGTTCGATCGAAGTCGGTAAAGATGCGGACTTTGTGATCTGCGACGGTTCGATCATTGACAATCTGACCCATATCAAAATGGTGTTTGTCGACGGGAAACAGGTTATCTGATTTTCTGCAAAAAACAGAAACGGGGCTGTTGCTCACCTTTTTTCAGGTTTTGCGACAGCCCCGTTGCCGGTATCCATTAAGAGGAACTTTTCAGCCCTTTACTTCTCTAAAATTTTTACCGGACAGCAGTGATTTCAAGTTTATTTTGCAAAATTTTGCATATAGTTTTTCTATATCGGTAAAAAACAACAGGAGACTGCCTTTTGGGTAATCTCCTGCTGTTGCTGCATCGTGTGCAATTACGCTCAGAAACGGAAAACCTTCTCCGCCTGACCGCTGATGATGGATTTTCTGGCGGCTTCCTGCATCGCCATCACTTCAACAGAGTCAGTCAGTTCCACGGGCTGTTCGCCGTCGAAGAAACGGACGATCTGTTTCAAAAGCATCAGATAGAAAGGAATTTCTCCGGTGACTTTGACCAGGGTGCAGTTGTTTTTGCTGTCGCGGATCAATGCGCCGTAAGGTGAGTTGGGGGAAAGTTCCACAGAGGCTCTTCTGCCGTCATCATAAGATACATGGAAAACATATCCTGCCTGATCTTTGACACCGACAACAGATTTCGCCCCTCTGCCCATTGCGGTCTGAAGCATTTCAAATGCGTGGCAGCCGTACCAGATGATATCTGAACCGGCCGGCGGAGGACCGACTGGAGCCCAGATGAGAACTTTTTCAGGGGTGACTCTTTCGGCAAGTCCGGCGGTGAAGTCTGCATCAAAACGCAAGCTGGAACTGGTGAAGTATCGGACATTGTATTTTTCCGCCAGTTCAATGATTTTCTTCATATTTTCCAGATTGTCGGCAAACGGTTTGTCAAGGAAGATCGGTTTGCCCAGCGGCGCGCATTTTTCAAAATATTCCAGATGCAGTGACGGATCGTTGATTTCAATGAGGATCGCATCGCAGTCCGCGACCGCTTCATCGAAGTTTTCCGTTACTTTCACGCCGATGGATTCCAGATAAGCCTGGCGTTTATCCAGACCTTCTTTACCCTGAAACGGGGTTTCAAAACGGAGACAGGTTACCGCTTTGAGACGGTCGATACGCTGTTCCGCCGGAGTGGCAGGATCCTGCATCAGCTGAGGGAAGGCGGTCGCATGGCTTGTATCCAGACCGATGATGGCGATTTTGATTTGTTCTGACATTTTTTGAAATTCCTTTATCGTTTCAAATATAAAATTTTCTTTCTGAATTCAGACGGGGATTGTTTCATTACTTTGGCAAATTGGCGGGAAAAGTAAAATTCTCCGCCGAATCCGCACTCGTAGGCTATTTCTTTGATCAGCATATCTGTTGATTGGAGCAGTGCAGAAGCATAACTTATACGGTGGTGCAGCACATAGTGGCGCGGCGACATGCCGGTTTCCATAATGAACAGACGGCGCAAGTGTACTTCGGATATGTTGAATACGCTTGCTTCATGCTGGAAATCCCACTGTTCTTCCGGGTGTTCTGAGATCCTTTCTGCAAGATCGCGGATGAAATCCCGGTTGAATACCTCCGCTTTGCGCGGCGGGGGCTGATTTGCCGTAAGCAGCATCGCTTTTTCCAGAAGCAGCACCGCTTCGCCGAATGAGGTGGCGGAACGGCGGCGCAGCATCCTTAAAAGAGAATCCATTGTGGCTGAGAATGTTTCAGGGTCGGTTATCGGAAACTTTTTTCCTGAAACATCCGGCAGAAGACCGCTTTGCAGATAGCGCTCAACTCTTTCCCCGCGGAAACAGACAAAGAGATGATCTCTGCTGCCGCGAGGTGAATAGTAGGTGAAATGTTTATCCGGAGAGGTGAAAAACACTACCGGACCGGATGCCTGCCACTCATCTTCATCCTCACAGCGCACAAGAATTTCGCCGCTGCGGACAAACTGCAAACCGTAATACCCGTCAAAAACCCGGTTGCGGGCAACGGTGGTGTTCTTACGGTTTGCACCGAAGACAACAAAACTGATGTCCTGAAAATAGTCCATCTGAATATCCTGACTGCTCAGAGAGTTCCTTCAGGTACTTCGACAAACGTCTTCATCGGATTCTGGCGGTGGCACTCTTCGATGATCGCGATCTGACGGCGAACTTGAGAGAGTTTCACGACCAGCGGTTCACCGTTGGTAATTGCATTGTAGATATTGGTGTAGTAGCGGGTTCCCCAATCGTCGAAGGAGTTCACTGCTTCCGGAAGTTCGATTTTTTCACTGTAGAAATTAAGTTTTTCCCAGCAGTAAAGCGGCAGACGTCCTTCGCCTTCAAGCGGAGCAACACTGAGTTGTTTTTCAGGAGCATCGGCGGGGATGTAGTATTTGTATTCAATAGTGTTGCCGTCGGCAACGAGTGAACCGTTGGCACCGAAGACCTGATACATTTTTCCGGGGAAGAGGCACTCTTTGGTGACTTCAAGGTCGATAATGGGGTGACCTTCGCCTTTGAGAACGACTTTCACGAAGTCTTCGGCATCACCGAGGTTATTGATGACTGCCAGTTTTGAGAATATTTCATCGGGATCGCTTTCGCCGAAGATATCCCACAGGGAAATCATCTGATCCAGCGGGTGCGGAGCGGTATTGAGCAATTCACCGCCGTTGAGTCCCTGAATGGTCTGCCAGTCCCAGCGGCGGCCGAAACCGTTGTAAGCAACTTTGACCATTGCAATCTCTCCGAGAACACCGGATTTGATAATGTCGCACATTTTGGTGAACAGCGGACGGAAACGCGCCTGCTGGAAAACTGCGAAGAATTTGCCGGTCTTTTTCTGCACTTCAAACAGACGATCGACATCTGCAACACATTTGGCAAGCGGTTTTTCGCAGAGGACATTGAATCCGGCTTCCATAGCTTCAATGGAAATATCCACATGTTTGTGACTGCGGCAGGCATTGACGATCAATTCAATGTTTTTATCCTGAAGCATTTCCTTGTAATCAGCGTAGTGTTTGCACTCCGGATTTGCTCCTTCGTTGGTGTTTGCGCGGCGTTCGGCGATGGGGTCTGCAACTGCGACGACATCGAAACGTTCCTTGAGCGGAGCGCAGCATTCGAGAAGATGACGGTGGATGTCACGGCCGCTGCGGCCCTGACCGATGATACCTACTTTGATACGTTTCATGATTTTTTTCCTTTATTTTTGATGTGGATCAAAGGGGACTCTATCTTAAATTATCACAATTTGCGCTGATTTCAAACCGCAAAAACATTTTTTACATGTCTTTTTTGATCATTTTTAAGAAAAAATGCTTTCTGTGATCGTTTTGTGACTGCCCGGCAAATACCGGCAGAATTTGAAAAATCAAATTTCCGATGCTATATTATACTGTTTCCCTGTATTTTGTTTGTGTGTTTCCTTTATTAATCATTGTTTCAGAAAGGTTTCGTTATGAAAAGACAGTTTACCCTTATCGAACTTCTCGTTGTTATCGCGATTATCGCTATTCTGGCAGCTATTTTGCTGCCTGCGCTTAATCATGCACGTGAGGCTGGGAAAATGGCTGGATGTGCTTCCAATATGAAACAAATGGGAGGCGCTTTGCAGATGTATTTGAGCGATAACGACGACACTTTTCCAAATAGTTCTGGTTATGGCAAAGCTCAAGGGAATAATAAAACACTTGTTGCATCTTACTGGGATCAGGGAATCAGATATTGGGATACGACCAGAAAAAATTTTTTCTGGCATTATCAGCTTTTTTCATACATGGGCAATAACGTTGATGCGATGACTTGTCCTGCTATCGAACGCAAATTTCATGCTAATTATATTTCCGGATCAAATTACGCATACAATGGTTTATTTGCTTCGCAGCCGTTTGCTTCTCCTGCACAGGAAATAAGACATGTTCTCAGTGAAGTTGAATCTCCGTCCGAAACCTGTGTTTTTTCTGAAATGGAAAGTATTACTGGTCAGCGTTTTAATATAAAACCACATGCAAAAAGCAAAAAAGATTCCTATAAAAATTTGAATGTCGCTCATCGCAATTTTACAGTTGGTAATGCTGCTTGTGTTGATGGTTCGGTGCAGGTTCGTGAAGGTGTTCGTGAAACAGGAACAATCCATTCAGGAAATATTGATTGGGTTCAGCGTTTTTACGATCTGAAAAAAGAAGATTGATTGAGTTTATAATCATCTATTCTGAAATTGTTTTGATTTAAAAAGTTTGTATTTGTTTATGAAAAAGTATCTGTTTTTGGGTGTTTTTTTGTCAGCTGCAACTCTCTGTGCTGCAAAAGTTGAAGATATTTCCCGTATTAATGGTGAAAAACTGGAATTGCGCCGCAATTTTCATATCAACTTTACCCGCACAGATAAAGAGGGGATAAATCTTTACAAGCGCCAGTTGATGGAGTTTGCCACCAGCCCGGTTCAGGTTCCTTTGAAATGGTATTTTGATGGCAAAATGCCACGTTCATATACCGTAGAGTTGTCGGCTGACAAAAATTTTTCAGATGTAAAAAAAATCGTTACCGATGTCAATATGGTGATCGTCGACAATCTCCTGCTGTCAACAACTTACTATTGGCGTGTGTCGGCGGTTGTTGACGGCAAAAAAGTTGTTTCCGATACTTTTTCCTTCCGGACTTCTGATATTCCGCCGCGCTGGATACGGGTTCCGGGAGCTGGAAACTTCAGGGATATTGGTAATTGGAGCGTGCCCGGCGGAAAGGTCAAGCAGGGCATGGTCTATCGCGGAACAAGAATTGATCGCGAGCCGTGGAAAGCTGCACCAGAGGGGATAGATATCCTTGTGAAAGATCTCAAAATCAAAACCGATCTTGATTTGCGCGGTCCTCACAAAAATCCGTTTATTTTGAAAAAGTACGGTGTAAATGTTGTTGCGATTTCCTATCAGGGGTATATGATCGGTTTGCAAAAGCCTGTTATTCAGCAAAGGACTGTGGAACTGCTTAAAAAATTCACTGATCCTGATTTTTATCCGGTTTATGTCCATTGTGACGGCGGAGCCGACCGCACAGGAACGTTGATATTTTTCCTTGAAGCGATTCTCGGCATGAGTGATAATGACCTGCTTCTGGATTACGAATACACCACTTTTTTCGGCTACCGCAACCGGAATACCAAAGAGATGAAGCCTTTTCTGGATATGATAAACAGCAAGCCGGGTAAGAATATGGCAGAAAAAGCCGTTTATTACCTTAAAGAATTGGGCTTGACCGATGATGATATGAATAAAATCCGCACATTGCTTATTGACAAACAATAAAAAAGGAGAGAATAGCAAGATGTTGAAAACAAAATCGTTGCTGGCTTTTATGCTGGCTTTCGGAGTCGCGGCTTCTGCTTCGGCTGGTGTTTTTGAGCTTTTCGACGGAATGCCGGTCAACGGCAGACTGCGTACCGGAGCTGAACTTATCAAAAATGAAGGTCAGGATGGTCTCGGCGCTTTGAAGATCACCGGAAACAATCATGTCGCACAATATGGCTATACTTACGGCTTCAATGTCGAACCCGGTAAAGAGTACGGCATGAGTTTTGCCTGCAAAACTTCTGAAAAGTTCCCTGCCTCTGCCATGCTGGTGATGGTGAATTTCGGTGATGCAAAAAAGAAAATCAACCCCAAATGGACCAAGACATTCCGCGTTCCGGCAACCCGGGGCGAGTGGAAGCATCTACAGTTCAAAGCGGTTGCTCCGGAAGGGGCGGCTTACGGTGAAATGACTGTCCGTTTTATCAAAGTTCCTGCCAGTGAGTATGCGATCATCGACAATTTCCGCTGGGCGCCTCTTGACGCTGATAAAAACTTTTTCAATGCCCGTAAACTTGATACCATCTTTGATGATTGGCGTTTTCTCGGGCAGCAGCACTTTGAACACTATATCCTCGGTAAAAGCGCCAAAGTCGTTATGGAGTGGAAAAAAGCCAAAGCCGGTGAGTCTTTCCTTCAGATCAACGGTGACGGCAGCAAGATGCAGTATCCTTTCAAAATAGAAAATATCACCGTTGACGGTGACCGTAACTACCGTTTCAGCTGTTGGATCAAAACAACTGAGCATTTCAAAAGCGGTATCAAACTTTTCATGTTTACCTGTGAAGATGAAAACGGTAAATTTATCAAAGAAAAAGGCGGTACTTTCTATCAGCCGCGTAAATCTGTCTGGTATACCAAAGGCGAGTGGCAGGAACTGGTTTTTGACTTCAAAACCCATCCCAAAGCCCGCAGATTGCAGATCTGGTTCAATATGCGTAACTTCCCCAAAGATGCAGAAATCTGTATCGACCAGTTGAAGTTTGAAGAAGGTGCCGTCGGACCGGAAATGCGTCAGGAGTTTGACACCGCAAAAAAACTCATGTATATCGCTTGTCCGGTTCTCGGGGATATTTCAGATGATCCTATCAAGAAGACAGTTTACACCATAAAAGATAATGCGGAAAAAGTTGTAAAAGTTATTGAGGATAAAGACAATAAACCTCTTACAATCAGCGTTGAAGAATTTGCTGACGGTGTTTATTTCATCAAAGCCGATGTTCATTTGAAATCGGGCAAAGTCATGAGTACCGAATTCCGCAGATACGGAATTTACAAGAATCCTTACTGGGCGAACAACGGTATCGGTGTGATCGCCGATGACGGAGCTGCTCCTGCACCGTGGAAAGACCTTGTCCTCAGCGGAAATACCGTTCAGAGCTGGAACGGCAAGTTCGAGTTCACTCCCGCACTGGGAATTGCTCAAATCACCGACAAAGACGGCAATAAACTGCTGAAAAAGCCTGTTGCCGTTACTGTCAACGGTAAGGCTGTTGAAGCCGCCGGTGCAATCGAATGGAAATTCGGTAAAACCCGTACATCAGCCGTTGTTCCGGTCAAAGGTGCTGATTGGAGCGGTAAACTTTCCATGATCATCGACTATATCGGTTTTGTCCGTTATGCTTTTGAGTTTGACGGAAAGGCAGCGCTTATTAATCAGTGCAGTGTTGATTATGCTCTCAATGAAGTTGAGTTTATTCACCGTGCCGACGCCAGCTGGTCCAATGTCGGCGCTGTCGACTTGACTGCGAAGAAAAAATACACTACCAGACACCGTTATCATGAGGTGATTTTCGGTTCTGTTGACCGGGGATTGATTTGGTATGCTCCGCAGCTTTACCCTGCCGGTAATGAGTTTGATAACGTTGTCACCTCTGCAACGATTGACGGTGACTTCAAAATGAATCTGGTCAATGCTCCGCTTCAGATCAAAAAAGGAACTCCTTTCAAATTTGAATTTGCCATTTGTCCGTATCCCACCCGTCCGGATGGTGAAAATTGGAAAAAACTGCGTTTCCGTGCCGGAAAATACAACAATTTCAATATGATGAGCAGTATGAAAGCAATGGCATATTGCGGTCTGCCTGCCAGTCGTGATGATAAATTGACTCAGACTCAGCTGAGCAATATTCCTGAAGACGGAGTGATGACACTGTATCAGATCCCGCTTTACATCACTGACTTTATGCCGGAATTCCGTTACTTTGAAAAAGAGTGGACCGGTTATCCTGCCCGTTACTACAATCTCAAAGCATGGAAGAATGAAAAAAATGCCAAAATGCGTAAATGCGATCCCCGTGCAGAATTGTGGCATGATCTTTACTGCTGGATGATGCAGGAGTATCTCAAGAAATTCAAATGGGGCGGATTCTACTATGACTGCTATGGATCTGATCTTTTTTCTAAGAACGGTGTGAGTATGCACCCGACTTTTGAAGTGAGAAAGTTCCATGAAAGGATTTACCACACCGGTAAAGCTGCCGATAAGGAGTTCTTTACTATCACCCACATGGGGGCGCAGCAGGGCTGTACGTCAATGCCTTTTACTGACGTCGCTTTGATGGGCGAGCAGTACCGAGCGCAGTGCATGCTGAATGATTATGTCCTCGACTTCCTCACTCTCAATGAGTTCCGTTATGAAAATGCTGTGAATATGGGACCTGACCGCATGTTCCTGCCTCAGTACCGTCAGGCTGATAAAATCGAATCTCCGGTGCTTGCGGCGCACAACGTTACGTTGGCATTTATTCACAAAAACATGCTTTATCCGAGCTTCATCAATGGTGATGTCAAGATGGCATGTTTGAACAAAATAAATGAGTTCGGTCTGGAAAATGCCACCTTTCACGCTTATTGGAAGAGTAACAAAGACGGTATAGCCGGCACCAATGACAATGTCAAGGTCAGCTATTACAAAAATGACAAAGGACTCTTTATCGTGCTGCTCAACAGCGTTAAGAGTGCGCAGTTAACCAAACTTGCCATTCCTTTGAAATTTGCATCTGCCAAAGTTTACAATCCTATCGACGGCAGTGAAACTGATTTGCCTGCCGATGGAAAAATCGATTTTGAGCAGTATGCAGGAAAATTTGTGATCGTCAAATTCTGAGACGAAAGCATTTCAAAGGGGGCTGAGCGCAAAACCTAATGTTTTGCGGCTGTCTCTTTTCAGCGTAAAATAAATTTACTTGTAAGTATTGGCAGGCAAAAAAATCCATTGCTCAAAACTGATGTTTGAGCAATGGCAGATTTCAAGTTCAAGTATTGCAATTACGCCGTGAGAGTTGCGGCGAGCGTTGCACGCCGCCGCGATCCGTCTTCGCACAAGGCTTCGCCGGGACAAGGGGGTCTGGGGAATTTCTTCCCCAGAGTGGCACTCGTGGAGCAAATTTCATCCCTCCTGTCGCCAGAAAAGGCGGCAGAGGGTGAAACTTTGCGACACATGAGTCGAACCACCACAACACACGCATACCACTTGCCAGTACAAAATCCCGCATGCGCGGGCGCCAGGGGTGCAGGGGGCGTCCGTCTTCGTTACACTACGCCGTGACAAGTCGTTAGCACCCCTGCAAAAAAAAAACAGGTTTTGCAACGGCCCCTTTTTTTCTTGAAAAAAGTGCTGTGACGGTGTATGTTATAAGGTTGACAAAGAGCAATTACGGAGCCGTATAAATGAAAAAACTTGCCGACAGTTCCAAAAGCTGTTTTAATGTGTTTTGGATAAATCTTTTCAGTGCGTTCAACCCTGTTTACTTTTGCACTTTGACTGCGATTTGTTTTTTCAGGGAAACTCCGGTCCTTTCCAGACAATCTTACAACGTTTTGATGATTTCTGCACTTTATGCTCTGCCGTGGCTTTTCAGCAGTGCGTTGAGCAAATATTTCCTTACAAAATTTTCATCACGCGGTGTCGTTGTATATTGCAAACTTGCTGAAATAAGTGTGGCGATCATGGCAGTCGTGTTTTCTGCATTGACCGGAAAAATGGGTTATATCCCACTGTTTGCTGTTGCAGTTTTGATGGGGTTGTCTTACTCTATTTACCGTCCGGCATTGAAGACTTATGCCGCCGAAATGGTGAAATTGAAATCAATGGCACGCTTTGCCGCGGCGGTTGAATGTGCCACATTTGCCGCGATTGCTCTGGGAACTGTTCTTGCCGCAGCGGCATCGTTTCAGAATATTCCCATATATTATGCAGTTGCGTTGACATTGCCGATAGCTTTTCTCGGGTTGTTCTCATCATTTTCGCTTTCTCCGGTATATGCCCCGAAAAACAGTGCGGTATATACCGACCCGTTTCCGCTTTCTCCGCCGGCGGGGTTGAAAAAGCTCCAACGTTACTGGGAGCTGATATTTACCGGTATCGGCGAGTGTTATATTTTTGCTTCGATAGTTTTTGTTTCCTCAATGGTGATACACTACTTTTCTCTGCATTTCAAAAGTGATGAGAGTCTTGTCCATCATTACTTCTATATGGGGATTCCTGTACTCGGGGCCGCTGTCGGAGTTTTAAGGGCAGGGCGCCGCTCAAAGGGAAATATCGAAATAGGGCTTGTCCCTCCCGGAGTTCTGCTCATGTCACTGAGTATTCTCGGAATCGGAGTGCTGCCGTTTTTTGCCAATGCTCAAGTGGAAAAAACGATATTGGGTATTCTGCTTTTTCTTTTCGGTTTTTCAGCCGGAAAAATTCTTGTTCCTTTGCAGAGTTATCAGTGTTATTTTATTAAGAAAGATTTGGCTCCTGCGTATTTCAGCTGGTATTATCTCTGGTTTTCCACCGGAATTCTGCTTGCAGTGGGGATGACCTTTGTCGTTTATTTTTTCAATATCGGCATTTTTGCTGTTATGGCAGGATTTTATCTGCTCACAACGGCAGTTGCCGTAACGATATTCTTCCTCATGCCGCAATTCCTGTTGCGGATGCTTATACGTATACTGCTTGCATTCTTTTACCGGTTGCGGATTTTTTACGGGGAACGGCTGCCTGAACACGGACCGGCACTTATAGTTGCCAACCGGGCATCTTTTGTTGATATGCTTTTTATTTCAGCGTGTACGAGCCGCCCGATCCGTTTCATGATGCACGAACATTACTTCCGCCAGCCATTGCTGCATAAATTGTATAAATCTGTTGGATTTCTGGAAGTTCCCAGCCGCCGTCCGAAGCAGCTGAGACAACTGATATCTGATACTCATCAGCTGTTGAAAAACGGCGAATTGATTTGCGTTTTTCCGGAAGATGATATAACCCGTAATGGAACTATGTCAACCTTCCGCAACGGAGTCGGCAACCTTGTTCCGCCGGGGATACCGGTTATTCCGATGCGTATCGGAATGACTTGGGGAAGTATTTTTTCATGCAGCAATGCCGGAAAATTCAAACTTCAACTGCCGGGAACGAAGCGGCATCCTGCATCCGTGACTGTCGGTAAGCCGATCGCTCCGGAGACGAATGCTTATGAAATGCGTATTATCATGTCTGAACTTGCTGCGGAAACCGAACTTGTTGCCGATCAGGATGATTATCCGCTGCACACCCGTTTTGTCCGTCATGTGAAAAAGAACATGTCCGGTTCGCTGATAATGCAATGTGAATCCGGCAAATGGGAAAGACCGAACAACTTTATTCTGTTGTGGAAAATCTCGCTTTTGAGCCGTTACCTGCGTAAAAATATAATTTCTGATGATGAAGAATATCTCGGAATAATGCTGCCCAATTCCATTGATATGGCAATGTCGATGCTTGCAATTCAGCTTTGTGACCGGACTCCGGCTGTTTTGAATTATACCGCATCTGTTGAAGCAATAGATATTGCCATAAAAAAAGCGAAACTCCGGCATATAATCACCAGCAGAAAATTTGTGGAAAAACTTCATATTCCGGTTTTGCCGCAAATGATTTTTATTGAAGATATCAAACGTAATCCTGCGCCGTGGATGAGCCGTATACGCTATTTTATTTCGCTTTTGGTGCTGCCTTCCAAGGAAATCGTCCGTCAGATGGCTCCGGGGAGCTGGAATGATGTTGAAAAGGTCGGCGCTGTTATATTTTCCAGCGGTTCGACCGGGATCCCCAAAGGTATCATGCTTACGCACCACAATATAATCTCTGATGTTCTGGCAATCAGCACTTCCTTGAGCTGGAAGAATAGTGACAGTGTTGTCGGCAATCTGCCGTTGTTCCACTCCTTCGGTATGGCGGTTTGTTTCTGGATGCCTATTGTTACCGGAACTAAAACAGTTCTTATTCCCAGTGCGCTCGATGCGGCAAGCGTGGGAGAGGCGATGCGCAAAGAGGGCTTGACAGTATTGTGTGCCACTCCCGGATTTTTGCAGATCTATATGCGCCGCTGTGTGCCGGAAGATTTCAACTCTCTGCGTATCGTGATCACCGGTGCCGAAAAATTGCGGCAGGATGTTGCTGAAAAATTCCGCAACATGACCGGGATCGTTATTACCGAAGGTTACGGCTGTACTGAGTTGAGTCCGGTCGTTTCGATAAATCTTTCTGACTCAGTCAGTAAACTTGGCAGTCATGTCGTAGTGCCCGGGAGTATCGGACCCCCGCTTATCGGTATTTGTGCCAAAGTCGTTGACCCATCGACATTTGAATTGATGCCGGAGGATTGTGACGGACTGCTTATCGTAAAAGGTCCTACCGTGATGAAGGGTTATCTCGGCGAGCCGGAAAAGACCAATGAGGTGATTCGTGACAACTGGTATATCACCGGTGATATTGCGCGGATGAGCCGCAATGGTTTTATCACTCTGACAGGAAGACTGTCGCGTTTTTCAAAAATTGCCGGAGAAATGGTTCCGCATGAACTGGTTGAACGCGAGATAAACAACCTTGTCAAGCCGGATGACCGTATTATCGCAGTCTGTGGCGGCAATGATCCTGAAAAGGGCGAAAAGCTGATAGTCTTTTATTCAGACCGCAAGCTGATTGCACCTGAATCTATCATCAAAACCCTGCGCAGTAACGGTATTCCCAATCTCTGGATACCCAAACCGGAAAACTTTGTTTATACCGAAACGATCCCGGCTTTGGGCAGCGGTAAACTTGATTTGGCGGCATTGCAGAATCTTGCCGATGAGTTTTGCAAAAAGTGAGTTGTACCGGGCGGTCAGCGCCCGGTATCTTTGCGCAGAGTTATAATTGCAATTTCAGAATGCCTGCCGAGCCGTAACGGAAAACCGTTCCATATCCCGGTTCCGTTGGAAATGAACAGCGTCATATCATTGATGTTGTAAATTCCGGAAACAAGTCCGTTATTGAACATGCTGACAAGGATATCCATTCCATATATCATTCCGCCGTGGGTATGACCTGATAATTGCAAATTTATTCCATTTTGTGCTGCCTGCTGTGCAAGTTTCGGCTGATGAGCAAGCAGAATGCGGAAGTTTGCCTCCGGAGAGCCGGCAAATGCTTTGATTATGTCCGGGCGTTTGCCTCTTATTTTTTTTGCAGAATAGTCAGTTACACCTGCAAGGGTCAGTTTTTTCCTGATGATGATATGACGGTTTTCAAGCATATCAATGCCGCAGTTTTGTAAAAAATTCATCCAATCACTGTAACCGGAGTAATATTCGTGATTTCCGGGAACTCCGAACACTCCGCAGGGAGCTGATAAATTTTTCAGCACGGATAAATCATCGCCTCTCTGATTGGTTTTTCCATCGACAAAATCGCCGGTTATGACGATGATATCAGCGTTTTGTTTATTGGTCAACTCAACGATTTTTTCAATCTTTTCTTTGCGTGTAAAAGGATCGGCGTGGATGTCCGATAGATGGGCGATCGTAAAACCGTCAAGTTCTGAAGGCAGGGCAGGGAACTTTATTTCATATTTTGTGACTTCAGGAATTTTCAATCCTTCATACATTCCGCAAGTTACGAGTAACGCGGCGGGGAGCAAGGCTGTCAATCTCCATAACGGATTGGTGAAAAATCCCGGAAGTTCTTTTTTTCTTATGTGCGTTACAGCTTTGGCGGCAAGACGGAGCAACTCGTAAATCAGCAGAAAAATGACAAAAAATATGATCAGAGCGTAAAGCCATGTGAAAACAAGAAGAATCGCCGGATTCCATTGCGGAGCTGAAAAAAGTTTGCCGCTGGCAAGGGAAAATATGTAGAATTTGAAAGTGATCATTGCCGATATCACACCGGCAATGATCTTCCACTTCAATGCCATCTTTTGCGGTATGATACCGCGCCAGATGGCGAGAAAGGCAACAAACAGCGAAAAGAGAAAAATCATTTGGATAATTCCAGCATTTTTTCTATCGGGCGTCTGGCTTTTTCTATTATTTCAGGGGATAACTCAACTTTTCCGGACATTTCTCTGAGAACTGTTGCGATTTTTTCCAGAGTGATTTTTTTCATATCTTCGCAAACCGGGTTGCAGTCAAGCGGATAGAACTTTTTATCCGGATTTTCTTTCCGCATTCTGTGAAGAATACCGATTTCGGTTCCGGCAACAAATTCCGCGGCATCGCTTTCTTTAACGAAATTCAACATTGCTCCTGTGCTTAAAGCCATGTCTGCCAGAGCGGTGACTTCAACTTTGCATTCCGGATGCACCATGATAATGGCATCAGGATGAGCTTTGCGTGCAAGTTGAATATCTTCCGGAGTTATGCGGTCATGAATGGGACAACACCCATGCCACAATTCCATCGGGCGGTCAAGTTTTTTGATGAGATTGCCGCCGAGATTGGCATCGGGAAGAAACATTACTTTCTGACCGGCAGGCAGGGCAGATACGATTTTTTCCGCATTGCCGCTTGTACAGCAGATATCTACTTCGCTTTTTGTTGCCGCCGTAGTGTTTACATAGGCAATAAGCAGAGTATCCGGATTATCCGCTTTGAATTTTTTCACTTCTTCAGGGTCTGCCATATCTGCCATCGGACAGCCGGAGTCAACTGCCGGGTGAAGCACTGTTGCCGCCGGAGAAAGTATTTTTGCCGTTTCAGCCATGAAACGCACGCCGCACAAAACGATCACTTCAGCATTGCACTTTGCCGCTATCCGGGCAAGTTCCAGAGAATCTCCGCAGTAATCTGCGATATCCTGTACCTCTCCGAGGGTGTAATTATGCGCCATTATAACGGCGTTGCGTTCTTTTTTCAGTTTGAGTATTTCCTGAATGATATCCATTTTCATCTCCTTGCAATCAATCAAAAAGCCATGTCGAAAGATACCGCTCTCCGGTATCCGGGAGCAGGACGGCAATATTTTTACCGGAAAAATCCGGCCGTTTTGCTATTTCAAGTGCGGCGTAAAGAGCGGCTCCCCCGGATATACCGATGAGCATACCTTCTTTGGATGCGGCGGCACGGGCGGTTTTTCCGGCGTTTTCAGCATCAACAGTGATGACTTCGTCGATAACGGCGGTATCAAGAACTTCCGGAATGAATCCGGCTCCTATGCCCTGAAGTAAATGCGCTCCGGCCGGTTTACCTGAAAGAACGGCGCTTGTATCCGGTTCTACCGCAAAGATTTTGATATCCGGATTTTTTTCTTTGAGATACCTGCCCACTCCTGTCAAAGTTCCGCCGGTACCGACTCCGGCAACAAAGGCATCGATTTTACCGTCGGTATCGTCCCAGAGTTCGACGGCAGTCGTTTCATAGTGGATTTGAGAATTTGCCGGATTGGTAAACTGCTGCGGAATCATTGAGTTGGGAATTTGAGCATGCAGTTCTTCCGCTTTTGCGATCGCGCCTGCCATACCGGCATTGCCGTCGGTCAGTACGATTTCAGCACCGTATGCTGCGGCAAGTTTTCTCCGTTCAACGCTCATTGTTTCCGGCATAGTCAGAATCAGACGGAATCCTTTTACTGCGGCGGCGATTGCCAAGCCGATGCCGGTATTGCCGCTTGTCGGTTCGATAATGACTCCTCCGGGAGCAAGGACACCTGCTTTTACAGCGGCATCGATCATTGCTGCACCGACCCGGTCTTTGGCTGAACCGCCAGGGTTGAAAAACTCCATCTTTGCCAGAATGACCGCATTTGAATCATTAAGTTTATTGATTTTTACCAGAGGAGTTCCTCCGATGGTACCCAGTATGTTTTCTTTGATATCCATAGTAAATATTTTCCTGTTATGAGAAATTCTCAGCCAATATCTAACATACTATACAAAGATGCAAAATGCAAGCTTGTTTTTCCCGGCTTTTGATAGTATATTATGAAAATTTTAATTGAAGAGGACGTGCTGATGAAAAAAATTCTGCTTGCATTGGATATCGGTAATGTTTGTGTGCGTATAAATCATGCCAATTTTGCAGACTTTCTGGGAGTGAAATCTCTGCCGGAGGAGTCTCGTGTTCTTTTGCAGGAATATGAATGGGGGATTATTAAGAGCGAGGCAGAATTTCTTGACCGCAGTATGAAGTTGTTCGACGGAAAATTTTCTGCGGACGAGATGATTGCTGCATTCAACTCCATTCTCATTGAAGCTGTTCCGGGAATGACTGAACTGGCTTCCAAGTTCGCAGAAATGAATGTCGAAGCTGTTTTTTTCTCCGACATTTCACCGACTCATTTGCGCAGAACTTGGGAACTTGTTCCGGATATCTGCCGTAATACGGCGGGGGGAGTTTTCAGTTTTGATGCCGGAGCATGGAAACCGTCGGAGGCGATGTTCAGCCGTTTTGAGAAACTTTACGGTGTTCCGGATCTTTATGCAGATGACCGCTTGGAGTTGATCTTTGCAGCACAAAAACGGTCATGGAATGCTCTGCAATTTACCGGAGCTGAAAATTTGCGGGAAAAACTTCGTTCCTTGAGTTGATTTTTTTTACAATTCAAGATATAGTATAAAACAGTATTATTTTAACAGTCGAAATTGAAAAAGGACTTTTTATGTTGAAAAAATCTATTTTGTCGGTCTTCGCAGTATTGCTTGTAACATTTTCTGTTTTTGCAGGAATCCGGCATTACCGCTCTGGAGTTATTCTGGCAGCGGAAATAAGCAAGGCAAAAATCAATATAGCCGGCTTTCAAGCGCTTGCATTTCCCAATATCCCGCAGAACAAGGCTTTCGCGGTGATATCTGTAAAACTTGATCCGGCACGCGAACTTAGCATTTTTGACTATTCGCTTGAAATCAAAGGGCAGAGTTGGCCTTGTGTGGCTGTTTACCGCAACAACCGTTATGAGTATACTACTGTCGATGTCAATGTTCGCGGCGGAGGAGTCATGCAAATGCTTTTTATCATTGACGGTGCGAATATCCCGGCATCCGGTGAGATCAATGCAATTTTGAAAAGCAATCTTTCCGATGCCCGTTTTTATTATGATACGGAAATTCCCTGTAAAATCATCGGCAGTAAGATGCCGACAGCTCCCCGGTCGATTCCCGCCGCCGGTTTGCTCCCTGGACGGTGACGGATATGTCTTCTATCAAAGCTGTACCGTTTCTGCCGACCAGTGCAGAAGAAATGGAAAAACTCAACTGGTCTGAGTTGGATATTCTTCTTATTACCGGAGATTGCTATGTTGATCATCCCTCTTTCGGGGCGGCGATCATCGGCCGTCTGCTTGAAAGCAAGGGCTTCAAAGTCGGAATCGTTGCCCAGCCGGATTGGAAAAATCCGGAGAGTTTGAAAGTTATGGGGACTCCGCGTATCGGTATCGGTGTTACCAGCGGCAATATGGATTCCATGGTCAATATCTATACCGCCGGCAGACGGATGCGCCGCGATGATATGTTCAGTGAAAACGGGTTGACCGGAAACCGTCCTCCCCATGCGCTTGTTGTTTACGCTCAGCTTGCCCGTCAGGCATTTCCCGGCAAACCGGTTTTGACCGGCGGACTTGAGGCGAGTTTGCGGCGTGTGGCTCACTACGATTACTGGCAGGATAAGATACGTCCTTCAATGATGCTTGATACAAAATGTGATATCATGGTGTATGGAATGGGGGAACGTCCCACGCCGGAGGCATTTTTCCGTATGCGTGACGGTCTGCCGCTTGACGGCATAAGGGGAACCGTGCGGCTGCTCGGAAAAAAAGCCGCGTTGGAGTTCGATACTTCCGGTTATGTTGAATTGCCATCCTACGAAGAAATTTTGCAGAATAAAGATGCTTTGATGACCGAAACAAAACTTGTCGAAGCAAATATGAATTATTACAGCGCTTCAGGCTTGATCCAGCGTTACGGAGAGCGCCTGCTGGTGATCGAGCCACCGGCTGAACCTTTGAGCAGTGAAGAGCTTGATGCTGTTCACGAATTGCCTTACGCCAGAAAACCTCATCCTAAATACAAAGGCAGGATCCCGGCTTTTGATGCTATTGCCGATTCCATTCAGGCGGTTCGCGGCTGTCCCGGAGGATGTGCATTTTGCGGTCTGGTCGCTCATCAGGGGCGCACTGTTATGAGCCGCAGTGAGAAGTCGATCGTTAAAGAAGCGGATATGATTTCCAGCCGTCCGGGATTCAAAGGAACCATCTCTGATGTCGGCGGTGCCGCCGGAAATATCTTCGGCAGTGCTTACGATACGGAAAAATGCCGCAAGTGCCGCCGGGTGAGCTGTCTTTTCCCCAAGCCCTGTCCCTCCTATAAGTGTGACGGTCAGGCATTGGTGCATTTGCTGCGCACTTTGCGTAAAATGCCTAAAATCCGCCATTTGTACATAAACTCCGGAATCCGTCTTGATCTCTGTCTGCGGCAGAAAGAGCTGCTTTATGAATTGATAGCCCATCATGTTTCCGGTCACATGAAGGTGGCTCCGGAGCATCTGCATCCGGAAGTTATGAAACTTATGCGCAAGGGTACTCCGGAAGAATTTTACCAGTTTATGCGTGAATTTGAGCGCATCAGTAAAGAGTGCAATCTGGAGCAGTATCTTATTCCGCTGTTCATTTCAAACTTTCCCGGCTGTACTTCAAAAGAGATGAAAACTGTCGATGATTTTCTCAACAAGCACCATTGGAGTTTGCAGCAGGTTCAGGATTATATCCCTCTGCCGATGACGATGGGGTGTGCCATGTACTATACCGGCAAAGCTCCTGATGGAACTCCGATCGAAGTGAATCGCGGTCTTGCTGAACGCAGGGAACAGATCCATGTATTGAAAAAGCGGCGTTCACCTGTCCGCAAAAAGCGTTGACATCTTTATCGCCCTGAAAATATTCTGATATCTCCGGTAAAAAAATTATACCGGAGAATTTTTTTATCTTTTTTTTGAAAAAACTATTGACAAAATAATTTTGCAGCGCTAAATTAATTGTGGAAAAGTGATATAAATCAGTTGAATTTTTGAGGTTGTAATAAGATGTCTGTAATGTCTAAAGCATCCAGGATAAGGGAGTTGATAAAGTCTCAAATTTTGAGCGAAAGACTTCCCGATGGTACCCAACTTTTGCCGGTAAGACAGTTGGCAGAGCATTATGCGGTCAGTTATCTTACAGTCAGCCATGCTTTGGATCAGCTGGAACAGGAACAGTTGATTTTGCGGGTGCATGGCAGGGGAGTTTTTGTCAACTACTCTCCCAAGCTCCGCAATGCTGAAAAATTCCGTGTACTTTTGATATATCATGCTCAGGATGCGATCAGTCCGCTTTTTATTGACCGTCTTTTCAACTTTTTCTGTGAAAGGCATGATGAATTGACTTTGCTTGAAAGTTCTCTGCTTGATGGTTTGTCTCCGGAAGCACGGCTTGAAAAACTGATGGAATATCTCAATAAACCTGCGGATCTGCTGATCGCTGACGGTATTTACAATCTGCCGTTCCGTGAAATTGACCGTTGCCGTTCCAATTTCGGTAAAATCGTTTTCTTCAATCGTTATGAAAGCGATTTTGAATTGTTGAATGTCTCCCGTATCCTTTATGATTACCGTGCCGCCGGAAGACGGGCAGGGGAGGCGTTTTTGAAGAGAAAACGGCGGCGTATTCTGTATATTGCACCTGATTCATCCGTGCGCCGCAAGTTTCCGCCTTACGGACCGGAAGTTACTTATCACTGGCAGATGCGTGCCGGGCTGGAAGAATCCCTTGCCGGAAGCGGGGCGGAATTGGAAAATCTGATAATCACTCCCGCTAATCTTTCTTCAAAGTTGAAAAAATCTTTTAATGATTTTCAGCCGGATGCAGTTTTTGCATTCCATGATTATTGTGCGCTGAAAACGATCCAGATACTTAATGCCGACGGTTTCCGTGTCGGTAAGAAGGTCGATGTACTCGGATGTTTCAATGCTGATATCGGCAGATGCTGGTCTGTTCCGGGCTTGAGTACTCTTAATTTTGATACCGGAAAAATTCTCGATGAATTGAAAAATATCATTTCCGGAAACGTAATCAATCCCAGCGTGATGATTGCGCCCGATTTGATTTGCAGAGAGTCTATGAGAGAGGAAAAATAACCCAAACAGAAAGGAAAAAAGGTTATGAAAAAATTCTCCGTTGCCTTGATTATTGCCGCACTTTGCCTGAATCCGGTTTCGGCAAATGAAGTAACTGTGGAAAGTGAAGAAGAAGAAAATTTGTTCAAAAACGGCTCTTTTGAAGAGGTCGGCAGGAATGAACTTTCTGCAAAGAATTGGGATGGTGCCGGTTATCAGGCTGCTGTCCGTACTCAGGAAAAGGCTTTTTCCGGTAAATACAGCATGAAAATAACCGGCGACGGGGAAAATGCTTTTGCCTTGCGTCAAATTATTCCGGGCAGTGTATTGAACGGAAAAAAGAAGTTGGAAGTGAGTGCATGTTTTTATATCACCAAATCGCTTTCCGGTCATTTGCTGCCGATATACTTTATTGTCAATGCCGATGGCAAACAATCCTGGCCATCCGGCAGATCACGGTGCAATTCCGATCCGAAAGAAAAATGGTTCAAAGCCGGAACTACTCTTGATCTGAGCAAGTATTCCAATATCAAGTATGTCGAAGTTTATGTGCTTGGCTGGAAGTACAATAAAAAATATTTCTCAGGTACCGTGTATGTCGATGATTTTGAAGCATTCGCAGAATAATTCTCAGGAGGTGTCAAAATGAAAAAACAATCTGAAAAATCCACATCGTTTTTCCGGTATGCCGGAGTGAAGGATTCCTTCACTCTTATAGAACTTCTCGTTGTCATTGCGATAATCGCTATTCTGGCGGCGATATTGCTTCCGGCTCTCAACTCTGCCCGTGAGCGCGGACGCAGTGCTTCATGTGTGAATAATCTCAAACAGATCGGAGTCATGGTTCACGCTTATGCCGACGATCATGACGGATTTTTCCCCTCCCGCAGTGATCCTTCTGACCGCCGCTGGGATCAGATTTGTATTGATTATATAAAAACTTATCTTGCTGTCGGTGAGAGTTTCAATCCGACGTATGCCGCCGCAACAGATTACCTTAAATACAAAAATCAGGCAGGAAACTTGAGTTGTCCGTCTGCTATGGACGAAAAAACATGGGCGATAGATTACGGGATGAATTATTACATGTATCAGGCAGTTACCAATACTGATGCGTGGGGCGGCAGTTATGCCAATAAAAAACTTTATTACATCATCAGCAAAGCTCCTGCGCCGTCAAGCATATTTGTTTTCGGCGATGCTTACCAGTATACCATCCAGTATCGCGGAGATGAAGGCGATTACCGTCAGTATGGATTTATTTTCCGTCACAACAATAATGCCAATATGCTCTTTATTGATGGTCATGTCGGCAGTGGAAATAACATTGCAATAGCCAAAGCTCCCGCTGTCAGCTGGACAGCCCGCTGGCCGTGGATGATGCATCGCTGAGGTATAAACAATGAAAAATGCTGCTATTTTTCTTTTTGCAGGTATGCTCCTGACATTGACTGCATCTCCGGAATTGACTGTTCCGCAAAATATTCCGCCAAAGTTTGATGGTGTCGTTGATTCCGCAGAATACCGTTCCGCAGTGGAATTGAACAACTTTTTTCTCAGTGATACAGCAGCATTTCCGCAGGAAAAAAGTTCTGTTTCATTACTGCATGATGGAAAACATTTTTATGCAGGGGCGGTGCTGAAAGCCTATGCCCTCAATCCGTTCAGCAATATGGGCAAAGAGTTCAAGGCGACTCTTTACGGGGAAAAACAGCCGGTTTGGGAAGATGACAGCTTTGAGTTGCGGGCATTATCTGAATCCGGTGAACGTTTCTATTTCGGATTCAATGCCAATGGGGCAACGTTTATCCGCATACCTGCACGGTTTCATGCTGATATGCCGCAGGTTCGCTGTTATAAAGGTAAAGGTTTTTTCAGTGCGGAACTGAAACTTCCTCTTGAACTGCTCAATGGCAAGTGGAACATCAACTTTGTACGTTTTGAAAAACGTTTGAAAGAAACTTCCACACTTCTGCCGCAAAAATCATACAATCTCTGGGCATACGATCAATTCTGGAAACTTTCCAAAGGAAAAGCAAAAACTGTCTCTCCCGTTTTGTGTGATCTTGCCAATGCCAATACCGGGAATCTTGAGTTGTCTTTCCCTGCTGCTGTTTCCGGTGAATATAAAATCTCTGCCAATGGTTCAACTTTGCAGAAAAAGTTTTCTGTTCCGGCGGCAAGTGTTGTAAAAATCGCTTTCCCCGACAGTAAAAAAGGAGCTAATAAATTTTCTCTTTCTGTAAAAACTCAAGGGGGAAAATGGAATTTCCCTGAATATTCAGTGCCGTCTCCGGATTCGCAATTTTCTGTAAGTTGGGAAGGGGAGGGAATCAGGATGTTTTTCAACGGAGAATCCATTGCTTCCGGTGCAATTCTGCCGATGGCGAAAAAGCAGAACACTCTTGAAATCGTTTCCGATAAACCGCAAGTGACCTTTTTTATGCGTCACAGCGGCTATGAAAACGCAGGTTTCCCCGGCAGTTTTGAAGGTGCAGAACAATTTTATTCTCAGGGATTCAAAAAAACTTTGACGGCTCCGGAAGACGCAAAAGCGCCTTACAAATTCCGCAAAATATTCACCTCCACTCCGGCTCTTATCAATCCATGGGGTGTGGAAAAGCAGAAATTGCTGCTTTCATCAGGCGATGCTCTGGATTTTGAGATCAATCCTGTCGAATGGGGAATCTTTCCTGTGGAAAATATTGAAATCAAACTCCTTGTGCCGGAAGAAGTGGAGTTGCTCGATGCCGTTTCCCGCATCCGTTATCCTGATGGATTTGCTCCGTTTCTCTGGATACCTGAAAGCAATATGTATAAAATCTCTGCCCGTGAAAAATGCTCTGTTGACGGTAAAAATTTTCAGTTGATCACAGTCAAGCGGGCGGAAAAGCTGATAAAAGTGCCGAATATGGCAAAACTTTATCACTCGATGCGTGAGCGCTGCCATCTGATTTTCCGCAGCAAAAATGTCGGATTCAAAGGAGATATCCATTTCTTTGTAATGGCTGGGAAACCGTCATTGGCTGAAAATCCCAAAATCATTCCGGTTGAAGTTACTGAAAAACTTCAGGGGGTACAGCCGAAAAAATTGACGGTTTCACTTTATGCTCAAATGCAGGGGAACCTTGATTGGAATTTGGAAAAAGAACTTTTCAAAACTTATAAAAATGCCGGTATCAACGAACTGTTTCTGGAAACAGAACGCCCTGATATCAAAGATTTTACCATGATGTTCTTTCTTGAAGTATCCGGTCACGGCTATTACCGTTCTGTTCCTGCATTTGAAACGTTGTTTTTCCGCAAGCATCCTCACATGCGGGCAAAGAGCCGCTCCGGTAAGCCCCGTGATGTTGTCAGTCTGACTGCTCTTGGTGATATTGATGAGAAAACGGAAAAAGATTTGACCGGAGTTTTTGCTGCTTTGAAAACTAAATATCCGTCGCTTAAAAAACTTTTCTGGGATTTTGAACACCCGCCGTTTGGCGGATTGTACGCCGATTATTCAGAGGGCGCTCTGGCAAAATTCAAAAAAGATTATAAAATCAGTGAAGAAAAAATTACTCCGGAACTTCTTGAAAAGAAGTATGCCGATAAATGGATAGATTTCCGCGCCCGCGAACTTGGGCGGTCTGTTGCTGTTATCAGACGCATTGCCAATAAAAACGGCTATAAACTGGTGATGTACAGTGATTACGCAACGCCTGACTGTGCAAAAAATTACGGAGTAAATTGGGAATATATCCGTTCAGCGGCAGATGAGGTCTATTGCGGTTACGGCAGAGATATCAACATTATCCGCAAGACGAAAGAGCTGGTTGCTCCGTCAAAAACAGTTTTCGGACTTCTGACCAACCGTGGCAGTTCCACCCGGTTCCGTTCGCAGATATTGAGACGTATCCTCGACAGCCGTGGCGGTGTTCTTTGCTGGTATGAACGCGGCGCGGGAGTTTTTGAATTGCAGGAAATCGCCGCCGTTACCAAAGTTGTTACTCAATGTGAAAATGCGATCATTGAAGGAATAGATGTTGAGCCGGCAAATTTGAAACATAATGGTGTTGCAGATAATGTTGTTACCCGAAAACTCGGCTGCGACAACTATACCTTTATACTCAACGAAGAAAATTTGACCGGCAGAATCAAAATAACATTTCCTGCTCCCGCGCAGGATTTGACAACCGGAAAAATCTATCCTGCCGGGAAAAAATTGTCTTTGAAAATACCCGCAATGAAATTTGCTGCATTCAAATGGAAGGATAATTGATTTCATGAAAAAATTTATTGATGCGGTTGCAAAAAATGTCCGCTGGTTTGAAAAATCCGGAATAATGTATCCCGCCGATGGTTTCTGGGGGGTCGCGGAACGGCTTGTGACATTGGATATTGAAGATAGTGTTAGAGAGGAGATTTTGCAAAACTTCTCCTCCCGCACGATGCTTGACGGCTGTTTTGCCGTTGAATCACGCCGCCCGGACTGCAATTTTGAAACGGCGCTGATGTTTCTGATTTACGGAAATATTGCCAATGATGAAAAGCGGAAGAAAACCGGCGAAAATCTTCTGGATTATCTCTTTTTCCGCAGTGCAATGCGCCGTTCTGAAAAACATGTTCTTCCCGGAGCGTGGCGCTGGTCACATGCCATTTGCACTAACGGCGGTCACTGGTTTGATGATAATTCCTGGTGCATAATTGCTGAAGCTGCGATCGCGGCAAAGTTTCCGGAACTTGATAAAAAATATAATGCCGGTTTCTGGGCAGAAAAACTTGCCGACCCGCTTCACGCGGCATTGGAGCGCACTGTGACACTGGAACCGGATGAAAAGGGTGAGATACATGATCCCGAAGAACTTTGGATCGGCAATATCCGGTTGCCGCATTGGGGCGGCTTGACCATTTTTGCCTTGAGCGCGGTTCACGCTGCAAAAGGCAGAAAAAAGTATTTACCGGCCATTAAAAAATATATTGCCCGGATGATGGATGAATTACCGGGATTTTCAACAAGTGAATATGCTTATGCGCTGATGGGAGCAACTGCGGTTGCCGCTGCGTATGGCGATAAAACTGCTGGAAAAGCGGCAAAAAAAGCGTGTGAACTGCTTTGTTCCGCAGCTGATCCGGAAACCGGGACCCTGCCGTCAAGTCACTATGAGGCACCTGCCGGTCAGGCATTGGCGGATTTGATTTACACATTGAATTGGAGTCTTCTCGGTTTGCAGATGTATTGCCGCTTATTCCCTGAGGAAAAAGATGCTGCCGAATTGCTTGATAAGCAGTTGAAGCTGGTCGTGAAAATTCAGGACAGAAGCAAATCCGATCATTACCGAGGGTGCTGGCGCGGTATGTATGATATGGAAACAAAGTCATGGGGCGGAGGCAACCGCTATGAAGGCGGTTCATCCAGTATATATTCCGGTTGGACCAATGCCCCGATATCACTGGCTTTGTTGTTGCAAACTCAGCAAAGTTCACTTCTGGAACTCAGCGGAATATTGTGAAAATATTCCGCTGAAAACACTTAATTCATCAGTTGCAGAGCTTCAAAACCGGTCATGCCCGCACGGACTCCAAGTGCCGCTGCGGCAGTGGAAACGCTTTTGACTTCGGCATTGAACATATCATCGTATGACGAGACACCGCTGACTGTTGCCAGTGCGTGTCCGAATTTTTCTGCGGCGGCAAGGTTGAGATAGGCACAGCCGAGAGAACCTTTTTCCGCATTTATGAGCAGGATATTGATTCCTGCAAGTACAATTTTTCCGGCGAGAAAATCTGTGTTGTTGAATGTGATTTTTTCCATTTGTTTTTCACCTTGTTATATCAGCAAATTTTGCATTGATTACAGACGCAAGTGCTTCGGGATCGACTGCGATATTCAAGCCGACTCTGCCGCCGGAAACACAGATCGTATCAAAGAGTACGGCGGTTTCGTCGATAAAAGCAGGGAACAGCTTTTTCATGCCCAATGGAGAACAGCCGCCATGTACATATCCGGTCAGCGGAAGAAGTTCTTTCATCGGGATAAGTTCAATACTCTTTTTACCGGAAACTTTAGCGGCTTTTTTCAAGTCGAGTTCACTTGCCGCCGGAACGATAAAAACAAAATATTCCCGTCCGGGAGCTTGAGTTACAAGAGTTTTGAAAACTCCGTCGGCAGGACGTCCGATTTTTTCTGCTATGGAAACCGCATCGATCCTTCCGTCTGAAATATCATATTCATACGCTGTGAAAAACAAACCGGCTGTTTCCGCCAGCCGCAAAGCATTCGTTTTTGTATTGGTTTTCATTTGAAATTCCTTGATCATGTTTTCAGATAATTTACAGCTTTGGGGCAGAAAAATCAACTTTTTTTGAAAAATATTCAAAAATTTTCTGTTCAGCTATTGACATATCAATATTTTTTCGTATACTTATAAGTAACTTACAACATGGAATTACAATTTTTCGGGATGGGCTTGAAAATAGAGTAATTCAACGAAAGGACAGTTTGAGGAATGAATATTTACGTCGGTAATCTGCCGTACAGCACCACTCCGGACGATCTGCGCGAAATTTTTTCAAGTTTCGGTGAAGTTTCTGCCGCCAGAATCGTGAACGACCGGGAAACCGGCAGAGCCAAAGGTTTCGGTTTTGTCGAAATGCCCAATGATGAAGAGGCCCGCAAAGCTATTGAAGCACTCAATGGCAACGATATCGGCGGCCGCAAGGCGGTCGTGAATGAAGCAAGACCGCGCGAACCGCGCACTTTCCGCGAAAAACGCTTCTGAACGATTGATAACAAAAACGGCACTGATTTTTGTCAGTGCCGTTTTTGTTTTCCCGGTTTTTATGCGTGCGCGGCAAAGGTGAAAAAAGTAACATTTCTCTTTTTTTTTAACATTTTGCCGATCAGGTTTTCTCCACAAAAAATAACTGCCGCATTTCTGCGGCAGTTTCATTGAAAAGGCTTTGTTATTTTACCAAACTTGTCCCTGTTTTTCAAAGTAGGCGGCAACATTCGGAATATACGGTTTTATCAGCTTTTTGATGGCAACAGCATACTCTTTTATTTCCCACTGGGCGTGTTCACTGTCACGCAGTTCGAGGAAATGAAGCAGATTGGAAAGATCGACTGTTCCCCAGAAGGTCACCATCATGTTTTGCGGAAGAACTCCGCGCGCCTGTTCACGGCAAACTCCGTTGGCAAGCAGTTTTTCATAAAGTTCCATGCTGCTTTTATTGTGCGCATCGATCAGCTCACGCATGGCGGAGCCGTCAAAATCCGGATCACTGTAAGATGCCTGACGGTTGCTTTCTGCCTGACGGCGCAACTCCGACGGAGTGTAAAACTCCATATCGATTTCAGTATACCGGCGGGAAATTTCATTGTAGCTCCAGGTGCGATGGCGATGCCACTGACCGCGGATGAAGAGCGGGCAATGGATGCTGAATGTGAACACCATGTGTTCCAGAGGACTGGTATGCTTATTGGCAATAAGATACTCCAGCAGTTTGACATCGCCGGCTTCCATATTGCTTTTGAGTTTGCCGAAAGAGACTCGTGCGGCATTGACGATAGTGGACTCTGTTCCAAGATGGTCGATCAGACCGACCCATCCCTGACCGTTCAGCACTTTTACATGATTGGTCGGCGGTACATTGAGATGTTCCATTTTTTATTCGCTCCCAAATTGTGTTGATAAAACTGTCATGCAGTTAAAATAGCATCAGTTGCCGAAAATTCAAATTCCTGATGCTGTTATTTCAATCCCAGTTCCTTTACATGCTGGCGGCGGCGTTCCAGTTCCGTCAGCAGAATTTTACGCAGACGGATATTTTTCGGAGTGACTTCCACCAATTCGTCATCTTCGATATATTCCAACGCCTGTTCCAGAGACATTTTGCGGGCAGGGGCGATTTTCATATTGCGGTCGCTGCCTGCTGCACGCATATTGGTCAACTGCTTTGCCCGTTGGACGTTTACTACCAAATCTCCATCCTTGCAGTGTTCACCGACGATCATCCCTTCGTATGCTTCAGTTCCCGGCTCGATAAAAAATTCGCCGCGCTGCTGCAAGCCGTCGATAGCAAAGGGCAGGGCTTTGCCCGCCGCCATACTGACCAGCACTCCGTTGATTCTTCCGGGAATCGCGCCTTTGAAAGGTTCGTAATGGTCAAAAACATGATTTACGATAGCTTCACCCTGACTTGCCGTGAGTGCCTTGCTGCGGAAGCCGATGAGTCCGCGTGTGGGGATGAAGAAATCCAGTATCTGCCGGTTGCCTCTTGACTCCATTTGAATCAACTCACCGCGACGCAGTCCTGCCATTTCAATTATCCGTCCGGCAAAATCATTGGGAACATCCACGGTAAGCCGCTCAACCGGTTCATGCTGCACTCCGTCGATATCTTTGCAGATCACCTGCGGTTTGCCGACGGAAAATTCATATCCTTCACGGCGCATTGTTTCGACCAGAATCGCAAGATGCAGAACGCCGCGTCCGGATACATTGAAGGAGTCTCCGCTCATTGCTTCCACTCTGAGCGCAACATCCCGTTCTGTTTCATTAAAGAGTCTTTCGCGCAGCTGGCGGCTGCTGACGTATTTGCCTTCTTTGCCGAAAAACGGCGAATCGTTGATGCGGAAAAGCATCGACAATGTCGGTTCATCAATGGCGATCGGCGGCATCGCTTCCGGATTTTCCGCATCGCAAATCGTGTCAGATATATCAATATCCGGGATACCCACGATCGCGCAGAGGTCTCCGCAGGAAACGCACTCGGTTTCTTCTCTGCCCAAACCCTCAAAAGTGAAAAGCTGTTTTATGTGGGCAGGGGTGACTTCCCCGTCACGTTTGACTATGGAAAGCGGCTTTTTCAAATCGAGATTGCCGCGGTAGACTCTGCCGATACCGATTCTGCCGACAAAGGTTGAATAGTCAAGGGTTGCAACCTGAAGCTGTACCGCTCCTTCCCGTACCGGCGGGGGAGGCACACAGTCGATCATTGCATCCAGCAGCGGAGTGAAAGATTCAGGTTTGTCATCAAGGTTGCGGATTGCCCAGCCATCTCTGCCGCTGGCAAAGAGGGTGGGAAACTCCAATTGCTCATCAGATGCATCCAATTCACAGAAAAGATCGAAAACTTTGTTCTGGATCTCCGCCGGACGGGCATCAGGTTTATCCAGTTTGTTTATCACAACAACAGGGCGCAGGTTGAGAGAGAGAGCCTTATCCAGAACAAAACGTGTCTGCGGCATCGGACCTTCTGCTGCATCAACCAGAAGCAACACTCCGTCTGCCAGCTTCAGAACACGTTCAACCTGACCGCCGAAGTCGCTGTGTCCCGGAGTGTCAATGAGATTTATTTTCGTGTTGCGGTAAGTGATACTGATATTCTTTGAAAGAATGGTAATACCTCTTTCACGCTCAAGGTCGTTGCTGTCGAGAAAGCACTCTTCCACAACTTCGTTTTCTCTGAAAAGTTTTGCCTGACGGGAAATTTTGTCGACCAGCGTAGTTTTTCCGTGGTCGACATGGGCGATGATTGCGATATTTCTGATATCCATATTCAATGATGCTTTTGAAATATTATTTTATATTACGCAGGAAGTAACGCTTGAAGAAACGTTCCGGATCGAGAGAACGTTTTGCGTGACGCAGTGATTCTTCATTCATATCCTGTTCGCGGTTCATGAATTTTGTTTTGCCGCGCAATGCAACTGCCAACTGCCATGTGAGAGTCTGGGATGCTCCCTTGATGGCATGGTCAGCTTTTTCAAAATGCACGTCAATCGTGTCGGACTCCGCCAGTTCGCTGTAAACAGACAAGCCGGCAGGATAATCCGGTTCGGCAAAAAGAATGATTCCGGATAATCCGAGTTCTTCAAAATTTTCCCACGCATTTTTCAAAGCAAGTGCTTCTTCGTCAAGAAATTCACACTGTTCAAGGCGGGAATTGAGGTCAGCTGCAAGTTTTGCCGCTACCGGAATGTCTGCTTTTGTGATTTTCCGGACTTCCGCATAGGGCCAGTTTGCCTGAAACTGTTTGACCAAATTGTGCTTTTTGCGCAGTTTCGGACCGGTAAACGAAGCGATTTTTTCGACGGAAAAGAGATAGTCGATAGCGCCTTCGTCATACTCAAGCTCGAAAAAACGGTCGCAATCAGGGAAATCATCCAGAAAAGACTCCGGAACATCATAAATGCCGCCGTCGGTCAAGCCTGCCTTGACAAAAGCCTTACTGATCTTGTAAAGCAATTCCGGGTCGGTTTTTTCGCCGAGAGGATAATGGATTATTCTGGTGACTCTTTCGTAAACAACCAATCTGCCTTCGATTTCAACAAACTCTATACCGTAAGGTTCGCGGTACATGAAAATGTTGGGGAAGCACGCTTCGCAACTCTGACTGGCCATTTTTGCCAGTTCTTTATCAAAACGCGCCCGGTCGGATAACTCCACCGGACGCAGAGAACTCAAATCAATTTTCATAAATATCCTGTTTTTTTATTATGCAGACCAAATACTGTTTTCCTGAAGCATGACACCAGTACCATTGGCAACCGCACTCAACGGTTCTTCCGCAACGAATACGGGCATGCCGGTTTCTTCGGAAAGGAACTTATCCAATCCGGCAAGTTTTGCGCCGCCGCCGGCAAGCATGATACCGCTGTCGAGCAGGTCAGCTGCCAGGTCAGGCTTGTTGCAGGTGTCAAGCGTAGCATGAACTGCTTCGAGGATCGTGGCTATCGGTCCCTGAAGAGCTTTGCGTATTTCGCCTGCACCGATTTCGATTGCTTTGGGGTGGCGGGAGATCAAATCAAAACCGCGGACCACCATCGTCAAATCATCCTGAACCGGGTAGGCACTGCCGATCTGGATCTTGATGCGTTCGGCAGCCTGTTCACCGATTTGCATGTTGTACTCTTTCTTCAGGTGATTGATGATCGTCTGGTCGAGGATATCTCCGCCGACTCTGGCGCTCTTTGAACTGACGATACCTGAAAGGGAAATGATCGCAACTTCGGTAGTACCGCCGCCGATATCAACGATCATGCTGCCGTAAGGTTCTGCCACAGGAAGTCCCACTCCAACAGCGGCAGCCATAGGTTCTTCAACGAGAACTACTTCTCCGGCTCCGGCGTGTTTTGCACAGTCGATGACAGCGCGTCTTTCAACTTCTGTGATGCCGGAAGGCACTGCAATGAGAACCTGAGGGCGCAGAAGACGTTTGAACCAGGGAACAGTCTGGATCGCTCTGTGGATAAAATAACGGAGCATACCGTCTGTAACTTCGTAGTTCGCAATAACGCCGTCTTTCATCGGACGGATGGCTTTGACATTTTTGGGGTCTTTGCCGAGCATCTCTTTGGCGGGGGCACCGACTTTGAGAACCTCGTTGGTATTCACTTTGATCGCCACCACGGATGGTTCATTCAGAACTATTCCACGATCGCGGACATACACCAGGCAGTTGGCGGTACCGAGGTCGATGCCTATGTACGCCGAAAACATTTTTGCGAGAAACTGAGTACTCATGGATATTAGCCTTTTTGTAAAATCCCGGCAATACGCAAACGGGTGCATACAGCACGGTAAACTGAAAAAAATCTGTCATGTATATAATAAACCTTGTAAACGTATATTTTTCAAGTTTTTGCACAGTAAAAATCATGATTTTTTCAAAATAATTGCGGTTTTTTTTGCAAAAGTGTGATTCCGGTGGTATTTTATAGAGTTGAAGTTTTTAACAAGTGGAATAAATATGGTGAAAAATATTATCCGTCAAAGTTTGGATTTGGCTGCTCCGGAGTGTGATTTCCCTCCGGCAGAAGTTAAAGAATTCCGCAATGGTATCGTTGTCAGAATGCCCAATCACCTTGGCGATGCAGTGATGGCTCTGCCTGCTCTGGCGGCGCTGAAAAATGTCCTGCCTGACAAGTGCGGGCTGTTTGTCGTTGCTCCGGAAAATACTCTTCAGCTTTATCAGACGCTGGATTTTGTAGATCAGACAGTTACCCTCGCTCAGCCGCACCGATTCTGGTCGCTGGATGAGCGGCGTCAGGTGAAATGTCTCCGGGCAGGGGCGGCTGTGCTTTTCAACCACTCTTTCCGCGATGCGTTCTGTTTCAAGTTGTGCGGAGTTCCCGAACTTTTCGGAGAACCGACCCGCAACCGCGGTTTTCTGTTGAAAGGTAAGTTCCCGTTTGCAAAAAAGGTGCGGGGTGAGTATTCCGCTTCTCATCAGGCAATGCGCTATCTTGCAATAGCAGAAGCTCTCGGAGGCAAGGCTCCGGAAAGATTGATGCCGGAGTTGAAAATTCCCTGTTCACCCGATGAATTATCCGGGGATACCGCTGCACTTTTCTATCACCCGATGCTTCTGACACTTGCTCCGGGGGCGGCTTACGGGGCTGCCAAACGCTGGCCGCATGAATACTATGCAAAAGTTGCAGCTTACTGGATCCGCAAAGGCGGGATCGTTGCGTTGACCGGAAGTTCCGCAGAAAAAAAGATTTGTGAAGAAATCGCAAAAGAACTTCCTGAAAACAAGGTCTTCAATCTCAGTGGAAAAACCGATCTTTTTTCGCTGATGTATCTTTTCAGGTACAATAAGTTTGCAATCACCAATGATTCCGGTTTGATGCATCTTGCTTCTGCTGTTGGTTCTGCGGGATTGACGGTATTCGGACCTACCGACCTTTATGATACAGGTCCGGTTTCGGATAAATGGCTGATGTTTCATGAAAGAGAAAAATGCGCACCGTGTCTCAGGCGGGTTTGTCCTCAGGGCAATCCAGTATGCACCCGCAAAATAACTCCTTTCAAAGTTATCCGGGTAATGCGGAAAGAGCTTGCTCCGCTTTTATCCGGCAGAAAAAGATGCGGACTTCAACCGATGGTGGGCGGCGATGAATAAAAAACTTGTGTTTTCTCACTATGCCGATTGGTATTCTGTTCCCGATTCCATATTGAGAAGTGTTCTGGCTGAAGCAAAAGAGCTTGGTGTTGAGAATCTTGTATTTACAGATAAGTGGATAACCCGTATCTTGCGTAATCCGGAGGATATGGGGTTTTTCAGAAGAGTCCTGAAAAACTTCAAGTTTACTGATATGCACGCTCCATTCGGTGAGAGTTATGATCTTGCCTGTGCCGATCGCGGACGGCGGAAAGATATGATACGCGACCATGAACGCGCCCTCGGGTATGCTGCTGATTTCGGCTGCCGCACATATACGATCCATATAGGAGCGTATGACAGCGTATTTTTTCATAAACCCAATTCTGAAATCCGTTCGACGGCATTGGATGCTCTGGAAAAAATAATTCCTTTTGCAGAAAAATATGGTGTCGTCATTGCTGTTGAAAATGCTTTTGAGCGATCGAATACACCGGATGAAGTAATGTATTATGTTGATTCAGTGAGTCATCCGAATGTAGGGTGTTGTTTTGACAGCGGTCATGCTTTGGTAATGGATTCATATCCGGGCAAGGGGGCTTATGCTGACTATATGACTGATACGGTGTGGAGCGGAAAAGTCGAAAATTACAGCAAGGCTTTTGAGAAAATGGCTCCGGCTATGGTGACTTGTCATCTGCATGACAATGACGGTTTTTCCGATCAGCATCTGCCGCCTGAAAACGGAATCGAAAAGTGGGATGTTCTGGCGGATAAGCTGCTTTTGTATGCTCCGAAACTGATATCCATCCAATCCGAAGCGACCGTATTCCAAAACGGCTTTGCTTTGGCAGACATTGTGAAACGTTACCGTAAGATATTCCCTGCATTGGCGTAAAAAAAAGGGCTGAGCGCAAAACCTGTGTTTTTTTGATGTGACCCCAAAAAATTGTACGAATTAATTTACATGGAATGTGCTCGGTATTCCACTGGGCTCATTCCGTTTAATCTTAAAGATACTCTCCCATGATTAAAATAGCAAATGTATTCTTCAAGTTTTTGTTGAAAATCTTCTACAGAAGA
>SUWE01000077.1 GCA_015061615.1 Lentisphaerota bacterium
ATTGAACGCGAATAGGAGTAAGACAAAAGCAGTATTTTGTAATCATCTTCCGCTGATTATCACACTTTTTTTCCACTTTTTTTCAAAAAACACTTGATTTTTAGTCTCTCATAGGAGTATTCTTAGTATTCTCAGCAGCGGCGCCCCCTGCGGACAGTGCGCCGCAGATGGTATCCCGAACCCATGTCAGCCCGCAAGCCGCTTGGGGTTGTTTTTTTTGCGCTTCGCGCTTGTTTTATGCGCTTGCGCGCAGGTAAGTGCTGCGCACTTATTCAAGCGCTTTTTGTAAAAAGCTCGCAAAAACTTTTCACGCTTGCTTCGCAAGCTGCTCTTGAGCGCTTCGCGCAACTAAGTGCTGCGCACGGCTCAGGCGCTTCGCGCTGTTTGGTGCTGCGCACGGCTTGAGCGCTTGCGCGCCGTTACCGCAAAGAAAGCATCAACGCAATCAGACTGTCCAGCTTTTCACAGGTCAACAACGGATTGAGCAACGTGAATTTCAAACAGACATTGCCGTTGCACACCGTCTGACCGATGACCACTCCCTTGTGGTGCAGAAGCTCCCTGCGGATGCGTTTGTTCATCGTGTCCGCATCTTCACTGCTGCCGTTTTCAGGCAGAAGACGGAAAACAACAGAACTGATTTCCGGCTCATTGGTAACTTCAAAACCGTCAGTTGCTTTAAGCTGTGAGTAGAAATACGCCGCATTATCTATACAACGGGTGATAAGCTCCGACCACCCCTCTCTGCCGCGCATTTTGAAACTCATCCAAACCTTGAGCGCATCAAATCGGCGCGTGGTCTGCATGGATTTGTTGACCAGATTTATGTAGCCGTCTTCCTCATCTTCCTCACGGTTGAGGTAATCGGCATGGATAGTCAGCGCATCAAAGTATTTTCCGTTTTTAATAAGCGATGCACTGCAGCTGATGGGGAGCATGAACATCTTGTGGAAGTCGACCGTGATCGAATCACACGCCGCCAGTCCATTCACTCTTGAAGCATATTTTTCTGAAAGTATCACACCGCTGCCGTATGCCGCATCCGCGTGGAGCCACATTCCGTAACGGTCACAGAGTTTGCGCATGGCAGGCATCGGGTCGATACTGCCGAAGTCAGTCGTGCCAACGGTCGCAACGGCGCAGAAAGGCAGATTGCCCGCTTTTATATCCGCTTCAATAAGCTCCTCAAGCGCCTTTATATCCATCTGCATGGCGGAGTTGACAGGAACTTTAACCACTGATTCGTAACCCAGACCCATCAAATGCGCGCTCTTTTCCATGGAAAAATGCGAAACTTCAGAAGTATACATGCGGAATTTGCGGAAGTTTCCGGGCAATCCGTACTTTTTGACATCGTATCTGAGCTTTTCATTGCAGAACCAGTCTCTTGCCAGAAGCAATCCGGAAAGGTTGGACTGGGAACCGCCGGAAGTAAACACTCCGTCAGCCTTTTCCCCGTAACCGTAAAGCGCACAGAGATTGCGGATCACTTCCACTTCGATCTCAGTCGCCGCCGGCGCCTGATCCCAGGAGTCCATCGACTGATTGAAGGTGGCGATAATGATCTCTGCCGCAATGGATTCCAACAGCGCTGAACCGTGCAGATGCGCCATATAATTGGTCGACATCGGACGGACAAGGTTGGGCAGTATCTTCTCTTTGACTTCGCTCAGAATCTCCTCAAAGGAGCAGCCTTCCGGGGGCAGAAGTTCATCGACATGCAGAGCTTTGCGCAACTCATACGGCGGCATACCGGCATAAGCATCATCATGCGTCATCGCCTCAGCGGCGGCGCGGATGGTCTGCTCCATCATGCTCAGATAGGCGGATTTTTCATCCGCCCCTGCGGTCAGAAAAACATTATTTTGAAAATTCACTGTCCACCTCAATAACCACCTTTTCAAAGATAGAGATCATGGTATCCAGTTCGGCATCGGAAACATTCAGCGCACAGAGACAGCGCATGACAGAGCCGTGACGGCCGCCTTTTTCCATCACCAGTTTGTTCTCGAAACATTTTTTCTGCACGAGCGCGGCGATCTCTCCGGATGCAGGCAGTGAGCCGAGGGCATCAGCTTTGCCTCTGGGATCGACAAACTCCACGCCGGACATAAGTCCTTTGCCGCGGATATCGCCAATAATGGAAACTTTTTCCTTCAATTCGTACATCTTATCGCGCAGATAATCGCCTTTGCGGCGCACATCGGCAAGAAATTCCTCTTTGGCAACGCGATCCATGACCACGCATCCCGCCGCCATTGCAAGCTGATTGCCGCGGAAGGTTCCGGCATGGGCGCCGGGCTGCCATTTATCAAGTTTCTTGTTGTAAATGACCACAGACATCGGCTGGGTTCCGCCGATAGCCTTGGATGAAAGGATCACATCCGGAATGATATCGGCGTATTCAAAGGCATAGAATTTACCGGAACGTCCCACTCCGCACTGGATCTCGTCAACGATCATCGGGATATCCAGTTCCTCAGTGACCCGGCGGATCGTCTGCAGAAATTCAACCGGAGCAGGGATAACACCGCCTTCACCCTGGATCGGTTCAAGGATGACCGCCGCAGGTTTGGTGATGCCGCTTTCAGGATCTTTCAGAACTCTTTCAAAGAAGGCACAGCACGCCTTCACGCCCGCTTCGCCGCCGAGACCGAAAGGACAGCGGTAACTGTACGGATAGGGGAAGAAGTGGACTTCGGGCATCAAAGCGTGGACTTTCTCTTTGGCACCGATATTACCGGTCAGAGAAAGTGCGCCGTGCCCCATGCCGTGATAACCGCCGGAAAAGGCGATAACAGAACTGCGGCCGGTAGCGGTCTTGCAAAGTTTGATCGCCGCATCAGTGGCATCAGTTCCGGAAGGGCTGCAAAACTGGATCTTGACATTGCCCTGCATCGCTTCGGGCAGCAGGGAAATAAGTTTATGGACGAAACGGTCTTTTGCCGGAGTGGTCAAATCCAGAGTATGCAGCGGTGCATCGCTGGAAATCAGGTCGATCATCGCCTGATTGACTTCCGGATCATTGTGACCGAGAGCGAGGGTTCCTGCGCCGCAAAGGAAGTCGAGGTATTTATTGCCCTCGACATCTTCGACCCATGAGCCTTTGGCTTTTACAATAGAGAAGGGAAATTTTCTCGGGTAACTTCTTGCATTTGATTCGGTCATTTCCTGACGGGAGATATAGTCTGCGTTAGTTACCGGTTTCCCGCTGAAATCGGTGTTGTCCTTGCGGTCAATTTCAAGTGCCATTGCTGGGCCCCTTTATCGTTAGTTTCGGAATTGAACCTCGCTTCCGTTTTGTTTGTTAATGTTTTCGCTGAACCCACCGGACAAAAGGGCTCAACTTACCAAGTGCTTAAAATAGCATCAATGCAACTTTATTGCAAGTTCAAATTTGACAGATGGCTGCAAAAAATCCAGAAAATCCATCCTGAAACAAGCTTTTGCAACCATTTTCATACTCTGAAGCAGCTTTTCAACTTTTCCTGAGATGTTCTTCTCTTTTTTCCACACAGTCGGCAAGGTAGTCATCCAGACGGATGAGTTTGAACTCGTCGATGATCTCATCCATGGTGAACTCATCGCTTTCACTGGTCATAAGTACCGAACCGAGATAGTCAGGTGTCTGGATTTTTACCTTGTCGCCGTATTTGGCTTTGATGGCGGGGAATTTGCCCATATTGTAATCCAGATGGATTATCTCGCGGTCAAGATTCAATTCCGCCGCCGCAATGGATGAGTAGAAAAAGTTGTGGCTGTGCGCAACCGGTTCACCCTGCGGAGAAAGGATTTCCGGGAATCTCGCACACGCTCCGGCAAAGTATGCCCGTGACTCATACGCCCACATTTTCTGCAGCAATCCGCCGTGGAACGCCGAAGAAAAAGCGATGATATCGGGTTTGAGCGCACGGCAGCGGTGGCGCAGTTCCTCAAAATTCAAATCGAAGCAGGTGGCGAAAGTAACCGTTCCGAAGTCGCACTTTACCAGCGGCAGTTCCGTTCCCGGAACTGTATCGCGCAGATACTCATCGGGGAAAAGATGGTTTTTCAGATATATTCCGGCGACTTTACCTTCGCGGTCATAAAGTTCAGTGGCATTTCTCCACACTCCGTCGATTTTCAAAATGGCGCTGTAAGCGATGTAACAACGGTTTTCTTTTGCCTTTTCAGCAAAAAATCCACGGTAGGCATCCCCTCTTGCCTCATAGAACTCATAAAGTTCATCTTTTGAGGAAACTGGATAACGGTCGCAGCACTCGGTCATCACCGCAAGATCAGGGCGATGCACCATGATCTGTTTATCCAGAAAATCCTGCAAATAATCCCTTACGATCTCTACTCCCGCCTGAGGAGTCGGGATTTTCAGCCACGCGGGTATCGTTTCCCCCGAAACACAAACTTTGACTTTTCTGCTCATTTTTCAATCAATATCCTGCTTTGATATGATACAACATAATGTTTGGTGAATAATATATCACTATGGTACTGATTTGTCAAAATACAGGTCAGATTTTCACAGTTTGGTTGAATCTGAATAAGTCTTGACACCCACA
The DNA here is from genome assembly GCA_015061615.1 of Lentisphaerota bacterium. Classification (GTDB taxonomy): domain Bacteria; phylum Verrucomicrobiota; class Lentisphaeria; order Victivallales; family Victivallaceae; genus UBA1784. The sequence continues at coordinate 4,557 of SUWE01000077.1, forward strand.
AAAAACAGCCTCTTCGTCGGTTTGTGACAAAAGTTCATAGTGATTTCCCGCTTGAAATTTGTTGAATATTGGACGCATTTACTGCCCAACTCTAATAAAAATTGGGCAGTATTTTCTCCGCATTAGGCAAATGCAAGCTGTGGAATAATTGCAAGTTCAGCCTCAGCCTTTGCTGCAGCTTCGCAAAGGTCGTAATTCGACTGAAGATTGCACCAGAATTCCGGTCCAGTTCCAAAATATTTTCCGAGACGCAAAGCGGTATCGGCTGTAATCGCACGAGTACCTCTCACGATGGCATTGATTCGCGGCGCAGGCACATGAATATCCATCGCCAGTTTATTCTGACTGATATTCATAGGCTTCAAAAATTCTTCGGAAAGAATTTCTCCAGGATGGACCAAGTTTTCAGTTCTGATCATAATTCACCTCCTATCAGTGATAATCGACAATTTCAACGTCATAAACGTTGCCTTCATGCCATGTAAAACAAATGCGCCATTGCACATTTATTCTAATGCTGTACTGTCCTTCACGATCTCCATGCAATGCTTCAAAATGATTGCTCGGAGGGATACGTAAAGTTTCAAGGACAACCACGGCATCCAACATATCCAACTTTCGCAGAGCGACCCGTTCAAAAGCCTTAAATCGGCGACTGACGCCTGTTGCTTTCAGATTTTGGGTATCCCTGCATTTATAGCTTTTTATCATGGGATCATCCTTCCTATGTTACAATATAATATCGCAAAGCGTATAATGCAAGGCGTATAACGGAAAAGTTTAATTTTTTTACAAATGAAGTGCACCCCAAAAGTTGGACACAACTTTTGAGGTGTACTTCACGGTTATACCGCCGCTGCCCGCAATAGAGTTGAGCAATTTGAAATGATATTCACCGTTTCACTTCCCGGATATTTACCGTATCTATCCAGCAGTCGGCATCACCGACATTGGCAAATGCGATGGGGGTTTTGTAGCTGTTCATCGCAACTTCCGGGGTAGTAAAGCGGATGGAGTAGATAAACCACCCTCTTTCACCTGCTTCAGGTTTGACATCGGTGGTGGCGAAAATATGGCTTTTTACGTCCTTGCGGTAGGTAAAGGGATACCCCTGTACCCGCAACGCCCCTTTATCACCAGCAAAGCGCACGGCGAAGGTCAGTTCATATTTTGTTGCCGGTTTGAATACACCATACTGCACCACGTTGTAAACCCAGGGCAGGGAGATGGGATTTTGCGGCCAACCGGAACCGGTATAGTGAGGGCCAGCCATAGCCGGATATTTGTGGTTGATATTCAACGGGGCGGTCTGCCGGGGGAGCATGAGCGAATATTTTCCGGAATGAGGATTATTTGCATCCAGTTTACCGCCGACCTCTTTGGGATTTACCGGACTGTCGGCAGACTGCTGATAGGCGATATTGTAGAAGTGGTCGCTGCATCCCCAGATATCCGGCCGCAGATCGCCCTCGGGATGATTTTCAAATCCCCGGTTGCTCAATTCCGGAGCGAGGATGATTTTATCGGCGTTTTTTCCGTTGACGTGCAGAGCGGCATTGACATGATTCTGGAGCTGGCTGCGGTTGAAAAGTTTTACCTCGATGACCTTGTAAGAATCAGCTTTCAAGGTGAATTCCGGCGTGAAATTCTCCACGGTCAATCCTGCCGGCAGCAGCAGTTGTGCAGAAATTTTCATATCTTTTTTGCCGGTATTGGCGAAAGTCATCTGCAGAGAATCCTCTCCGGCTTTCTGCGGGAAAACGAGCATGGCACGCACCATTTCCGCTTCGGGAGCCTGGGCGACGATAATAGCGCTGGTTGCTTTTCCGGCGGGAGCGGTGATGATGAGGTGTCTGCCGTCGTTTGCGATTTTCTGAACGGCGAGGCTTTCGCCGTCCATATCGTAGATGAAAGCGGAATCGGGCAGATTTTTCCGGATATCTTCCGGCAGGCGGTTCAGATCCAGAGAAACGGTCACATCCTTTTTCTCGAAGGGGTTGTGGAAGTTTATGACAATGCCCTTGTGATCTTTTTCATTGCGGATGAAATATTTTGCCCGCACACCTTTGGCGGAAAAACTCATTCCGGCACTGTCCCGGAAAACTCCGTTGTACATCCAATCGCAAATTCTTGCCCGGTGCCAGTTGAATTGTCTGGCGTTGTTGGCAAATTCACAATCGGTGAAGTTACGGGTGAAAAGGTGATACTCTCTTGTCGCATCATCCCAGTCAGGCGCCCCATCGGTAAAAGCATTGGCACAGCCGCGGCCGATTTTGATTGCGGGCATGGCGAACATCATCGGGGCACCGTCCACGCCGTCAGAACCGTTGCGGATGACGAATTCGATGTACTGGGTGAGGAAGTCCACGGCACCTTCACCGAAGAAGCTGAACCACGGGGCTGCGGGACGGATTTTTTTCAGAAGGTACTGATACATTTTTTCGGTACCGGCCATCCGGGCGCCGTACTGGGGACCATGATCGTGTTCACGGTTGTAACACTCCATGTAATAGTTGCACTCATCGGTATAGACGGAGAAGCCATATTTTTGGAAGTAAACTTCGGAGATGGCACGCTGGACATAATTTCTCCAGAGAGAATCATCCAGACACATGCTGTTATCCTGAGAGGCGTGTTTGCCTTTTGCCCACCCCCACGGCATAAGTCTGCCGTTACGCAGCCGGACACCGCCTTTATGGGCTTCGCCGGGTTTGAGCAGGAGAATATCGCCCAGTTCCGATTTTTTGAATCCGGCGATATTATCCCAGGTGGCGTAATCATCGGAATACCCCAGAATATCGTAGTAGGCATAGTTGGTTACTCCACCGTTACGCAGAGCTTCATTTTCCTTGTTGATCTCCTCCGGAGTTCCGAGTCTGGGCAGATATGCCGGGGTGTACGCCACTCTGCCGCCCAAGGTCCACAGACCATTTATTCCCATGTAATTGAGCATGACGAGCTGCTGATTTTTCGCTCTGCCGACAGGGAAGATGCGGTTACGGCCGAGGGAGTGGATATTTTTGGAATATTTGGTATTGACATTGGAGAAATCCATCCAGCTTCTTGCCCAGATACCGTAAAGGTCACAACTATCGTATTCATCGCCGCGGATGAATCCGGCAAGATATTTCACAGTGGCTTTTTTGCCTGATTCCACAGCGTAACGGCGGCAGGTTTCAATGTCGGCACCGGTATTGTTTTTATTGGGGATCATGGAAAAACGCACGCCGATACCGTCAGCCATTCTCCGCTGGAGGGTGAATGATCCAACTCCCGGAGTGTAGAAAGCCATATATCCCATGGTCTGCACTCCTGGATGATAATGAAACGTTCTTACTCCCTGAAATCCGATCAAAGCTCCGGGATGATTGAATCCGGTCATGTCATGAGTCCGGGTAAGGCGGATATTTTCCGCATCCATGCCCAGACTGACTGATTTGAAGCGGGGGAAAACGATATCCCGGATCTCATACTGTGACTGATTGTCTATGTCAAGTTTCCATTCAGGTGCGCCTGATTTTGCAGGCAGAGTGACGGTCATAACGGCATTGACTTTATCCATAACGTTGTAAGTTGCGGTCAAAATGGTCGCATCGTCACTCTTTTTGAGTGTGGCAGAGAGAGCTTTTTCCGGCTGGGCAATCGGGGTCCATTTGGTAAAAGGAGCTTGGGCGTAATCCATTTTAAAGAGTTTCTGCGGTTGTTCCGGCGGGATGATGGTGGGGCCGTTTTTGACCTGCCAGATATTGAGCGTACCTTTTTCCGGGTCAAAAGCAAGGATCTGGTCATCATTTTCCA
>SUWE01000078.1 GCA_015061615.1 Lentisphaerota bacterium
CCCCTGCGTCCTTTTCTGGAGTTGACCTTCGGTCTGCCCTTCAAAAAAGGACGCAGGGGGCTGGTTCACGTTCTTCGCGGCGGGGTGATTGCTCCCACCAAGATTTTTGTTCATCTTCTTTTGATGCCGGTTTACATGATCGGTGCGCAAATCAATGCATGAATAAAGAAAATAATAACTCTGCACCGCTCCCGCCGCGTCAGCTCGGAAAACGCCGTAACCGCTACGCTATGCTTGCGCAGTGGTATGGACCGGAACGGGCGGCTGTTGAGATATCTGCACACACCTGTCAGCCGCGCAAAATAGATTTCCTGCTGGAAGATATTCTGGTAAAAATACGTCGTCCGGAAAATGGAGTCCTTCTTACATTGCGCAGTAAATGGAGTGAAATTGTCGGCTCAATGTTTGCAAAATTTACCGAAGCGGAATCATTGAAAGATGGTATTTTGACTCTGAAAGTCCGTCACAGTGCTTTGCTTGTTGAATTGAAACCTTCATGCGATCTGATTGTCAAAAGGGTCAACGAGGTTGTCGGAGAGAACACCTGTTCCTCTGTTCAATTACGCGTTTGAAAGCGTTGCTGTTGCCTTAAAAAAGCCTTCCGTACAATTTATGCGGAAGGCTTTTTAGCTTCAGGTATCGATTTTACAGGCTGTTTTTGACTATCGGCCATACTCTTTTCCAGAAGCCAGCCGGAACTGTTGCATCTGCCGGACGCTTGCGGTGGAACAAATCGCAGTAAAACTCTGCATTTTTTATGTTGCCCAAGCGGATGAAGATATCTCTTCTTATTTCAGGAGAAAGTTTGTCATAGTCCAAATAGACTTCTCTGTAACGATCGGCACTGTTGTAAAAAATCTTGCCCGGTTCCATTCTGTCAAGCGGAATGCTTTTACCTTTTATACGCATTCTTATTCCGGATCTCCGGTTTATTTTTCTGAATTTATCAAACTTATCACCCAAATCCTTCAGTTCCCGGTTCAATGCGGTCAAATCATTTTGGAACTGGTTTATGAGTTTTCTTTCCTGCACAGTCGATTTTGATGCAGTTTTTGCAAATGTCTGAGCTTCCTGAAGCGTCTCTGCAAAGTCTTTTTTCTCTCCGGTGAGCAGATATTCACGCATCAGACAGACACAACGGCTGAGGCGTTTATTGATATCTGCTGTCAATTCTGACAAACGTGCTTTTTCGCGTTCTTCGTTTTCGCGGCGCTGATTGGCGTTTTCCTGAGCCTGCCGTTCCAACTCCTGTTGTTTTTTCTTCTGTTCTTCCAACGCTATTTCTTCACGTTTTTTACGCTCTGCTTCTTCCCTGACTGCAATATTCAGCAGGGAAATATGTTTCTGCCGCAAACTTTCACGTTCGGATACACAGCGATTCGATTCATCCAATGCCGAAAACATCGTTTTTAACTGAAGCAATGCTTCTTTCTCTTTCGGAAATACCGGCATTGAGAGTTTATTCCATGCAGCATCTATTTTTGCAAGTAATTCCTTTGATGCTTCCGGATTCTGCCGGCGGAACTCTGAAATTTCTTTGAAACTGGCAAAATACTCTGCTCTGCCGGTAACTTCAAATTTTTCCAACGTCGCGGCGGCAGTCGGCAAGTTTTCGGGAATTTTTTCTTCAGCAACGACCGGAGTATTTTCTTTGGATTCCTCTGCTTTTTCCTGCGAAGCAGCAGCCGGAATTACTTTTGCAACATAAGGCGTTATCAACTGCGGAATCGTTTCTGATTTCTCCAAATAAAAGAGTACACCACCGGCTATCGCAGTCAGCAAAATGACCGCTGCAGCAGTAATCGCTGAAATGATAACGATTTTTTTGATATTTCCGGAATTTTTTTCCTTTTTGTTATTGCTTTTTTCCGATACCGGCGGCGGTACAGGGACTGGGGTTGCGTTCTGATTGGGCTGTGAGACCGGATTGGATACCGGTGGGGCCGGAACTGACGGTTTCGGCGGAATCACAGGCTTTGCCGGAACTGACGGTTTCGGCGGAATTACAGGTTTATGGGGGACTGCCGGTTTCGGTGGCATCACCGGTTTTGATGGAACCGACGGCTTTGGTTGTGCAGCCGGATTGTTTTGCAGTGTAATTGTCGGAGCAACTGCAATTTTAGGTCCTTTTACCACCGGAATTTTGGGAACTTGAGGTGCTGAGACCTGCGGCATTGTTTTACCAGCCTGAGTATCGTCTTTTTCTTCACTGAGTGCCGGCTTGTTTTTTTCTGAATCGATAAATTTTTCCAGATCAGCTGCTAAATCAGCTGCGCTTTGATAGCGCTGTTCAATGTTTCGCGCCATCATTTTTATGATGATCCGGTTGATTTGATCCGGAAGATCTTCTTTTATTTCTTTCGGAGGAACAAGATTACCGGAGTTGTGCATCTGTGCCAACTCCATCATATCTGTTGCGCGGTAAGGAAGTTTTCCGGTTACAATATGATAAAATGTTGCGCCGAGACTGTATATATCACTGCGTACATCGGTGGCTACACCTGTAAGCTGTTCCGGACTTATATATTGAGGAGTTCCCAATACTTCATCTGCTGACTCAAGAACCTGCTCCTTTACTGTCGCTGTTTTTGCCAATCCAAGGTCGGCAAGTTTGGCAACTCCGTTAGCGTTGATCATGATATTGTCAGGTTTTATATCCTGATGAACGAGTTTCTGTTCACGCCATGCTGTATCCAGAGCTTTCGCAATATCCAGGATGATTTCTGCTGAACGTAACGGAGATATCGCTCCTTTATCCCGGAGAATCTGTTTCAAAGTGTCTCCGGTAACCAGTTCCATTGCCAGATAATAGTGTCCATCATCATTACCGACAGCATAAGCCTGTACGATATTGGGATGATTTATGCGTGCCGCAGCACGCGCTTCGCGGAAAAGACTGTCGATATACTCCTGATCGTTGGTAAATTCACTTTGCAGAACTTTCAATGCAACAGGACGGTCAAGTGAAATCTGAGTGGCAAGAAATACTTCCCCCATGCCGCCTTTATTGATGCTTTTTTCAATAACAAAGTCGCCGATCACAACTCCTGCGGACAGTCCCTCTTCCGGGCGGGAAATTTCGGCACTGCATACCGGACAATTTACAACTGGGGAATCTTGCGAGTCAGCAGTAAATACTTTATTGCATTTTTTGCAAAACAGTTTCATAAACACATTATTCCATTCAATAAATCACAAAAAATATTCTATAACCGCATTGTTACGGAGGTTTTGCATGTAATCATTCAAAACTTTTTCCCGTTTTTTGCGTTCCAAATCCAATTTTATTTTTTCCTCGACGGCAGAAAATAACGCTTTCTGTGCCGGTTGATAAGAGGTTATTTTAAGCCAGACGATTCCGTCGTAAACTTTGATCGGTCCCGCGGTTAAACCGACTTTGAACTCCTTGAAAGCAGATGCAAATTCCGGACGCAGAAGTTTGCTGTCGATTGCTTCAAGCTCCAAATTCCCCATGTCGGGATTGTAACGTTTTACCAAACTTGCAAAACGGTCTGCCGAAACTTTTAATTCGGCATTTATTTCAGCGGAAATCTTTTCCAGCTCCGGAAGGTTTGAATCAAGTTTGAGCATTGCCAAGCCCACTTTTTCCGGTGATGCGTATTCGGATTCATGGGCTTGGAAATATTCAAAAACTTCTTTGGGTGAACATGGATCTGCTATCCGGAGTTGACGGTAGATCATTATCTGCACCATCAGATTTTTGCGGACTTTTATTTTCAACTCTTCAAGAGTGGAGCCTTCTTTTGCAAGACGCCGGATCAATTCTTCTCTTGAACGACTGCCGATACGGTCGCTGAATTTATCTATTTCACGCTCAATCTCCTGATTTGGCAGGGGGTAATTGTAACGGCTGAACTCTGACTGTACAAGTATGTTGTCAATAAGTTCATTGACAACTTCCTTACGGTAATTATAAATCATCTGTGTCAGACGTTCCCCGGAATAGACCGCCCGTGCCTGAGTTTCTCTGCCGCTGGTAAGAGGCAAGACATCAGCTTCTGTAATTGCTTCACCGTTTACTGATGCCAGGATAAGATTTCCTGTTTCTTTTTTTGCAAGAGTTTCTGTCCCGGAAAACAAAGACGGGGACAGAATGATAAAAGTCAACAAAAATACAAAATATTTCAAAACGAGTTCTCCTTCGATATTTCAAGCATATTGATAATATAACCCCTCAAAGCCACTTCTGCAAGTCAAGAGTTCCCTGTCGGAGAATTTTTATTCTATCTCCTGTTGCATCTACCACTGTTGAGCCGCAAATATTGCCTGCGATATCTCCGCCGTCAACAGCAATGTCAACTTCTCCATTGAGTTGTGCAAGCGCTTCATCGCAACTGCGGGCATCCGGCTGACCGGAGGCGTTTGCACTGGTTTGAATCAGAACTCCATCAAATTTTTTCAGCAGTTCAAGTAAAAAAGGTGTGTCCGGAACGCGGAAACCCTGTGTCGAGCCATCGGCACAGGGGGCGATGATCGTCAATGGACCGGGGCAATACTCCTTTGCCAGCTTTTCCGGCAGTCCGTCGAGGATAACGCCATGCTCCGGCAAGTTGCGCCAGTTTCCGGTAAACCAGCCGAGAACTTTGGATACATTCCGTCTTTTTAGTTCAAAAATCCGTTTGGCGGCAATCTCATCTCCTGCACGGGCGATCAAACCGTAAACTGTCTCTGTCGGCACAAGAGCTACAGCTCCTTCTTTTTTCAGAAGTTCGCTTAATTTTCCGGCAGTTTCCTCAATATTGTCACTGTTCAGTTTTATCCGTACCATTTTCATCCCCCGCGATAAGTTCTCCGATATAACAGCAGATAAAAGTGATCAATGCAGAAATAAAACCGTAAACCGCTCCACAGGTTATTGCACGGTCAAAACCGTCACTTGCAAGCAGTTCTGCCATATTCAAGCTGTTTCCGCAACAGGCAATATAAGTATATCCAAACCAGACCACAGTTCCGGAAACCATTGTTGCCCAAGCTGTGTTTTTGGTCGCTTTGGGAACATACAGAGCCATTATTACCGGCAGGAAAATGATGACGAGCTGTGAAATCCAGCTGTTTATCATCAGGTTGTAAATACTTTTAACCCAGATCGCAAGAATAAGTGAAACTGCTGTTAAAAGAACTGTCGCAATACGGGTACTCATCAGCAGGTATTTTTCGCGCATCCGGGGGAATATCGGCGCAAGGACATTGTTGCAGAGCAGCGATGCACCAGCCAGAAGAGAGCTGTCTGCAGAACTCATGATCGCGGCGGTCAAGGCGGCGATGAAAACAGTTAAGAGTACTGGAGAACTGTTGCCCAGAACAAGAATCGCGATCCTCGGCAAAACCTGATTTGATATATCTCCTCCCATCGTTTCTGCAGTGATACCGTACTTCGGCAGGATTATTCTTGCCGCGATTCCAATGGTAATGGGGATAAAAGCTATTACGATATAGGAAAAACCTGAAATCACACTGCTGGCAACGGCAACGTTGGAATTTTTACTTGCCAGTGAACGCTGGACGAGATCCTGACCGACCATACAGCCGAGTCCCATGATTATCCAGCTTCCGAAATAATAAACATAGTCATTGAAGTTGCTTGCTCCCACGGGAAGCAGGGTGTCTGCCGGAGTCAGTGCCTGCATGAGTGCCGCACCGCCGCCGGCAAGTTCCGCAGTGCCGGGAAGAAGAAGAATCAAGCCTGCGGTCATGATCCCCACTTGAATGACATCAGTCAGTGTAACCGCCCACATGCCGCCTGCGCAGGTATAAAGTAATACTACCGCGGTGCTTATCAATGTTCCGGTGACGATGGGAACCCCGGTAATGAGGTTGAGGATCGTTCCCAGACCGAGAAGCTGCGCTCCCAGCCAGCCGACATAAACAGGGATCATCCACAACGAAGCATATACTCCAGCGGCTTTACCGAATCGGCGTTCGATGATATCTGTTACGGTCATACACCCCTGTTTGCGGAGCATTCCGACTATAAATATACCGGCAAGGATCAAGCTCAGAGATGCTCCGAACGGATCGGCGAGAACTCCGATTATTCCGTCGGAGTATACTGTCGCCGCCACCCCCATGCTTGAACCGGCACCAAACCATGTCGCAATTAAAGTTGCTGTTGCCATCCAGAGCGGCAGACGTCTGCCTGCCACAAGGAAATCGCTCATTCCGCTGACTTTTTTGCTGGAAAACCAGCCGATCAGCAACATCAGGACCATGTAAATCAAGACACCGATGAATAACGTTCTCATTGTTGATTGATCCAGTCCGAGACCGGAAGCTATTGTAAAAATCATATCAGAACAAACCTTTCTGCAATAAATTAAATTCCTGTTCTATATTGATACAGATTCATGAAACAACACCGTGTAAATATAATACAGCAGATTCAGATTACAACCGGCAGTTTATAAAAAAACGATATATTTTTTTCATTTTTCAATTCAAATGCTTTCTTTGAGAGTTTCTCAATTAAAAATTGATATTGAAAAGTGGAAAATGTTTTATTAAACCATTCGGGTTGGTGTTCCATAAACCGAATTGGATACCCGGAGCATTGGAATAGTTTATGAGTCCTGCCTGTATGCCGAATTTATTTTTGTTGTTTTCCTCAGTGTCGTTTGCCTGATTCTGATTTTCTTTGGACCCGTTGTCTGCATAATTCTGAGAGGTGTTTTTGTTCCATAGTCCGAATTGAAGTCCGGGAGTGTCGGAAAGGTTTATGAATCCGGCTTGTACGCCGAATTTATTTCTGTCTATATCCGGTTTCATATCATATTCCATAAGCAGATCTTTTTCTTCGTGATTCACCAGGCCAAGCTGAAATCCGTCATTGCTTTCGGTCATATTCCATACGCCCATTGCCAAGCCGCGGTTGGATTGCATGCCTCCGGCAAAAAAGAGATTTACACCACTGGATATTCCGGAGTATTCCAAAAATGACATGCTGAAACCGTTTTTCTTTTCATTGTAAGCATGTATCAGTGCCATGCTTACACCATTTACTTCTTTTTGCGGAATATAATATCCCAACGCAAAACCATTGATTGATCGGTCATGGCTTGTTACGTAACTTCCGTCAAGCGGCAGAAATTGCCACTGAAAGAGTGCCGGAGATTTTTTTTCCGGAATGTTGGCTTTTTTTACTTCAACCTTCCGGACAGGAGCATTTTTTATCTCCGTTTTACTGCGGACTGCCGGAACGGAAAAATCAAATTTCGGAGAAATGCAGAGAAAAACGGCAGCGACAGATGAAAATACGATCATCAGCAGGAATATTCTTTTATGTACCATTTATTCTTTCCGTTCCGCAACCTGCAAAAAAACAAACTGTTTTTATACAAAACTGCCTTAATTGATAAAAATCACTGATTTTGTGCTTGACAAAATCCCACTTGAATAATATATTGCATAACACAATAATATGCAAGTATCGGAATGAAAAAATAATGGATATTGAACGAGACAGAATTTTGCAGATGGATGATGCTGCGCTTTCAGCATTGTGCAGGATAAGTTTTTCCTGCGGTTCCGGTCCGGGAGGACAGAAGAGGAATAAAACTTCATCGGCAGTGAAAGTTGAATTGTCTCAGTATGGCATTTCGGCAAGCGACTGCACTGAGCGCAGTCAGTTCCGCAACCGGAGCAATGCGTTGAAAAAATTGAAGATGCTTTTGGCACTCAAATTCCGTCAGGAGCGTTGTGTCCCCCCTGATAATCCGGAGTGTTCCATGAACTCTGCAAACTATCCGTTGTTTGCCGCTCAACTGTTGGATATTATCCATCAGAACGCTTTCGACCACCGCCGGGCTGCTGAAATTTGCGGAATATCTCCGACAGCTCTGCTGAAAAAACTTTTCCGTGACCCTGAATTGTGGCAGTTTTTTCAGAATCAAAGGAAGATTCTTGATCTTCCTGTTTTACATGCTCCCGGAAAATAAAACGGTGTGAGTTTTGAAGTAAAAAAAACTGGGGCTGAGCGCAAAACCTGTGTTTTTTTTGATGTGACCCCAAAAAATTGTACGAATTAATTTACATGGAATGTGCTCGGTATTCCACTGGGCTCATTCCGTTTAATCTTAAAGATACTCTCCCATGATTAAAATAGCAA
>SUWE01000079.1 GCA_015061615.1 Lentisphaerota bacterium
TGTTATCCGGATTGAACAGCTGGGATGACGACCTCATCTGCGATGCGCTCAAAGGTGTCCACCCCGGTGAATGTGTCTTTACCGCGCTGTTCAATCCGGATAACACTTCAAGGGAGTTCAAAGAGTTCAGAAAAGATTTCCGCAAGCGTTTCTATCACAATCCCGGAGCTTGTGAGACTCAGAGTTACGATGCGCTCATATTCCTTGCCATCGGTCTGGAAAAAGCCGGACACCTCGTCCATTTTGACCGTAACTGGCGCAAAATCACCGCGTTCCCCGGAACGGCGGCGTACTACACCATGGGCAAAAAAGGCGCGATCGACCGGACGGTCTATCTGAAAAATTTCCGTATCAATCATGACGGCGACCAGCAGACAGTCACCCATGTTGTCCAAAAACTCCAATACTCTAAAATCAAGGATTACAAAGTCATTGAGTGATTTTGAAAGTTACGGGAAAAAGTTTTCATGTTCGATTTGCTGATATACTGTTTTGACCTTGCCGGTACCGTGATCTTTGCCGTCACCGGAGCTGTCAGCGCTGTAAAACTGCGCCTCGACCTGCTCGGTGTGGCGGTCTTCAGCTGTACCGTAGGAGTCGGCGGCGGAATGCTCCGCGATGCCCTTATCGGAGCAACTCCCGTAGCGGCATTGCAGAATGAAACTTATCTCATTGCCTGCATCATCACCGGATTGCTGATATTTTTCCTCTCTCCGTTTATCGCAAACCATAAAGAGATAATCATGGTCTGCGATGCCTTCGGACTGGGGGTGTTCACCGCCATCGGCGCGGCGAAGGGTATGCAGTACAATCTGGGACCGGTGGGGGTCATGCTCTGCGGAGCGTTGTCCGCTGTCGGCGGCGGTATCCTGCGTGACGTGATGGCGAGGAAGATACCTGCGGTACTGGTCAGTGATTTTTACGCGACGGCGGCGATCATCGGCGGCGGAATATATATCATCGCCGCCAAAACGGAACTGCCGCTGTTCATCCGTTTTCTTACGGTATCGCTGTCAGTTACGGCGATACGTCTGCTGGCGATACACTTCCGTATCCAGCTGCCCGGTTCACGGAAAAGAAGTTTGGCTGAACGCACGAAACGTGCATAATTTTTGAAAGGTAATACTATTTTGCGTTACAATCCGAAAAAACACCGTCTGCCGGAGTGCAAGGCATTCGGAATACTCCCGATCGACAAGCCGGGATTCTGGACAAGTTTTGACGTGGTAAACTTTGTCCGCGCCCGCTTCAATGTTCCCAAAGTCGGTCACTGCGGCACCCTTGATCCGGCGGCGACCGGACTGCTGCTGCTCGTACTCGGCAAATTCACCGCTTACAGCGGCCGTCTCAGCGGAGTGGATAAGGAATATACCGGTTCACTGCTTCTGGGGGTCGAAACCGATTCCGGCGACCTTGACGGCAAAGTTGTCAGACGCAGTGAAACTCTGCCTTCTGAAACTGAAGTCAAAGAGGTGATCGCCTCATTCAAAGGTAAATCCACCCAGCTGCCGCCGATGTATTCCGCGGTGAAAGTCGGCGGAAAAAAACTTTATGACCTCGCCCGGCAGGGGGTGGAAATAGAACGCGAGGCACGGGAGATCGAAATTTCAAAATTGACCGTTGACCGCCTTGAAATGCCGGAAGTCGATTTCACAGTCGCCTGTTCCAAAGGAACCTATATCCGCACGCTCTGTTCCGATATCGGAGCAAAACTCGGCTGCGGCGGAGCGTTGAGTTCCCTGCGCCGTACCCGGTGCGGAAAATTTTCTCTTGCCGATGCGATAACGGTCGATGAATTGAAAAATATGGAGCAGGATGAATTTATCGCCATGATGGCATCCCGTCTGGTAAAACTTTCCGAAGGATTTTCTTTATGAATAAAGACAGCTGCAATATCACCAGTACCGAAATAGAAAACGCCATTGCCGGTGCAGGCGGCAAATTCACCGCCGCACAGGTGGTGAAGGCTCTCGACCCCAAACAGCCGGAATCTCTGCGCAAACGGGTGGAGCGTTTCATATCTTCGGATGATGAGATATTCCACAACAGCAAGTGGCAGTGCCGCACCCGGAAAAGTTTTTTCACCGGAAAGAAGTTCCTCATCACTCCGGATGAGTGGGAAATCAATTCCGGAGTATTGTTCCCCGGTCACAGATTTGTCCCCTTCATTTCCGAAGCGGTCTTTCCTTCGACCGTTGAACTGACTGAAAACGGCAGCGCGGTGGAAATGAAAAAGATCATCCTGCCGCTGGGAACAGCGTTCCACTACCACATTCTGCTGGGTTCCGAACAGATATTCGACTTCATCATGGCGGATGACCCGGCAAATGAAGTGCTGAAAAAGGGCGCCGCAAGAACTGACTCCGTAACCTTGAGTGTCTTTGATATGGCGGAGTTCTACCGGAAAAACGAGTTTCTTTTCGGCGACGCACTTCTTTGCACCGTAATTGATTACGAAGAAGGCAAAGTTGACTTTGAATACCTTTCCGGTTCACTGCGCGGCGCACAGGCGCGCAAAGATTACCTGAAAATAATGGATGATGCCGCCGAAAAGGTGTGGAACGAGTTTCAGGATTATCTCGATATCCCCGGGCAGCTGGCGTGGATGAACTTTTATGCCGGAACCGATGAAAAAGCGGTGCCGGGAGCGTCACTTGATGAGTTTATTTCAACGTCGGAAAAAGTCCAGCTCCGTCCGGAAGGCGATCACGCGGTTCTGACCGTCGGTTCAAACGATGAGTTTGAGCATGACCACGATTGCGGATGCGGCGGTCACACTCACGGTGATGATGAGATGATCGATCTGCCTGACGGATTATCCATATCCTCAGGCGACCTTGCCGACCCCTTCAAACTCCTTGCCAAAGCCGGAGCGCCATTGAACAGCTGCCAGCTGGACGGATTCATCCTCGATGCGATCTACGGCAGAGAGACCGACTTTTCCGGTGTCCAAAGCCGGATATTCGGTTCTGCGGAGGTCGATCTTGCCGATGAGGCACAACAGGCGGTTCTGCTGAACTTTCTGGAAGAACGCTTTGAAGTAATGCTCGAAAACTACAACCGCGCCGATGATGAAAGCAAGGCGGAACTGCGTTCACAGATCATGGAGTCGGTCACGCGCCGCATGGATTACCTTGCCATGCTCGGCGAATCCGGCAGAGACCCCAATGATGAGGAAAAGGAAAAAATCCGCCGTCTTGCCGACGTTTCAGCAAAACTTGACGAAGCGCTGAAACTGCTCAACAATCCGGGATTCACTCCCGACCGGCAGGAAAAAGAGAATCTGGAAATCCTGATCGACGACCAGCTCGCCATTCAGGAAGATATATTGAGTGATTATTCAACAGAAGCTAACCAGTAATACAATAAGGAACAAATCATGAAAGTACTTGCCAGCGGAAACGAAGCCGTGGCGATGGCTGCATACGATTGCGGCGTCACCCTGGGGTGCGGATATCCCGGAACCCCGTCATCAGAAATCCTCGACGAGTTCAGCAAAAACGGCGGCTGTGCCGAATGGGCTCCCAACGAAAAATGCGCGATGGAAGTCGCTATCGGCGCCGCGTACACCGGAGTCCGCTCCCTTGTAACGATGAAACATGTCGGACTCAACGTCGCCGCCGACCCGTTTTTCACCATTGCGTACAGCGGCACTCCCGGAGCGTTGGTAGTCATTTCCGCTGACGATCCCGGAATGGCATCCAGCCAGAATGAACAGGATAACCGCCGCTACGCCGTCGCCGCCGGAGTCCCGATGTTTGAGCCGTCGGATTCCCAGGAGTGTTACGACTTTCTCTGCGCCGCATTTGAACTGGGCGAAAAGTTCCGCAGTCCGGTGCTGTTCCGCATGACCACCCGCGTCTGCCACTCCCAGTGCCTTATGGAGCGCCGTTACGCCGGTAAACCGATGGCAAAAAGAGCCGCCTCTTTCACCAAAGACCCGAAGTCCAATGTGATGGTTCCGGCATTTGCCAAACTTGCCCACCGCCGTCTGCGCAGTGACCTGCACCAAATGGAAGAATTAAATGAACAGGGCGCTTACACCGTTGAAAAAAGTTCCTCAAAAGCTCTGGGTATCATCACCAGCGGTATCAGCTATCAGCATGTACTTGATGCCGCTCCGGAAGCATCAGTTTTGAAACTCGGCATGACCTGGCCGCTCCCGGTTGAAACTATCCGCAAGTTTGCCGGAAGCGTGGAACGCTGTCTGATCATTGAAGAAGGCGACAGTTACCTTTTTGAACAGATCATGGCTGCCGGTATCAAAGTTGAGAATAAAGCCGAAGAATTCCGCTTCGGTGAATTGAATGTGGCAAGAGTCCGCAAACTCATCGCCGGCGATCTTACTCCCGACCCCGTCGGCGCTCCGGGCAAACCGCCTCAGCTCTGCCCCGGCTGTCCGCACCGTAAAACCTTTGAAGTCCTCCGCGACACGGGCTGCATCGTTGCCGGCGATATCGGCTGTTACACCCTCGGTGTGATGCCGCCGTTCAATGCGCTGGATACCTGCGTCTGCATGGGCGGCAGTGTCACTGTCGGTCTGGGTATGCGCCATACTCTGCCGGAAGCTGAAGCAAGAAAAGTGGTCAGCATCATCGGTGACAGTACATTCCTGCATACCGGGATCAACGGCATTGTGGAAATGGTTTACAACCGTCCGGCGACCGGACACGTTGTTATAATCGTCGACAACCGCACCACCGGTATGACCGGCTGTCAGGAAAATCCTGCAACCGGCAAAAAACTTGACCACAAGACCGAAGCGTATGCGGTCTCTCTGGAAAATATCGTCAAAGGTATCGGTGTTGACAATGTCGATGTAGTCGATACCACAACGGAAACCGAAAGATTTGCCGAACTGCTGAAAACGCGTCTGGCATCCAACGATTGCAGCGTGATAATCGCCCGCCGTCCGTGCATTCTGGCGATGGCTAAAATGGCTAAAATGGGAAAGAACTGATTATGAGCGAGGTCAAAAACATTATTGCCGCCGGATTGGGCGGTCAGGGAGTGCTGAAGGTGACGGATATTCTTGCGGATGTGATTTTCCGCGCCGGAATGGATGTCAAAAAGAGTGAAGTCCACGGGATGAGCCAGCGCGGCGGTTCCGTATCAAGTGAAGTGCGTTACGGAAAAAAGGTCAACAGTCCGATGGTTCCGGCTGGCGAAGGAGATATTCTTGTGGTGCTGGATTCGACCCAGCTTGACGTTGTCCGTCCGGCGATAAAAAGCGATGCGGTCATCATCACGCCGGAAGATGTTCCCGTTGACAAACTTTCCACTCCCAAAGCGCTAAACGTGATGCTTCTGGGCGCACTTTCAGCACACCTTACGGAGTTCAGTGAAGAACTTTTCCTTGCGGCACTTGAAAGTGCGTTCCCGGAAAAACTTCACACCGCAAATGAAGAGATGTTCAAACTTGGAAGAAAGGCAGTATTATGAAACAGATCAAACAACTTTCTCTTTTCGTGGAAAACCGCAAAGGAGCCCTGGCAGAGGTTTGCCGCGTGCTGAAAGCGGCACAGGTGAATATCCTTGCCGCGACGGTGGCGGATACCAGTGAGTTCGGCATTCTCCGTCTGCTGACCGATGATATTGCCAAAAGCAATGCGGCGCTGAAGGAAGCCGGATTCATCACCAGCGAAAACAATGTGCTTGCCATTTGCGTGTCAGACAAAGTAGGCGGACTTTCTGCTGTTTTTGATGCAACTGACAGATTGGGGCTTTCGGTGGAATATATGTACGCGATTCCGGACAAAATGAGCGAAAAAGCGATCATCGTATTCCGCTTCGACGATCAGGATTCGGCGGCTGAAAAACTTGCCTCCGAAGGCATTGAATTGCTTGATACCGAAGACATTGCACGCTGAAAGCAATTCTCATGAATAAAAAAGCATTGCTGAAAAAGTACAGGGGGGTTATCACTGCTTTATTGCTTTTTTCGGCAATGCTCTTTTTTTCCGCACTGTTTCTGCCGGAAAATCCGGTGTGGATAACCGATAACGGCAATAAAGAGATGATCGTGCGCAACTTTATGGAAAGAAATACGATCTTCTTTGAACACGCGGTTCCGGCAAATTTCCCCTGCGGCGGATTCCATTTTCAGCATCTTGCAAATGGAAAAATAAGCTCGTTCCACTCCCCTTACCTGCCGGTGCTGACGGCGTGGGTATGCAAAAAAATATCCGGCTTCGGTTTCACATTGCTGCCGATGCTGTTTCTGAGTGGAACAGCGTGGCTGTTATGCCGTTTCCCGGTGAAAAAAAGGTATCTTTTTCCTGCAGTGGCGGCGATGCCGCTGATTTTCTACGCAGTGCAGTTGTGGGAGATGGTTCCGGCGGCGTTTTTTGTGACCCTTGCCGCATGGTTTTACCTGAAAAAGAGAATAGAACTTGCCGGATTCGCCTTCGCCTGCGGCTTGTGGATGAGAGAGGAGCTTTATCTGCTCGGCCTCGGAGTGCTTATCGTATTGATAATTGAAAGAGAGTGGAAAAATATCCTGCGGTTCGGTTCCGGGGCAATCATTCCCGCAACACTTTTATGGATAAGCAATTATATCCTGTTCAACAACATTTTCGGTCTCCACGGGGCGACATATTGGGGGAACAACCGGACAGATTTTTCAGCAACGGCGCAAATACAGGAGATAATTTTCAACTTTTATCAGCACATAGTCCGCTTTGAAACACTCCCCGGATGGTCGGGAATTGCCGCAGGAACGGCGGTATTATGCGCGGCAGCCGCCGGAGTCACAACGGGATACCGGAAATTCATCAAATTCAAAACAGTTTGTGCAGTGATATTTACAGCAATATCACTGATACTGTCGATTGCATTGCTCAAAGAAAAAGCATTTTTGCTGACAAGTGCGAAAACTTTCGGATTATTTCTGTCGGTTCCGGTAACGGGGGTGATTTTGCTCAATATCCGGGCGCTTCTGACAGACAAAGTAAAAGCAGTGAGGATTTTGACCGGAACAGTGCTGTTTTACACATTGGCGATACCTTTTCTGCTGAACTCCAACGACATAGGTCTGACATGGGGGGCAAGACACTTTATAATGATCCTGCCGCTTGCCGGAGTGCTGTGTGTTTACGCATTTACGAAAAACGGACTTTTCAGGAACGGGACAAAATGGATTTTTATCACCCTCTGCGCATCCGGAATCATTTTACAGCTGTGGGCGCTGAATGCGCTGGTAAAAGTAAGTAAAGACACGGAAAATCTTGAAATGGAACTGCTTGAACAAAAAGCACCGGTGGTGATATCCGACTTGTTTTTCATACCGGAAATGACTCCGGAGTTACCGTTTGAAAAAGTTTTTCTGGAAGTGACAGAGTCCAGACAGCTTGATTCAGCGCTGGAGTATCTGGATAAGAGCGACACTCAAGAGGTGATGCTGATACTTTCGCCGAATTACCGTAAATTGCCCAACAGTGAGCTTGCAAAGCTTCTGAAGCGTTACAAGGCTGTAATGAAGCCTGAAGAACGGACAATCGGCAATTCAATCAGTGTGATGTACACGGTACTGCGAAAGAAATAAGAGCGCAAAGCCGTGCGCAGCACTTACCTGCGCGAAGCGCAAAGCCGTGCGCAGCACTTACCTGCGCGAAGCGCCAAGAGCAGCTTGCGAAGCAAGCGTGAAAAGTTTTTGCCGGGGGTATGGGGGAGCTTTTTACAAAAAGCGCCCCCATAATAAAGCGCGAAGCGCAAAAAAAACAACCTGAAGCGGCTTGCGCGCTACACCGGTTTTAGATACCGTCTGCGGCGGGCGGGCTTTATGGTGCGCCGCTACTGAGAATACTAAGAATACTATGAATACTGGTTTTTTATTTGGTGCGGCGCAAAAAGCAGTCT